>CACHWN010000004.1 GCA_902583585.1 uncultured Pelagibacteraceae bacterium
ATATTCTGAGTCATTATTTTCCAAATTTTCATTATTAGAAATCTGGCTTTGTATTTTTGCGTCTGTTTTGTTTTCCATGTAAGAGGCGCTTTCTATTGAAATTCCAGTTGGAAATTCATTTGTCTCAGTTTTATTAGTTTTAAGTTCTTCGGCTATTTCATTTTCCTGATTTTTTTCAAATTTGTCTATTAAGTTGCTTTGCTCCTCACTGTTTTTAATTTCGTAAGTTTCGTCCAATTTAAGAGCTGTTGCTCCCTCAATTGAATGAGAGACATTTTTTTCAACAAAGCTACTATTGAATAAACTATCACCATTGCTAAAACTTCTATTGTTCAGGCCTACATTGGGTTTAGTATCTACCAAATTAAGATAAGGTTTTGTATCTGAACCATTTAATGCAGTAGCAACTATCGATACCCTAATCTTTCCGTTCATATTTTCGTCCTTAATAGCCCCAAATATCAGTTCCGCCTCGGGGTCTACTTCTGCTCTTATCTTATTTACTGCAGCGTCAACTTCAAAAAGTTTTATATCGCTTCCGCCAGTAATGTTGACCAATAATCCTTTTGCTCCTTGTAATGAGTATTCATCGATTAATGGATTATTTAAAGCTAACTCTGTAGCTACAATAGCTCTATTTTCTCCTTCGGCTTCTCCTGTTCCCATCATAGCTTTGCCACTAGACGTCATAACAGTTTCCACGTCAGCAAAATCTAAATTGATCATTCCTGGTCTTACCATCAAATCAGTAATACTTTGCACTCCATGTTTTAATACATCGTTTGATAAGCTAAACGACTCCTCAAAACCTGTGGACTCATTTGCAATTTTAAAAAGATTTTGGTTTGGGACAACTATTGTTGTGTCCAAATATTTTTTGAGTTCTTCCAATCCAGCAACTGCCCTTCTCATTCTTTTTGGTCCCTCATAAGAAAAAGGAAGTGTTGTAACACCTACTGTTAAAATATTCATTTCTCTAGCTGCTCTAGCAATAACATGTGATGCGCCTGTGCCAGTACCTCCGCCCATTCCAGATGCAATGAAAACCATATTGCTTCCTTGGATATAATTTACTATCTCATTAATTGACTCATCTGCTGCCGCTTGACCGATATCTTGTTTAGCACCTGCTCCGAGGCCCTTGGTTAAATTCATTCCTATTTGTATTTTGGCATCAGCCTTACTCATTTTAAGATCTTGTGCATCAGTATTAACAGCCACAAATTCTACACCTTGCATTCCTGCTTCTATCATTGCGTTGATTGCGTTGCCTCCTGCTCCGCCTACACCTACAACTAAAATCCTTGGTTTTAACTCTCTTAACTCTCCACCTCCTACATTTATACTCATGACGGCTCTCCTTTCTGTTTTTGCTCCCATTTTAAATTAGATCTATTTTGAAAAGCTTTCTTTTTTGCGAAAGTTTTAAATTTGTCAAAAATTTTTGGCTCCCAGATTTGAAAAGTTTTTCCTAAACCTACAAATAAAACATTGTTTGTTATTTTTGCATGTTGCAATAATTTCTCTGAAATCGATACTCTTCCTTCAGTGTCGAATTGTAAATTTTCACTCTCAGATAATACAGAAGTTGCAAAGTAATCTCTTTTCTCTTCAAATGGATTTAGGGAGTCAATCGCGCTAGATAATTTCTCTATTCTATCCTGAGAACAAGCCTCTAAAGCGTTGTGGTTAAACGAGGGGTAGCTTATAAATCCGTTATAACCCATTGAATTTAAATGCGATCTAAAAGTTGCTGGCACCGAAACACGACCTTTCTTGTCTATTTTGTTTTCGAAACTTGATAAAAACATTGTTTTTAAATAACTCTCTTTTATTTATAATTTTCAAATCACCCTCCATTATGGGATTAAATGGGATAGTATGGGTTTTAATAAAATAGTCAAGTATTGCTTTTATTGTTTTTAGTACAAAATAGGAACAAAAAGGTGTAGCCAGATAATCTGTAAGCCGGGTTCTGTCATTTAAGAAATTATTTATCTAGGCATGAATTCGCATTCAAGCTCAAGCGGTTAACCCAGAAGACTAACAAAAGACTGTTTTTAGCTATTAAGCAATGTCTTCCCTATTTAACCTTGCTCCCAGTGGGGTTTGCCATGCGTTTTTTGTTACCAAAAAACCGGTGAGCTCTTACCTCACCTTTTCACCCTTGCCTTGATAAGGCGGTTTATTTTCTGTGGCACTATCCCTAAAGTCACCTTTGCCAGCCATTAACTGGCACTGTGTCTTTTTGGAGCCCGGACTTTCCTCTACTAGTTAAACTAGTAGCAATTATCCAATTATCTGGCATTAATCTTTTATTCAATAATAACAATTATTTCAAGCAGATTTACGGTAATTAGCTAAAAAATTACTAATATTGTGGGTTTTTTTATCAATTGATCCTGTTACTTTTCTGGGTAAATATCTCTGCTGAAAAACTCTAACGACTAACCGGTCTGATTTTTTTCTTTTATAAATTTGAAAGTATCTATAACCTATTTTGTGTAAATTTTTGAAAAACGAAGTTTTATTGTATGCTTTATTTTTAATTTTGTCTGAGCAATTTTCTATATTTTTATACCATACCCCAAGTTTAAATTTGCTTAGTTTTTTCCAAGGAAATTTCTCTCCTGGATCTTTTTTTCTTAAAGGAGCAATATCTGAGTGGCCTAAAAAATTTTCATCTTTAATTTTATATTTTTTTTTGAGTTTTTTACATAATTGAATTAATTTTGTAACTTGAACGTTCGGAAAATTTTGATATCCGAATTCACTACCTTTATTTACTAACTCTATACCTATTGAATTTTCATTTAGATTTTTAAATTTTTTCCATTTTGACTTTCCCGCATGCCAAGCTATTTTATTTTCTTTGACCATTTGAATAATTTTTCCTTTTCTATTTATCAAGTAGTGACAGCTAACATTAGAATTATAATCTCTAAGCTTTTTTATGGATTCAATTTCTGATTGCATTCCAGTGTAGTGTATTATCACAAATTTTATTTGCTTTTTTTGTCTTATTTTTTTTGAAAAATTTAGTGATTTTTCCAACATATTATTAATATTTGTTTCTAGAAACGACAAAATTACTACAAAATATAAACTTTTTTAAGTCATATTTTGTATAGCATATCTGAAAAAATTATATATATAGCTTATATAGAATGAACTCAAAAAAATTAAAAGTATTTATAGTAAGCACATTTTTTTTGCTCTCAATAATTGAATTGAAAGCCTCTGATGAATGTTTTGAAGGATTCAGTAGATCAGTTTTTAAGTTTAATATGGCTCTAGATGATATTGTCATAGAGCCTATAGCTAAAGGTTACAACAAATTACCCAGTCCTATAAAATCAGGCACCAGTAATTTTACCTCAAATATATCTACTCTTCTTTCAATACCCAACTCTCTGCTACAAGGAAACTTGAGGGAATTTGGAAACTCTGTTGGTAGTGTCTTAGTTAACACTACGGTAGGGGTTTTAGGATTTTTAAATCCTGCTGAAAAAATAGGACTTAAGCCTCATAAGGAAGATGTAGGTCAAACTTTGGCAACCTACGGAATAGGCTCAGGTTGTTACTTCGTTTTACCGGTATTTGGACCAACAACTGTAAGGGACTCTATTGGATTAATAGCTGACACTTTTGTAGATCCTTTTGCGCACATAACATTAAGAGAAAAAGAAATCCTTGGAATTTCGGGTAATAATCTTGATTATTTTACCGTTAAAGGAACTACCGCAGTAGATTTTAGAGCCGATAACGAAAATAATTTTAAAAGTTTAGAAAAAAACTCAATAGATTTGTACTCATCATTTAAAAGCATATACTTACAAGATAGAGATAATAAAATTAGAAACTCATCAGAAAATAGTCAAGACGACTGGGGAAATTTAGATAATTAAGATTAATAAAAATGAGAAAATTAATTTTTCTTTTAGTGTCTTTTTTAATTTTTACTAGCACATCTTTGTATTCATATAGCTCTAATCCAAAAGAATTTATCGTAGGATTAGTTGAAGATGCAATATCAAAACTATCTGATAAAGATTTGACTGACGAAGAAAAAAGTGAATTTATTGAACAAATAGCACTAGAAAATGTGGATATTAAAGCATTAGGATTATATACTTTAGGAGAGTTAAGAAAATCCACCGAAAAAGATAAAATTAATGATTACCAAATTGCTTTTGAGAAATATTTTTTAAAAAGTTTGACTTCAAGATTGAAGGATTATTCAGCGAGTAAATTTGAGGTAATGTCAGAAGATAAAAAAAGCTCAAATTATACAATAGTCAATTCTAAGATTATCCCAGAAGATGGTAGCCCAGAAATTAAAATTGATTGGAGAATTTACACAAAAAATAGAGATAAACCGCTAATTAGAGATTTGATAGTTGAGGGCTTGAGTCTTGCCAGAACTCAGAGAGAGGAATTTTCGTCAATATTAAGCTCAAATAATAATGATATAAAAGCTCTTATATTAAAACTAACGGAATTTGTGGCGAATTAAATTTACTTTCGTGGTGGTGGGCCCGCCAGGACTCGAACCTGGGACCAATACATTATGAGTGTACTGCTCTAACCAACTGAGCTACAGGCCCTAAACAAATTTACTTATATCACAAAACTTTATTTTTCTAGGAAACTTTTTAGTTGTTTAGATCTGCTCGGGTGCTTTAACTTTCTAAGTGCTTTTGCCTCAATTTGTCTTATTCGTTCCCTTGTCACTGAAAATTGAAGGCCTACTTCTTCTAAAGTATGATCTGTATTCATACCAATACCAAATCTCATTCTTAAAACTCTTTCTTCTCTAGGAGTTAAAGATGCTAAAATTTTTGTTGTTGACTCACTCAAATTTGATTGAATGGCAGTATCTAAAGGCTGTAAAGCATTTTTATCTTCTATGAAATCACCTAAACTGCTATCTTCCTCATCGCCGACTGGTGTCTCCAGTGATACTGGTTCTTTTGCAATCTTCAGAACCTTTCTTACCTTTTCAAGAGGCATTGCAAGTTTTTTAGCTAACTCCTCAGGCGTAGGCTCCCTTCCAAATTCGCTCATTATTTGTCTTTGAGTTCTAACAATCTTATTAATAGTTTCTATCATGTGAACTGGAATTCTGATTGTTCTCGCCTGATCTGCAATCGATCGAGTAATTGCTTGTCTAATCCACCAGGTTGCATAAGTCGAAAACTTATAACCTCTTCTATATTCGAATTTATCTACTGCTTTCATAAGACCTATATTTCCTTCTTGAATAAGATCTAAGAATTGTAATCCTCTATTCGTATATTTTTTTGCAATTGAAATCACCAGTCTAAGATTAGCCTCTACCATCTCTTTTTTTGCTATCCTTGACTCTCTCTCACCTTTTTGAATTCTACTAACTAGTTTTTTAAATTCACCAACAGACAGTCCAATTTTTTTACTAAATTCTACCAATCTATCTTTAATTTCTGAAAAATCTTTTTTGTATTTTTTAAAAAAAACTTTCCACGAAGGATTTTCTTTCAAAAAAGTTTCAAATTTTGGATTAATTTCATTCCCTAAATAATATTTTAAGAATTCTTCCCTAGAAATTTTATTTTCAATTGCTAACCTCATTAATACACCTTCCAAAGACACAATTTTCTTATTTTCTTTATAATGTGATTGAACTAATTCTTCTACTACATGGGGAGCAAGCTGCAAATTTTTAAAGTTATCTACTAATATTTCTTGTATTTTTTTAAAATTTTTGTTTTTTGATACTGATAATTCTTTTGAATTTAGAAGACATTCCAATTTTTCAGTCTGATATTTTTTTAATTTAGAATAATTTTTATTTAAGGAGTCTAATATATTAACAATCTTAGGTTTAATTTCTTCCTCCATTTTGGCGAGGGAAACATTGAACTCATCATCCTCATTATTATTTGAAGTATTATCTTCCTCTTTATCTTTATCTTTTTTTTCTTCTTTTTTTTCTTTTTTTCCTTTTGTGTCCTTATTAATCTTTAAGTCGTCATTATCATCCAAAGCTTCAAAATCTTCATAAGTAGAGTCGATATCAATTATATCTCTAACTAGCAATTGTTGGCCTTCAATTTGTTCTTTCCATTCAAATATTTTTTTTCCTACAATAGGACTTTGTGTTAAAGCGTTTATCATTACATCTTTTCCTGCTTCAATTCTTTTGGCAATAGCAATTTCTCCCTCTCTAGAGAGAAGCTCTACTCCACCCATCTCTCTCAAATACATTCTTATTGGATCATCGCTTTTATCTGAAGATTTTTCCTCACTTGTATTAGGTGTTTCTTTTTTTTTGTTAGATTGAAATTGTGTTTTTTTTTCAACTAAAGTTATTTTTTCATCTACTAAAATAATTAATGATCTTTCAAGATTATCCTGTGTGCTATTCCTTTTGCCAAGAGACTTACCTAATTCTTCATAAGTAATGAATCCTCTATGCTTTCCTTTATCTAAAAGTCGTTCAAAAGATTTTGTAATTAGTTTTTCAGCCATAATTGAAGCGAGAGTTATATATAATGACTAAGTTAAAAAAATCTACACTTTATTTAATCCCTATTTAATTGGCTTTTAAGCTTAATTAATTCTGAATATGAGTTTTCGTCTAGGTTGTTGATTAATTTTTTCTCGAGAGATTCTATTTTTTTCAAATTCTCTTGTTCTATGTGATCTTGTATCAATTCATCCATTAAATCTATAATATCTTGGTGAGTTTTATTTTGAACTATTATTTGAATATTTGAGTTTTCATTTATTTCTTCAACAATCTTTTTGTACGATGAATTGATTTTAAAAAAAATCGCATTTTTATCAGTTCCATCTGAAATTAAAGAAATTAAAGTATTTTTTAAACTTTCATTTTTTTCAGACATAAACTCTATTTTTGATAGATCTTTTAATTTTTCTGAGGCAATGTCTAAATAATTTAAAATTATAAATAAAATAGAAAATTCGATTATTTGAATTTTTGATAAATCTTTCTTTTTTTGGTGTAAAACTTTTGTTTCATTAAGAATTTTGTAATCGTTTCTCTTTTTAAATGGAGAGTAACTGTAATTTCGTTTAGAAGTTTGAATTGGTGTTAATCTTTTTATCTTTTCAAGAAAATCTTCAAGAACATATTTTTTTAATGTTTCATCCTGTATTGTGTATGATAATTTTTTTATTTCTTTTTCAAATTTAGATATGTCATATGGATCTTGTTTATTAATTTTACTTAAATGGCAATTCCAAATGAATGATTGAATAATTTCTTTCTGTTGAAGCAGTTTTAACATTCTATCTTTACCATTTTGTTTTATATAATCATCAGGATCTTTACCCTCTGGCATAATTGAAAAGTAAATCTTATTTTTTTCATTTATCAGAGGAAATAATCTTTCCCCTATTCTCAACGCTGCTTTCTGGCCACTTTCATCTCCGTCTAAACAAATAATAGGGTTGGAAAAAAATTTCCAAATTAAAGAAATTTGTTTCTCTGTAAGAGCGGTACCTGAATTAGCAATTACATTTTTAATTCCAGATGCATAAACACTAACAACATCCATATAACCCTCAACTATTAATACCTCGTCAGTTTCAGATCTTAAATCTTTAGCCTTGTCTAGATTAAAAATCATACTGCCTTTTTTATAAAATTCTGTTTCTGGTGAATTGATGTATTTTGCTAATTTACTATCTCGAATTATTCTTCCTCCAAAAGCAATAGTATCTCCTGAAATGTTATTCACCGGAAAAATTATTCTGGAGTTAAAGCGATCAATATACTTATTCGTTTTATCACTTTTGTAGTACAACCCTGTCGAATTAATTTCCTCTTCAGAATATTTTTTCAATAGTTCTTCATACAAGTTATTTTTCCAAGGCACATACCCTAATTTAAATTCATCAATTATATTTTTTTTTAATCCTCTTTTATTAAGATAATCGAATGCTTCCTTGCAATTTTCGCTGTATAATTGTTTGCTAAAATAATCCCTATATTCTAAAAATATATTTTTGTAAGTCTTATATCTTAATTCTTTTTTTTGATCGAAATTTGTGAATCTATAAGGTTGCATCCCAGCTTCAGCGGCAAGAATTTTTACTGCTTCTCCGAAACCAACTGATTTAGTTTTCATAAGGAAATCAAAAATATTTCCATGTTCTCCAGTGCTAAAACAATGATAAAATTCTTTTTCATCGCTTACGGTAAAAGATGGTGTTTTTTCATTATTGAAAGGTGACAGACCAATAAATTCTTTTCCTCTTTTTTTAAGTTGAACAGTTTTGCCAACTACCTGAGAAACTTTTAATCTTAATTTGATTTCGTCCAGGTATTCTTTTGGATATTTCATATTTAATTCAAAAGTCCCTTCAAAATTACACTTACTTTTGAAAAATCTAATGAGTCAGAATGTTTTGATTTTAAGGTTCCCATAATCTTTCCCATATCTTTCATAGAGGTAGCACCGACGGACTTTATCGTTTCCTCGCAAATTTTTTTTGTTTCTTCATCACTGAGTTGTTTTGGTAGGAAAGAATTAATTATTGTTATCTCATTTTTTTCATTTTCTAAAAGTTCTTTACGGCCAGCTTTTTCATAAACCTCACAAGACTCGTTTCTCTGTTTTACCATTTTTTTGAGTAGTGAGATAATGTCACTATCCTTAAGTTCTTTTTGGCCTTTTGACCTAACAGCTATTTCACCATCTTTTATAGCTGAAACAATTAGTCTTAGAGTAGGATAAGTGTTTTTATCTTTCGCTTTTAGGGCTTGATTTAGCTTATCGTCTATTTGCTTTTTTAGAGACATAATTAAAAATTTATTTTAATCACAATTGTAATACAAAATAAAAAGAACTTTCTTGACGATTTTGTTTCTATTTCATATGTTGCGCAAAATCATGTTTATAAGTTTTTTACTTTAACTCATGAGTTGTATTTGAAGAAGATTGGTCAAAATATAAACTCAACAAAAAATCTTAAAAAGATCGATTCCACAGCTATTCTAGTTCTTCAAAACGGTAAATTCTTTAAAGGCTTAGGTTTAGGTTACAAAGGTACCGCAACTGGTGAAGTATGTTTTAATACTTCTATTACTGGTTACCAGGAAATTATATCCGACCCTTCCTATGCTGATCAGATTATAAATTTTACCTTTCCGCACGTTGGAAATGTTGGAACTAATAAAGAAGATCACGAGTCAGATAAGATTTGGACTAAAGGAGTAATAATAAATACAGAGATAACTAATCCATCAAATTATAGATCTTTAAAACATTTAGATCAATGGTTAAAGAAAAATAAGATTGTTGGAATAACTGGAATTGATACTAGAAATTTAACAAATTTCATTAGAGACAAGGGTGCTCCTAAGGGGACAATATCTTTTTATAACAAAAATAAATTGAATATCAAAAAACTAATTAAAATAACTAATAAATGGAGCGGCCTTAAAAACTTAGATTTGGCAAAAATGGTTACTACTAAGAAAAATTATTTATGGCAAGATTATAAAACATGGGAAAAGGGAAATGGATATTTAAAAAATAAGAAAAAAATATTACATGTGGTAGCCATAGATTACGGAATTAAGAAAAATATTTTAAGATATTTTTCAGATTTTAATTGTAAAGTTACAATCGTACCATGCAAAACAGGCGCAAGAGATATTCTAAAACTCAAACCTAATGGAATATTTTTATCAAATGGACCCGGAGACCCTGCGGCGACAGGGAAATATGCAATACCAACAATCCAAGAATTAATCAAAAAAAAGTTACCCTTGTTTGGAATCTGCTTGGGCCATCAAATCCTAGCTTTAGCGCTCGGTGCTAAGACAGAAAAAATGAAATTAGGGCATAGAGGAGCTAACCATCCTGTTAAAAATTTGATTGAGGGAAAAGTTGAAATTACAAGTCAGAATCATGGATTTGAAGTAGTAAAAAAAGATATGCCTAAAAATATAAGAGTCACTCACCAGTCTTTATTTGATAATAGTATTGAAGGTATCGAGTTAAAAAATAAACCCGTTTTCTCAGTTCAATATCATCCAGAATCTAACCCCGGTCCTCAGGATAGTGTTTATTTATTTGATAAATTTGTAAAGAGTATGAAAAAAAATGCCAAGAAGAAAAGATATTAAAAAAATTTTAGTAGTAGGTGCGGGGCCAATTATTATTGGGCAAGCTTGTGAATTTGATTATTCAGGAACTCAAGCCTGTAAAGCTTTAAAAGACGAAGGTTTCAAAGTAATTCTCATAAATTCAAACCCTGCAACAATTATGACTGATCCAAATGTTGCTGATAAAACTTATATTGAACCGATTACAATAGAAGTTCTTGAAAAAATTCTTATCAAAGAAAAACCTGATGCGATCTTGCCAACCATGGGTGGTCAAACTGCTTTAAATTTAGCAATGGAGGCAGAAAAAAAAGGAATTTTAAAAAGATATAAAATTGAACTTATTGGCGCTAATTCAAAAGCTATATCCAATGCAGAAGATAGAAAAAAGTTTAGAAAAAATATGATAGAGATTGGTTTAGATCTTCCCAAATCAAAAATAGTAAACAATTTTAAACAATCTTCAAAAGTATTAAAACAAATCGGATTACCGGCAATTATAAGACCGGCTTTTACTCTAGGTGGTTTGGGAGGTGGTATCGCAAAAAATATAAAAGATTTTTATAAAATAATAAAAAATGGGCTTCACGAGTCACCTGTAAATCAAGTCTTAGTTGAAGAGTGTTTAGAAGGTTGGAAAGAATTTGAGATGGAAGTTGTCAGAGATAAAAATGACAATTGTATTATTATTTGCTCAATAGAAAATTTAGATCCCATGGGAATACATACTGGGGACTCTGTTACTATTGCTCCAGCATTAACTTTGACCGACAAAGAGTATCAAATAATGAGAAATGCCTCTATAGCTTGCCTGAGAAAAATTGGTGTGGAAACAGGAGGGTCAAATGTTCAATTCGCAATAAATCCAAAAAATGGAAGAATGGTAATCATTGAAATGAATCCTAGGGTTTCAAGATCATCAGCGCTAGCTTCAAAGGCCACTGGGTTTCCAATAGCAAAGGTAGCGGCAAAGTTAGCTGTTGGATACACTTTAGACGAATTAAAAAATGAAATTACGAAAGTTACACCTGCATCCTTTGAGCCCACAATAGACTACGTGGTCACTAAAATCCCAAGATTTACTTTTGAAAAATTCTCCTCCTCATCTGCAGTTTTAGGAACATCAATGAAATCGGTGGGGGAAGCAATGGCTATTGGTAGAAACTTTAAAGAGTCTCTTCAAAAAGCTTTAGTATCTCTAGAGACAGGTTTCTCAGGATTAGACCAAATATTTAATTTAAATATTAAACAAATTAAAAAAAAGCTTAAAGAAAATATTCCAAATAAGATTTTACTTGTTGGAGAGGCTATAAGAAAAAAAATAAATTTAAAGGATATTAATAAACTTTCAAAAATTGACCCTTGGTTTTTAAATCAAATAAAAGAAATTATAGATAATGAGTTTAAAATAAAGAAAAAAGGTCTTCCTAAAAATTTCAATGAATTTAATTATATAAAGTCGATAGGGTTTTCTGACAAAAAATTATCTGAACTTACCAATACTTCAGAGTCTTTAATTAGAAAGAAAAGAACTGCTTTAAAAGTTTTACCAGTTTATAAAAAGGTCGATACTTGTGCTGCAGAATTTAAGTCTTTCACTCCGTATATGTATTCTACTTATCAAAGAAATTTCTCTTATAATTCAGAATGTGAAGCCGATCCGTCTAGTAAAAATAAAATTATAATTCTGGGTGGGGGGCCTAATAGAATAGGTCAAGGAATAGAATTTGATTATTGCTGTTGCCAAGCTAGTTTTGCACTTAAAGAAGCTAAATATGAAACAATCATGGTTAATTGTAATCCTGAAACCGTGTCAACAGATTACGATACAAGTGACAGACTTTATTTTGAACCTTTAATTGATGAATATGTTTTCAATATAATAAAGAGAGAAAAATCAAAAGGTAATGTAAAAGGTGTCATTACCCAATTTGGAGGACAAACTCCAATTAAACTGGCAAAATTTTTATATGAAAATAAGCTTCCAATTTTAGGAACTCAATATTCATCAATCGATCTTGCTGAAGACAGAGATAGATTTAGGAATCTTTTAAATAAACTTAATTTAAAACAAGCTGAAAGTGGTATTGCTAGAACTTTTCCTCAGGCAATAAAAATTGCTGATAAAATTGGTTTGCCTCTAATGGTAAGACCATCTTACGTTTTAGGTGGAAGAGCAATGGAGATTGTTTATGAAAAAAGGCAACTCAAAGACTTTGTAAGAGAAGCATTTAAAGTTGCTGAAAAAAATCCAATTTTGATTGATAAGTTTATTGATAATGCTGTGGAGGTTGATGTTGACGCAATATCGGATGGTAAAAATGTTTTCGTAGCCGGTATTATGCAACACATTGAAGAGGCTGGAATACACTCAGGTGACTCAGCATGCAGTTTACCTCCGGTATCAATAAAACCTTTTTTAATTAAAGAAATTGAAAATCAAACAAAAAAATTAGCCTTAGCTCTTAAAGTTAAAGGTTTCATGAATGTTCAATATGCAATTAAAAAAGATCAGATTTACGTGATAGAAGTTAATCCGAGAGCTAGTAGAACTGTTCCATTTGTTTCAAAGGCGAAAAATTTACCTCTTGCTAAAATAGCCTCTAGAGTGATGGCAGGAGAAAAATTATCAAATTTCAGTTTAAAGAGTAAAACAAAAGATATGTTTGCGGTAAAAGAGGCGGTCTTTCCATTTAATAAATTTCCAAACAGCGATCTTTTACTTGGGCCAGAAATGAAATCAACAGGTGAAGTTATGGGTTTTGATAAAAATTTCGGGATGGCTTTTGCAAAAAGTCAGATTGCAGCCTCAAACTCTCTCCCTAAAAAAGGCTTAGCTTTTATTTCTTTAAAAAATAGTCATAAAGAAGAGGGGGTGCAATTAGCAAAACAATTAATAAAATTAAATTTCACACTTTGTGGAACCGGAGGTACTGCCGATTATATTAGCAAACATGGGATTAAGTGCAAAAAAATTAATAAAGTAAATCAGGGATCTCCTCATATTGTTGACATTCTAAATACTAAAAAAATAGCATTAGTAATTAATACAGGTGGTGGAAATAGTGAAGCTCAGTTGAGCGATGCGGTAGCTTTAAGAAGGGCTACGTTAGCTAACAAAGTTCCATATTGCACAAATATGTCGACAGCCAAGGTTTGTTTAGAAGGTATTAAATCTCTTAAATTGAAAGAAATCAGCGTTACTTCTTTGCAAGATCTTTAACTTTTAACTTTCCAATCAGTTTCAAATGTAACATAATTTATTTGAATACATCTTCTCTCTTTTTTGATCTCTTTTTTTTCCATTCCATGCCAAGTGTTTGGTCCGCTGGTAAAGAAGTATCCATAATTATGTTTATAAGGAACTGTTTTAACTTTGTTCAATTTTGCATCATAAAAATCAGTACCTAAATTCTCTGACTCATTATGTAAATTTACAAAAACTATTGATGACATTAATTTTTCCTCAATATCGCAGTGAGGCTTTAACCAAAAACCTTCTCTATCACAAATTACCTCTAGCCTTACATAAGAATTACTCAAATCTTTTCCAATTAATGATCCAATCTTTTTATAAACATCAGGAGATCTTAATTCTTCTATAAATTTTGTTAAATTTGGAAATTGATTAGAGTTCTCTTTAGTAACATAACATCGAAGTTTTTTTGCTTTACCACCATCTTTAATTCCAGCTCGAAAGGCTCCCTCTCCTCCATCAAGAGCTCTTGTTCCATCATAATTTAAATTCTGTTTTCTAGGATCAGCTATCTCTGCACTACAGATCTCATCAATAGCATTTTGAGTCAGCGGTTGGTTGATTTCAAAATGTTTAAAAGGATCGCTAAATAGTTGTGTTCTTTTTTCTAATGATTTAAATAATTCCATGTTTTTTCATTTTTGCTTTTACAATTGGAGCAATTCTGTTTACTTCATTTAAACTATTGTAACTCCAACTTTCAACCCTATCTTCTAATTCTCTTGTTATACCTAAATCTTTCAATTGTGAATAAAATTTTTTAAATCTTCCAGTTGGCTTAAAAGACTTCATCATGGCAATATAAACAGGTTTTCCAGTCATCGCAGCCTCTGAAATCATTGACGTGGAGTCGCACGTTACAATTATATAATTTGAGATTGCTAGTGCAGAAAGATAAGCTTTTTTATCAATATCTTTTACAACATGATGGTTAATGCTAAAGGTATTAAATGCTATTTTTAAGATATTTTCAGGTGTTCTATAAGAAGGAATTACAATAATCTTAAATTTGTCTGGAGTAAATAATCTTTTAATTTTGTTAAAAAGTTCATGAATTTGTTTTTCTGAATAATTATAATATTTGTTTGGTCCTCCGATAATAAATGCTGCTAATTCTTTTCTTTTATCTTTTTCAATTCCTAAATACTTTGAATTATCGTTAATCTCTTTTTTTGTAAGGTAGTGAATAGCGCCCGTTGTGTTAATTATATTTTCACCTCTCAAACGATCATGCTCAGGACTCACTATAAGGTCAAAGTGTTCAAAAGAAACTTTAGGATCTTGTATGTGAATATTGAAAATTTGATTACCTAATCTTTTTTTTAAAGCTATTGATGGTATTACACTTTTTCTTCCACAAGATATAATAATTTTACAATCACATACGAATTTATTTTTTACCAAATTCTCTGATATCGGGCTTATTTTAGGAGGAATTAAATTCCAAAAAGATTTTAACTCAATTTTTTGGTGTTTATAACTTAGACCCAAAGCTTTAGCTAATCCCTCTACTTGACTAACCATGCCGTGCATACCTTGCGTTAAAAGAAGTGCTTTTAATTCTAACATTAGTTACTATATACCTTTACATTATGAATAATAAATCAACAAAACATACAAAAGTGTTAATTCTTGGATCAGGTCCTGCCGGCTATACAGCAGCTATTTATGCGGCTAGAGCTATGCTTAAACCAATACTTGTTCATGGTTCTCAACCCGGAGGACAATTAACTACCACTACAGATGTTGAAAATTACCCTGGATACTCAAAAGTGATTCAGGGGCCATGGCTAATGGACGAAATGAAGGGCCAAGCAGAAGCTGTGGGCACAGAGATGATACAAGATCATATAAGTAAAGTTGATTTAACAAAAAAACCTTTTACAGCAATAGGCGATAGTGGTCAGGTTTACACTGCAGATAGTTTTATAATTTCAACAGGAGCGCAAGCAAGATGGTTGAATTTAAAAACTGAACAAGAGTTTAGAGGATTTGGAGTTTCGGCATGCGCGACCTGTGACGGATTTTTCTTTAAAGAGAAAGAAGTGGCAGTGGTTGGTGGAGGAAATGCAGCTGTTGAAGAAGCAATGTTTCTAACTAAATTTGCTTCAAAGGTTTATTTAATTCATAGGAGAAACGAACTTAGGGCAGAAAAAATGCTTCAAGCAAAATTAAAATCTAATAAGAAAATAGAAATTATTTGGGATACAGTAGTTGAAAGTGTTATTGGCACTAAAGAGCCAAAAACTGTTAATGCATTAAAAATTAAAAATGTAAAAGATAATAAAGTTAAAGATCTTAAAGTTGATGGTTTGTTTATTGCCATTGGTCATGATCCAGCTACATCTTTATTTAAAGATCAACTTAAAATGGACAAAGAAGGGTATTTAATTACAAAACCTGACTCTACTGCAACAAATATTCCAGGAGTTTTTGCTGCAGGAGATGTAAAGGATAAAATTTTTAGACAAGCTGTTACCGCCGCTGGAATGGGTTGTATGTCAGCACTTGAAGCTGAAAAATATCTATCTGAGTCTAATTAAGGCTATCACAAAAAGTTTTAATTCTTTTCATTGCTTTTTTCAAATTTTCCATTGAAGTAGCGTAAGATATCCTAAAGTAACCGTCTAAACCAAAGGCGGAACCTTGAACTACAGCTACCTCAGCTTTTTCTAACAATTTTTCAACAAAATCTTTATCGGTTTTAAGTTTTGTTTTCTTGTTTAATAATTTTTTACAGTTTGGAAAAACATAAAAAGCTCCTTCAGGACTTAAACAGCTTATACCTTTTATGTTATTTAAACTATCGACAACAAAATTTCTTCTTTCTTTAAAAGAATTTGATCTTTCTGTAATAAAGTCTTGTGTTCCGTTTAAAGCCTCGACTGCAGCTGCTTGACTTATGGATGTAGGATTACTTGTTGATTGGGATTGAATTTTAGCCATCGCTTTAATAATATCTTTTGGACCTGCAGCATAACCTATTCTCCAGCCAGTCATTGAGTAAGATTTACTCACTCCATTCATTGTTAAAGTTCTGCTTTTTAATTTTTCAATTTGTGCGATTGTAAAAAATTTAAATCCGTCATAAGTAATATGTTCGTAAATATCATCGCTTAAAATATATAAATTTTTATATTTTATTAAAATCTTCGATAAAGCTATTATCTCATCTTTTGTGTAACCAGAGCCTGTAGGGTTAGATGGTGAGTTTATAATTATCCATTTTGTTTTCTTTGAGATTGATTTTGTTAATTTTTCTGGTGTTAATTTAAAATTATTTTTTTCATCGCACTTAATTACTTTGGGTTTTCCCCCAGCTAACAAAACAATATCGGGGTAAGAAACCCAATAAGGAGCTGGAATAATTACCTCATCACCTTTATTAATGGTTGCCATAAAAGCGTTATATAAAACTTGCTTACCACCAGTTCCAACTGAAATTTGATCAAGCTCGTATGATAAATTGTTTTCCCTAAAAAATTTTGCTTGGATAGCTTTTTTTAGAGCTGGGGTTCCATCCACTGCAGTATACTTTGTATCCCCTTTTCTGATCGCATCTATCGCTGCTTCTTTAATATTGTCTGGAGTATCAAAATCAGGCTCTCCAGCCCCTAAACCTATAACATCCTTTCCAGCGGCTCTCATTTCCCTTGCTTTTGAAGTAACTGCTATTGTAGGTGACGGTTTTATACGTTTTAAACTATTGGAAACTATGCTCATTGAAATTTATAATATAATTAATTTATTATTAACACAAAATGCAAAATACTTATCAAGAAAAATTAGCTGATCTAGAAGTTAATAACTCAAAAAAAA
Source organism: uncultured Pelagibacteraceae bacterium (assembly GCA_902583585.1). GTDB lineage: Bacteria > Pseudomonadota > Alphaproteobacteria > Pelagibacterales > Pelagibacteraceae > Pelagilacustribacter. Next base: position 17,196 of record CACHWN010000004.1, read on the forward strand.
TTAAGAAGCTAGAGGGAGGTATTAACTTTAAAATCAAAAGTGATTTTCAACCTAGCGGTGACCAACCAGAAGCTATTAAGCAAATATTAAAAAACTTAAAAGATAACAAACAAGAACAAGTGCTTTTAGGAGTCACGGGATCAGGTAAAACGTTTACGATGGCAAAAGTTATCGAAAAGGCTAATAGACCAGCTCTAATTCTAGCGCCAAACAAAACTTTAGCTGCTCAATTGTACGGAGAGTTTAAAAGTTTTTTTCCGGATAATGCTGTAGAATATTTTGTATCATATTACGATTACTACACTCCAGAGGCATACGTTCCTAGATCTGATACTTATATAGAAAAAGAGGCCTCAATAAATGAACAAATTGATCGTATGAGACACTCGGCGACAAGATCTTTGTTGGAAAGAGATGATGTAATTATTGTTGCGAGTGTATCATGTATTTATGGTTTAGGTTCTGTAGAGGCGTACTCAAAAATGACTATTACTTTAAAGAAAAATTATGAGTACGAGCGAGACGATTTAATAAGAGCATTTATAAACTTACAGTACAAAAGAAATGATCAAAATTTTTTTAGAGGTACCTTTAGGGTAAGAGGAGAAAATTTAGAAATCTTTCCATCACATTTAGAAGATAGAGCTTGGAGAATAAGTTTTAATTTAAATAAATTGGAAAAAATTGAAGAATTTGACCCACTCACTGGAGATAAGACAAATGATTACTCAATCATAAAAATTTATGCTAATAGTCATTATATAACTCCTAAGCCTACAATCGAGCAAGCAATCAGACAAATAAAATCTGAGTTAGCTGAGACTTTAAAAAAACATAGAGAAAATAATAAACTTTTAGAGGAACAAAGATTAAGAGAGCGAACTAAGTTTGATCTAGAAATGATTGAAGCTACTGGAACTTGTGCAGGTATAGAAAATTACTCAAGATTTTTATCAGGAAGAAAAGCTGGTGAACCACCTCCCACTCTGTTTGAGTATTTTCCAGATAATGCAATTATATTTGTAGACGAAAGCCACGTAACAGTCCCACAATTGAATGGAATGTATAAAGGTGACCGTACAAGAAAAAGTACATTAGCTGAATATGGGTTTAGACTCCCGTCATGTATGGATAATAGACCTTTGAAATTTGAAGAATGGGATTTAATGAGAACACAAACTGTGTTTGTCTCCGCTACCCCAGGTCCTTGGGAACTTAAACAAACAAGTAATAAATATATCGACCAAATCATTAGGCCAACAGGTTTAATAGACCCACCAGTTGAAATAAGACCAGCTAAAACTCAAGTTGATGATCTTATGCATGAGGCAAAAGAAATTGTAAAAAAAGGTTATAGAGTTCTTGCAACAACGCTTACAAAAAAAATGGCTGAAGATCTTACTGAATACCTCCACGAAAATGGTCTTAAAGTAAGATATATGCACTCTGACATTGATACTCTTGAAAGAATTGAGATCATAAGAGATTTGAGAATGGGAGTGTTTGATATCCTAGTAGGAATTAATTTGTTAAGAGAGGGATTAGATATTCCCGAATGTGCATTGGTAGCAATTTTAGATGCTGATAAAGAGGGATTTTTAAGATCTGAAACTTCTTTAATTCAAACAATTGGAAGAGCAGCGCGAAATGTTGATGGTAAAGTAATTTTGTATGCTGATAAAGTCACGAAGAGCATTGAAAAGGCAATTAAGGAAACAGACAGAAGGAGAAATAAACAATTAGAATATAATAAGAAAAATGGAATAACTGCTGAGTCAGTTAAAAAAGAGATAAGTGATATCTTAGAGTCCGTTTACGAAAAGGATTACGTAAAAATTAGTGAGGGCTCAAACGTAGGCGGGAACTTAAAAAAACATCTGAAAGCTTTAAATAGAAAAATGAAAGAAGCTGCATCTAATTTAGAATTTGAAGAGGCAGCTAAACTAAGAGATGAAATGAGAAAACTAGAGGCAAGTGAGCTTGAAATTACTTTGAATCCAAAGATTTCTCAATATAATTTGAAAAGTAAGGTTTATCCAAAAGGAAGATCGACTATGGGTATGCCTGGCACAAAACCAAGAAAATCGATAAAAAAATGGAAGCCAAAAAAATAATCATCACTGGTGGAGCTACTAGAATAGGATCTGCAATCGCTAAAAGTTTAGTTAGCTTTGAAACAAAAATAGGTATTCACTTTAACAAATCTAAAAGTAACGCTTTAAAATTAAAAAAAGAACTAGAGGAACTTGGAGCTGAAGTATACTTGTTTAAAGCTGATTTAAATAATCTTAAACAAACCGAAAATTTAATAAAAAAGGCTTATAAAACGTTAAAAGGAATAGATTGTTTAATTAATAATGCCTCTATTTTTGAAAACGATAATCTTGAAAATTTTTCTGAAAAATCCTTTACAAAACATATGAATATCAACTTGAAAGCACCAGCAATTATAACGCAAAATTTTAAAAGATTAATTAAAAACAAAGAGGGATGTATCATTAATATTATTGATCAAAGAGTTGAAAAATTAACTCCTTTTTTTTTCTCTTACACTTTAAGTAAATCTTCATTAGCCACTTTTACAAAAACATCAGCCATGAAATTAGCACCTAACATAAGAGTGAACGGTATTTCACCCGGGCCAACATTAAAAAACAAAAGGCAATCTGAAAGGCATTTCAAAAAGCAATGGAGATCTACGCTTCTAAGAAAAAAAGTAGATTTAGAAAACATATGTAATGGAGTAAAGTTTCTTATTGAAAATAAAAATATAACAGGAGAAATAATTAATATTGATAGTGGACAAAGACTTGCATGGCAAACACCAGATATTATTAATACAAAAGAATGAAAATAATTAAATTTAAGAAAAAAGAAAAATTCAAATATAAAAGAAAAGTAATTATAAAAGATTTAATCTTGAATATTTCTATAGGAATACATAATTTTGAGAAAAAAAAGAGACAAAGAGTAAAATTTAATATTGAAATTTTGACAAATCCATATGTGACTCCAAATAACAAAGATTTGAATTCAATACTTAACTATGAGGAAATTGTAAGTAAAATTGAGAAAATTGCTTACCAAAAACATCACGAATTACTTGAAGACTTAGCAGAAAATATTTTAAATATGATATTTAGAAATAAACTTGTTAAAAAGATTAACCTTAAGATAGAAAAGTTAGATATCTTAAAGAAAACTAAATCTGTTGGTATCGAGGTATCAAAATCAAAAGTATGATTAATAGTTTAGAATTAGGAAAAAAAGTAATAAAAGAAAAAATACCGCTAATACCAAAAAACCCCGGTGTTTACAAAATGATTAGTTCCACTGGTGAAATTCTATATATTGGTAAAGCTAAAAATATCCCAAATAGACTCAAAAGTTACGTCACCGAGTCTAATCTTCCGATAAGAACTGAGAGAATGCTTTCACTTACGCATTATCTTGAAACTACTACAACAAGTAATGAAAGTGAAGCTCTACTATTGGAAGCAAATTTAATAAAAAAATATAAACCTCGTTACAACATACTTTTACGAGATGACAAATCTTTTCCTTATATTTATATTGGTAATAAAGATAAGTGGCCACAACTTACAAAGTTAAGAGGGAAAAAATCGAAAACAGGATATTATTTTGGCCCATTTGCATCAATTGGTTCTGCTAATTGGACAATAAAAATTTTACAAAAAATTTTTCTTTTGAGAGTCTGTGATGACACTGTTTTCAAAAATAGAGAGAGACCGTGCATCTTATACCAAATTAAAAGATGCTCTGCTCCATGTGTTGGGCACATAAATGAAAAAGATTACGAATCTACGGTTGCAGACGCTATTGACTTTATTTCAGGTAAATCTAGAAGAATTCAAAAAAATTTATCCAAAGAAATGGAAAAAGCTAGTAAAGAATTGGATTATGAGAAAGCAGCTATAGCTAGAGATAGAATAAAAGCATTAACTCAAATACAAACCTCTCAGAAAATAAATCAAACAAATTTAACAGAAGCTGATGTTATAAGTATTTATAAAGAGACAGGAAAAACTTGTGTGCAAGTGTTTTTTTTTAGGTCAAAACAAAACTGGGGTAATCAGGCTTTTTATCCAAAGCATGATCCAGATGACAGTGTAGAAGATATAATAAGCTCTTTTATATCCCAATTTTATGAAAACAAAACAATTCCGAGGCTGATATTAACTAACTGTGAAGTCAAAGATAAAAAACTTATTGAAAAAACATTCTCCGACAAGGATAAAAAAGATATTATTATTAAGCTTGCAAAAAGTAAAAACGAGATAAGTATTTCTAATCTTGCAGAAAAAAATGCAAAACAATCTTTAAAACAAAAACTCGTTCAATCTGATACTAACAATAATCTTATCGAAGAATTAGCATCTAAATTTAATATTAATAACAATATAGAATTGATAGAAGTTTATGATAATAGCCACATTCAGGGAACTGACTCTGTTGGATCATTAATTTGTTTTAGTAATGAAGGTTTTGTTAAGAAAAGATATAGGAAATTCAATATTAAAGATGAAAAAGTCAAGAATGATGACTATGGGATGATGAAAGAAGTTTTGTTTAGAAGATTTTCAAAAGCTATTAAAGAAAAATCTGGTTCATTGTCATTGCCAGATTTAATAATGATAGACGGTGGAAAAGGACAATATTCTGTGTCTAGAGAAGTTCTTAATGAATTAGGATTGCACGACTTACCAATTTTAGCCGTTGCGAAAGGTAAAAGAAGAAATGCTGGAGAGGAAAAAATCTATTATAAAAGTAAAGAATATATTTTAGAAAGAAATGATCCATTACTATTTTTTGTACAAAGACTTCGAGATGAAGCTCATAGATTTGCTATAAGCACTCATAGAGCCAAAAGAAAGAAAAATCTCAGTAAATCTTTGTTGGATCAAATCCAAGGAATTGGAAAACAAAGGAAAAGAGCTTTATTAAATCATTTTGGGTCAGCGCGTGCCGTTGAGTCTGCAAGCTTTGATGATTTAAAATCAGTGGAAGGAATAGAAGACAGCATAGCAAAGAAAATATATGATTATTTTCACGAATAAATGAAATTGAAAATACCAAACATATTGACAATTGGCAGAATAATTATTGTACCAATTTTTGTTATTACTTTTTTTATTCCAGGATTCTTTGGAGATTTAATACCCTTTTTTTTATTTGTGCTAGCTAGTTTTACTGATTACCTTGACGGTTTATTGGCAAGACTGTTCAAAGAAGAGTCAAAATTAGGTGAGTTATTAGATCCTATAGCTGATAAAATTTTAGTTTCTGCTGCTCTTATTTTGCTTGTAATGAATGGGACAATTAAAAACTATGAAGTTATCGCGGCAGTAATAATTTTAACCAGGGAGATATTAGTTTCAGGTCTACGCGAATTTCTAGCTAAAGGTAAGATAACAATGGAGGTTACTAGTCTTTCAAAATTAAAAACTTTTATACAAATGGCTTCAATAGCAATTTTATTGACAGGTGATATTGGAAATAAAATAATAAATTTTCAAGACTATAATGCTCAGACTATTGGTATTATTCTTTTATGGTTATCGGCGTTTTTAACTTTGTACACCGGCTATGACTACCTGATAAAAGGTATCGACCATGCTATAAATGAGGATAATAAAGACTAAGCTGCAGAGTCTTTTCTTACCAAGTTTTGGTAAGCATCATTTAAATCTGTAATAACTTTACAAACTTTAAACTTATAGTCATTAATTTGAGATACTGGTGTCACTTCAGCAGCGGTTCCAGTTAAAAAACATCCAACAAATTTTTTCATTTCCTCTGGTTTAATTTTTCTTTCAATAACTTTAATTCCCTTTGATTTTGCAATTTTTATTACTTCACGTCTTGTTATGCCGTCTAAAAAGGAGTCAGGTATGGGTGTATGAAGTTCACCAGACTCATTTTTAAAAAATATATTTGCTCCAGTAGCTTCAGCAATGTTGCCTTCATGATCAAGCATCATTGAATCTGTAAAACCTTGAGCTTCTGCTTCGTGTTTAGATAAAGTACAAATCATATATAATCCTGCAGCTTTGGTATCCCACGGAATTGTATTGGGCGCAGGTCTTCTCCAGCTTGAAATATTCAGTTTAATTCCATTTAATTTTAATTTTGGATCGAAATAAGATCCCCACTCCCATGTTGCAACAGCAACATGAATTTTATTTTTTTGAGCAGATATAGCCATCATCTCACTTCCTCTCCAAATAAGAGGTCTAACGTATCCATTGTTTACTTTTTGAATATTAACAATATACTTACAAGCTTCGTTAATTTCATTTTGTGTGTAAGGAACTTTTATTCCCATTCTTTTAGCTGAATAAAATAATCGCTCAGTATGTTCCTTAAGTCTAAATATCTCACCGTCATACACTCTCTCCCCTTCAAAAACACAACTTGCGTAGTGAAGACCATGATTCAATATATGTATATTAGCTTCCTTCCAATCAACGGTTTGCCCATTGAACCATATTTTTCCAGATCGCTTGTCGTAAGGTACGCTTTCCATTTATAGTAAATATATAGATTTTTTAATTTTAAAAAAGTATATTCCAAATTAGGATAAGTCAATATAACTTACCATTATGAAAGATTTGCTTTATTTAAAAGATGATCAAATAAAAGAGTTTATTCAACTTCTTTATTATGCCTATAGAGAAACCTTTTCAGATCCTAAAGAAATTTTATCCAAAAAATATTTCGGCCCAGCTCATTTAAGGGCATTAAATTTGATAGAGAGAAATCCTGGAATAAATTTGGGAGAATTAATTTTTGAGCTTAAGGTAACTAAACAAAGTCTCAATAGAGTTTTAAGAGACTTGATAAAATCAAAAATGATAAAACAAATTCAAGATGAAAGTGACACTAGAAAAAAAAACTTATTTTTGGATAAAGAGGGGAAAGAATTTTTTGAAATAGTTTATAGTACTCAAAAAAAAAGAATTTTTAATGCTCTAAAAAATTCTAATTCGGACTCTGTAATAAAATTTAAAGATGTTTTAAAAAGAATTATAAATGGAAAATAAATCTTCACATATTTTAATAGTTGATGATGATGATAGGATAAGAAGTCTTTTAAAAGATTATTTAACTGAAAATAAATACATTGTATCAACGGCAGAAAATGCAGACAAAGCTAAGGAAAAATTAGGCTTTTTAAAATTTGATATTATCATTCTAGATGTAATGATGCCTGGTCAAAATGGTTATGAATTAACAAAAGAAATAAAAAGGAATACAAAAATACCTGTAATACTTCTTACTGCAAAAGGTGAGGTTGAGAATAGGATAAAGGGTTTAGAGTTAGGTGCTGATGACTATATCGGTAAACCTTTTGAGCCAAAGGAATTGTTATTAAGGATAAAAAATATAATTAAAAATTATAATAAGCTTGATTTAAATCGAAAATATTTTGTAGGTACTGCAGAAATTGACTTAAATAAAATGACTATCTTGCTTAGTGGAAAAAGAAAAAAAATAAATAATTCAGAGAAGAAGGTTCTTGTTGAAATGTTATCTAACCCGGGAAAAACTTATTCTCGTGGTGAGATAGGTAAAATCTCAGGAATTAGTCAAGAAAGATCAATAGATGTCATGATTACACGTTTGAGGCAAAAAATTGAGACAAGCCCAAAAAATCCAAAATATTTACAAACTAAAAGAGGTTTAGGATATGTTCTCTGGATTGAATAGACTTTTAAAAATAATTCTTCCTAAAAGATTATTTTATAGGGCTTTAATAATTGTAGCTGCACCTTCTATTATATTACAACTAATAATTACAATAGTCTTCTTTGATAGTATTTGGATTAAAGCAAACAAAAATACTACAAGATCATTGGTCACTCAGCTTAAAACAATTCAAGATGTTTATGAAAATGACAAAAAAAATTTAGATTTTTTAACAGATAGTTACAAAAACAATTTCAATTTTGAAATTGGAATAAATAAAGAAGATTTGCCTGAAAATTCAGGTGAAAGAAAATTTAGTCCAATGGATCGATCATTAAGAAGAGAGCTAAAGTCGACTTTTGGAAATAAAAATTATTGGTTTAACACATCAAAATTTAAAAATGCAGTCCAAATCAAAGTAAAATCAGAGAGCGAAGTAATAGAATTTCTAGTCCCTAAGGAATTAGTTTCTACCTCCTCTGTAAGACTATTCGTTTTATGGACAACACTTCCCTCTATAGTATTAATCATTATTGCATTAATATTTCTAAAGAATCAAACAAGACCACTAGTTAAACTTGCAAAGGCAGCAGAAAAGTTCGGTAAAGGTGATTATGTAAATGATTTTAGACCCTCTGGCGCGCAAGAAATAAGAAAAGCAGCATACGAGTTCGATAGGATGGCAAAAAGAATTAATCGACATCTCAACCAAAGATCAGAAATGTTATCAGGGATTAGCCATGATCTTAGAACACCTTTGACAAGATTAAAACTTCAGCTTGCTATGCTCAATCAAAAAGAATTATCCGAAAAGATGTCTAAAGACATTGATGAAATGGAAAAAATGCTTGATGATTACCTGCAATTTGCAAAAACTCAATTACAAGAAAAAACTGTAGAAATTAATTTAAATAAATTATTTGATGAAATAAAAAATAATTTTAATAATACGAAATTAAGTTTTGAAAATAAGAAAGAAATTAATTTAAAATGCAGACCATTAGCACTAAAAAGAACTTTCGAGAATGTAATCCAAAATGGCTTAACATATGGAGAAAATGTTTACGTAAACCTAGATAAAAGTGTGAATCGAGTGCTTATACTTGTTGAAGATGATGGGCCAGGTATTCCTGAAGATCAATATAAAAATGTGTTTAAACCTTTTTATAGATTAGATAAAAGTAGAAGTTTAAATAAGTCAGGGGTTGGCTTAGGTTTAGCAATAGTTGAGGATGTAATAAATTCTCATGGAGGAAATATTCAACTGGGAAAAAGTAAATATAACGGGTTACAAGTAAAAATATCTTTACCTTTTTGACTTCTTTTTTTTTAAGAGTTTAATTGCTGCTTCTTGTTTTTGAACCAATTTTTTGAGGACTTCAAATTCCTCTCTGGAGACAAGATCAAGTTTGCTAATTAACTTATCCTTTTTAAATTTTAAATCAGTAGATATTTCTTTTTTTATATCTTTCGATGTTAAAATACCGTTTTCAATTAAGCTGGACAAGGTTTTTAAAAATTTTTCTGAATTACGCATAGATTATCTTATTTGATAGGAATGTTAATTTCAAATGTGTTATAAAAAGATATGTTTACCCATAGTTTTGATCCGGTATTGGTTAATTTTGGTTTAATAGAAATCAGATGGTACTCTTTAGCTTATATATTTGGAATACTTATTGGTTGGTGGTATGGGAAAAAAATTATAATTAAAAGATTTATTGTTGAAAAACAAACATTTAATTTAAAGGAATTTGATAATTTAGTCACATATATAGTTTTTTCTATTATCCTAGGAGGCAGAATTGGATACGTAATTTTTTACAATCTTGAATATTTTTTATCAAACCCTCTTGAAATTTTAAAAATTTGGGAAGGTGGCATGTCGTTTCATGGGGCTTTAATAGGAATTATTATTGGAACTTATTTATTCTGCACTAAAAAAAATATTAAAACTTTATTTTTTTTAGATATTATTGCCTGTGTTGCCCCAATTGGAATTATGTTTGGAAGAATTGCAAATTTCATTAATGGAGAATTAGTAGGCAAAGTCACTAATTTATCTTGGAGTGTAGTATTTCCGCAAATTGACATGCTGCCAAGACATCCTTCACAATTATATGAAGCTTTGCTAGAGGGATTGGTTTTATTTTTTGTTGTAAATTTTTTTATTTACAAAAAAAACTACATCACTGGAACTTGTTCATTTATATTTTTAATTTTCTATGGGATTTTCAGGATTTTTTCAGAAATTTTTAGAGAGCCTGATCCACAGATAGGTTACTTATTTGATTTTCTTAGTATGGGTGCGTTGCTAAGTTTATTTATGATACTAGTAGGTTTGTTTAAACTTTCAACTCTAAAAAAATGAAATCAAATTTAAAATTTTTTAAAAAAAAGAAAATTTTGCCAATCGATAAATTCTTTCAAAATGTTCTATATGATAAAAAATTTGGTTATTATAACTCTAAAAGTCCTTTTGGGAAAAATGGAGACTTTATTACAAGTCCGAAAATATCAAATATTTTTTCTGAAATGATTGCTATATGGATTGTATCTACATGGGAAGCTTATGGAAAGCCAAAAAACTTTAACATTGTTGAACTCGGTCCTGGTGATGCTTCTTTAACAAATATTCTTTTGAGGGTTTTTAAAAAGTTTCCAGAATTTAATTTCACTAAAAAAATTTTTTTATACGAGAAAAGTGAATACTTAAAAAAAAAACAAAAAATTTTTCTTAAAAAGGACAACGTAACATGGATCAAAAATTACAAAAAAATTAAGAAAGGACCTGTGATTTTTTTCGGAAATGAATTTTTTGATGCTATTCCAATAAAACAATTTAAGCGTAAAGGAAGAGCATATTTTGAAAAATATATTACTTACGACAAAAGAAATAAAATTAAAGAAATTTTTAAACCCGCTTCAAAAAAAGATGTCAAAATTTTAAATTCTTTAAAATCTATTAAAAATCAAAAGTTTATTGAATTTCCAAAAGAAGGCCTCAAAGAATTAAAAAAAATCTCTAAAACGATTGAAAAATTAAATGGATGTTTTTTAATGATTGATTATGGTTATTTTAAACCAAATAATCAGAATACTTTACAATCTATAATGAAACATTCTAAAAACAATATATTTAATAATCTAGGAAAGGCAGATATTACTTGTCATGTAAATTTTTCATTATTGAGTGAATATTTTATAAAAAATAATTTGAAAGTAAAAAAAACTATCACGCAAAACGAATTTCTAAATAATATGGGAATATTTCAAAGAGCAGAAATTATTTCAAAAAATATGAAATTTACTGAAAAATCTGATCTTTATCTAAGATTAAAAAGATTACTCAGCCATCAATATATGGGTGAATTATTTAAAGTTATATTAGCGTACAGATCTCAATTTAATTCTTATAATGGTTTCAAATAATGTTTTACTCTAGAAAATTTAAAAAATTTAAAGAGTTAAAGCATTGCTTTTTCTCAAGAAAAGGTGGTTTTTCTAAAGGTATTTACAGAAGCTTAAATTGTGGCAAGGGTTCAAAAGATAATAAGGCAAATGTTTCGAAAAACTTGGATTATATTTCTAAAAAGATGAAGGTTAAAAAAAATAATTTAATTTTAATGCATCAAACACATAGTAATAAAGTTGTGGAGCTAAGAAGACAAAATTTTAAAAGAAAAATTTACGCCGACGCAATAATAACTAGTATCAAAAATTTAGCATTAGGTGTTGTTACAGCTGATTGTATCCCTATTTTAATTTTTGATAAAAAAAATAAAATAATTGGTTGCATTCATTCTGGTTGGAGGGGTGCTTTCGCTAATATAATCAAAAATACTATTTTAAGAATTAAAAAACTTAATTCCAAAAATGAAATTTATGCAAGCATTGGACCATGTATCGGAAAAAATAGTTACGAGGTAGATTTAAAATTTGAAAAGAAATTCGTCAAAAAATCAAAAAAAAATATTAAATATTTTTCAAAAAAAAATAAGAATAAGAGATTATTTGATTTAAGAAAATATGTTCATGATAAACTTTTAGAATTTAAAGTGAATATAGACCATGTGAAACATGATACTTTCAGAGAAAAAGATAACTTTTTTAGCTTTAGAAGGTCTTCTCTTAAAAAACAAAAGGATTATGGAAGGTGCATTTCAGTTATAAAACTTACTTAGATTAAATTTGAAAACTTCAATAAAAAATTGTATAAATGAATATATCTCATGAAAATTTTATCTGGCACTAGCAATCTAAAGCTTAGCAAAGATATTTCTAAGAATCTTAAACTGAAATTAATTAATACTAATATTAGAAGATTTGCAGATGGAGAAATCTACATTGAAATAAACGAAAATATTAGAGGCAACAGTGTTTTTGTTATTCAATCTACATCAAATCCGGCTAACGATAACATTATGGAACTTTTACTCGTGATAGATGCATTAAAAAGATCATCAGCAAAAACAATTACTGCTGTTATTCCTTATTTTGGTTATGCTAGGCAAGATAGAAAGGTTGCTCCTAGAACTTCTATATCCGCAAAAGTTGTCGCTAATTTAATTTCAAATGCAGGCGCGACTAGAGTTGTGACCGTGGATTTGCACGCAGGACAAATTCAAGGATTTTTTGATATGCCAGTTGATAATTTATACACCGCACCTCTCTTTGCAAAATATATAAAAAGAAAGCTTAATACAAAAAAACTTATTTGTGTCTCTCCAGATGTTGGGGGCGTAGCTAGGACTAGAGCTTTGGCTACAAGAATAAAAGCAGATCTTGCTATCATAGATAAAAGAAGGCCTGCTCCTGGAAAATCTGAAGTAATGAACATAATTGGAAATGTTAAAAATAAAACTTGTATAATTGTTGATGACATAATTGACAGTGGAGGGACAATTGTAAATGCTGTAAACGCTCTAAAAAAAAGTGGAGCAAACGAAGTTTATGTATTCATAACACATGCAGTATTAAGTGGAGATGCAGTAATTAAAATTAAAAAATCTAAGATCAAGAAACTTGTAATTACAGACTCAATAGATAATGCCCAAAAAATTAAGAATAATAATAAAATTGAGGTGTTATCAATTGCCTCATTAATGTCGGAAGCGATAAAAAGAATAGCAAATTCAAATTCGGTTTCAGATTTATTTAATTAACACTTGTTTTGATAAAGAACTTGCGATATACACCCTCTTCAGCATACTTATGAGTAATCTAAAAGCCACAAAAAGAGAAAATTTAACATCTGGTTCTAATAATAAATTAAGAGCTAAAGGATACATTCCAGCTATATTGTACGGTGGCAAAGATCCAAATCAAAACATATCGATAAGTAAAAAAGATTTGACAAACATTATCAACTCAGAAACTTTTTTATCTAAGGTTTTAGAAATAGAGGTGGATGGTAAGAAAGAAAAAGTTATACCTAGAGAAGTAGCTTATCATGTAGTTTCAGAGGAACCTATTCACATCGACTTTATGAGAATAGTGTCAGGAAAAAAAATAGTTTTGGAAATACCTGTAAAGTTCATTAATCATCCAGACTCACCAGGTTTAAAACGCGGTGGTGTTTTAAATATTGTAAGAAGAAAAGTAGAATTCAAATGCCCAGCTGAAAATATTCCTGACGAAATAATTGTAGACTTGACTGGGACTGATATTGGGACGAGTATTAAGATTTCTTCTGTAAAACTTCCTGAAAACGTTATACCAACTATTACCGATCGGGACTTTGTCGTAGCAACTGTAGCAGCGCCAACAGTGATTAAAGAACCTGAAAAACCTTCTGAAGAAACTACTGCAGAGGGAGCTGATGGTGAGGCAACTGTTGAAGGTGCAGAGGCAACTGCTAAAGATGGAGAAGTAGGTAAAAAAGATGAAAAACCAAAAGATGCTTCTGCAGATAAGAAACCAGAAGAAAAAAAATCTGCTGAAAAAAAACCTGCTGAAAAAAAATAATTGATATGCTTTTACTTGTAGGATTAGGAAATCCAGGTTCTAACTATACAAATACGAGACATAATATCGGATTTAAGATAATTGATGCTATAAATTTGCATTTTAAACTTTCAAAACAAAAACCGAAGTTTAAGGGTTTGCTTACAACTGGAAATATTGAAGAAAAAAAAATTTATGCAATAAAGCCTCTAACTTTTATGAATAACTCTGGGACAGCTATCAAAGAGCTAATAGATTATTTCAAGATAGACGCCAAAGACGTAATCGTTTTTCACGACGATATGGACATAGATTTTGGTAAGATTAAAGCAAAGTTTGGGGGTAGTAGTGCGGGACACAATGGTATCGAGTCTATTGATAAATTTATTGGAAAAGATTACTCAAGAGTCAGGATTGGTATAGGACATCCTAAACAAAAAAAGAAAGTAAATAATCATGTCCTTGAAGACTTCAAGGAGGACGAGGAAGAAAAAATAAAAGAAATAACTGAAAATATTGTCAAACAAATACCGACTTTAATTGACAAAAAAATGGAATTATTCTCGAGCAAAGTAAATCAAAATCTAAATGGGATTTAAATGTGGAATTGTTGGTTTGCCTAATGTCGGCAAGTCAACTTTATTCAACGCTTTAACAGCATCCAAAAACGCAGAGGCAGCAAACTTTCCATTTTGTACAATAAATCCAAATATAGGAGTTGTAGATGTAATTGATACAAGGCTAGACCAATTAGCTATATTGTCTAAATCAAAAAAAAAAATTTACACCAATATTACTTTTGTAGATATTGCAGGTTTAGTTAAAGGTGCATCAAAAGGTGAGGGATTAGGAAACAAATTTCTATCTCATATAAGAGAAGTAGATGCAATTATACATCTTGTAAGGTGCTTTGACTCAGAAAGAATTACTCACGTAAACTCCAAAATTAACCCAGCTAATGATCTCGAAACTATTAAAACTGAGATAATTCTATCAGATATAGATATTATTGAAAAAAAATTGGAGAAAAGTAAAAAGAAACTTCTTGATGAAAAACAAATTAAAATTTTAGAAGAAAAATTAAGTCATTTAAGCAAAGGAGAGGAAATCAAAATAAACAGTGAAGATGAAAAAAATTTCCTTTCAAATATCGGTTTATTAAGCATTAAACCAAAAATTATAGTTTGTAATGTTGATGAAGAAAACGTCTCTAATGGAAATAATTATACTCAACAAATAATTAAAAGTTACCCTTATGAAAAAATAATTAATATTTGTGCAGATATTGAGGATCAACTTTCAGGTCTCGACAAAAAAGAAAAAGAGATTTTTATGCAAGATATTGGCTTAGATAAAACTGGTCTTAATCAACTTATTAAGGAGGGTTACGATCTTTTAAAACTTGATACTTTTTTTACATCTGGCCCAGAGGAGAGCAGAGCGTGGACTATTGAAAAAAATACCTCTGCACCAAAAGCTGCAAGCGTGATACATACTGACTTTGAAAAAAATTTCATAAGAGCAGAGGCTGTTACATGTGAAGACTTCATCAAATATGGAAGTGCTGAAAAGTGTAAAGAAAACGGAAAGTTAAGGATTGAAGGGAAAGATTATATTGTCAAAGATGGAGATGTATTATACTTCCGTGTCAACCCTTGACCAAATCTTCTTCATGCTTAAATAAACTAGAATTGTTAAAAGAACCAAATAAATAATCACCTTAACACCAGTTTTGTGTCTCTCTTCAAGTTCTGGCTCAGCAGCCCAAGCTAAAAAAGTAGTTACATCCCTAGCCATCTGGTCTACTGTAGACTCAGTTCCGTCTGCATATTCAACTAAACCATCCATTAAATTATTTGGCATTTTAATCTTATTACCAGCCATATATTTATTATAATAAACACCATCATCAAGAGTTACACCTGGGGGAGGATCTTCGTAACCAACTAATACAGAATAAATGTAATTAGCTCCTCCTTTTCTTGCTTTGACTAAAACTGACATATCTGGTGGATATGCCCCGCCATTAGCAGCTGTTGCTGCCTGAATATTAGGATATGGGCTTTTGAACTTATCTGAAGGTTTTCCTGGTCGAGTAAACATTTCTCCCTGAGAGTCCGGACCATCTTCTATCTCAAAACTAGCAGCAATAGCTTTTACCTCTTGTTCTGAAAACTCAGGTCCGCCAGGCTCTCCTAGATTTCTATAGCTAAGATATTGCATTGAATGGCAAGAAGCACAGACTTCTTTATAAACTTGAAAACCTCTTTGAAGTGATGCTCTATCAAAAGTTCCTGTTAATCCTTTAAAACTCCAATCCACTTTAATTGGATCAACCATTTCAGCGCTTTGTAGTGGTCTAAATGAGATGAGTAATAAAAAAGATAAAACGACTAGTTTTATATTAGACTTTATCATTAACTTTCCTAGCTAAAGATGGTTCAGCCCCTCCGGTCAATACTGGCTCAGAGATGCTCATAGGAATCGGATCTGTTTTTTCCAAATAACCAACAACAGGCATAACTACAATAAAATGTAAGAAGTAATAAATAGTCCCCACTCTAGCTAATACTAAGTAAATTCCTTCGGCTGGCATTGCACCAACATAACCAAGCATTAGAACGTCTATTACTAATATCCAAAAGAACTGTCTGTAAATCGGTCTAAAAACGGCCGATCTAACTTTTGATGTATCTAACCAAGGTAAAACAAATAAAATAAAAATTGCACTGAACATTAAGATTACCCCACCTAATTTATCAGGCACAGATCTTAAAATTGCGTAGAATGGTAACAAATACCACTCAGGCACAATGTGAGCAGGTGTTACAAGCGGATTGGCAGGTATATAATTATCTGAGTGACCCAAAACATTAGGAGTGAAGAATACAAATCCAGCAAATATGATCATAAAAACTAAAAGCGCGAAAGCGTCTTTAATTGTTATATAAGGATGGAATGGTACTGTATCTTTAGACGGTTTCTTTATATCAATCCCTACAGGGTTATTATTTCCAGGAACATGCAAAGCCCAAATATGTAAAACTACTAAACCTAAAATTAAAAACGGGATTAAGTAATGTAAACTAAAGAATCTGTTCAATGTTGGGTTATCTACAGAATATGCTCCCCATAACCAAGTTGTTATACTATCTCCAACTAATGGGATCGCGCTGAATAAGTTTGTTATTACTGTTGCGCCCCAGAA
The DNA here is from genome assembly GCA_902583585.1 of uncultured Pelagibacteraceae bacterium. Lineage (GTDB taxonomy): Bacteria > Pseudomonadota > Alphaproteobacteria > Pelagibacterales > Pelagibacteraceae > Pelagilacustribacter. The sequence continues at coordinate 34,060 of CACHWN010000004.1, forward strand.
GCTCATTTGACCCCACGGCAAAACATAACCCATAAAAGCTGCTGCCATCATTAATAAATAAATCATCAGACCAATTATCCAAATTACTTCTCTTGGTGATTTATATGATCCATAAAATAAAGATCTAAAGATGTGAATATAAACAGCTAGGAAAAACATAGATGCACCATTGCTATGAATATATCTTATTAGCCAACCATAATTTACATCTCTCATTATATGTTCTACACTTGCAAAAGCTAAATCTGCATGAGCTACGTAATGCATTGCCAAAACAATTCCTGTAACTATTTGAGTGATTAAACAAAAAGTTAAAATCCCACCAAAGGTCCACCAGTAATTAAGATTTTTTGGCGTTGGGTAATCTGTAAGGTGTGCTCCAAGAGTGAGCAACGGCAAACGATCGTTAAACCATTTTCCTGCTTTAGACTTCGGTGTGTATTCGTGCTCGCTCATAATTTTTTTAACCAATCTTTATCGTATTACTATCTACAAATTCGAACTTCGGTATTTCCATGTTTGTTGGTGCAGGTCCTTTTCTAATTCTGCCTGATACATCATAATGTGATCCATGACAAGGACAGAACCAACCATTAAAGTCTCCTTTGTCTTTTAAAGGCACACATCCTAGGTGTGTACAGACTCCTAACATGACTAACCACTCATCTTTACCTTCTTTTACCCTTTCTTCATCCATTTGAGGATCAGGCAAATCGTCCATATTTACAGCCCTAGCTTCTGCTATTTCCTCAGGCGTTCTTCTTTTTAAAAAAACTGGCTTGCCTCTCCATAAAACTGTGATCGATTTGCCAGGCTCAATGTTGCTGATATCAACTTCAGTAGTTGCTAATGCCTGTTGAGCTTTATCTGGATTCATTTGATCGATCATTGGCCAAATAACTGCTCCTAAACCTACTGCTCCAACGGTATAACTTGCTGTAAATAAAAAATCTCTTCGATTAACTTTTTTTTCTTCTTTGCTCATTTATTTAAGTGCTTATAATGTAATTATTAAATAAAACCATATTATTAAAATTTCTAGGGTCAGAATGACACATAAATTGAGCTTAAATAATGCACATTGTCCTTTACAAACCTGATATCCCTCAAAATACAGCGGCCATAATCAGATTAGGTGCCTGCTTAAGTTTAAAAATTCACTTGATAGAGCCTTGTGGTTTTAATTTAAATGATAGTAGATTTAAAAGAGTTGTTATGGATTATGAAGGCTTATGTAAAATTATTCGTCATAATGACTTCGAAACATTTTCTAAAAAATATAAAAAATCTAGAATAGTTTTAATGACAACTAAAGCAAAAAGAATATATCATAAGTTTAAATTTAAAAAAAATGATATGCTTTTATTTGGGAGAGAAAGCGCTGGAGTTCCAAAGGAATTTCATAAAATTTTAAAAAGTAAAGTTAAAATCCCTATGAACAAAAAAACTAGATCCTTAAATGTTGCAATGAGCGTCGCCATAGTTGCATCTGAGGCTTTAAGACAAAATAATTTATTAAAATGATTTCATCTGATTTTAGAAAAAAAATAGCAGACAGTTGGTTTTCTTATCTACAATGTCAAATTTGTAAAGAATTTGAATTTCTTGAAAAAAATAAAGTTAAATTTTCAAAAAGAGATTGGGTAAAAAATAAAAAAAAGGAAGGCGGTGGAACTTCATATCTATTATCAAGGGGAAAAATTTTTGATAAAGTTGGAGTAAACAAATCCACTGTATCGGGTATTTTCCCTAAACAATTTAGGTCAAAAATTTTCGGAGCGGGAAAAAAGGGGCAATATTGGGCGTCAGGTATTTCAGTTGTTGCCCATATGAAAAATCCCAAAATACCAGCAATACATTTCAATACAAGATTTATAGTGACATCTAAAGAATGGTTTGGTGGCGGGATAGATGTAACTCCAAGTTTTGAAGATAAAAAAGAAAAAAAAATGGTACATAACGACTTAAAAGAAGTTTGCACCCAAAATAAAAAAAATTATACAAAATATAAAAAGTGGTGTGATGAATATTTTTATTTACCACATAGAGGAGAAGCTAGAGGAATAGGTGGTATTTTCTTTGATTACGAAACTAAAGATTGGATAAAAAACTTTAAATTTGTGAGAGAGCTTGGTCTATCATTCATTAATATTTCAAAAAAAATTATTTCAAGGAAAGAAAATTTGAAATGGTCGAGAAAAGAAAAAGAAAAACAATTGTTTAAGCGCGGAAGATATGTTGAGTTCAATCTTTTATATGATAGAGGAACAAAGTTTGGATTAAACTCAGGCGGAAATATTGACTCGATATTAATGTCTCTACCCCCTGAGGCTAAGTGGAAATAGTTATGGAAAAAGAACCAATTACAATAAATGGTCTTAAAGATTTAAAGTCAGAACTAGAAAATTTAAAGAATGTTCAAAGACCAAAAATAGTTGAAGCAATAGCTGAAGCGAGGTCACATGGGGACTTAAAAGAGAACGCTGAATACCATGCTGCGAAGGAACAACAAGCTTTAATCGAGAGTCGTGTGATTGCTATTAATGATATTATTGCAAGAGCAAATGTAATTGATGTTACCAAAATTGAAAATAATGGAAAAGTAATTTTTGGTTCGACTGTAAAATTACAAGATCTTGAAACAGATAATAAAATTTCTTACAAACTAGTAGGTCAAGACGAGGCAGATATAAAAAAAAATTTAATTTTTTTCAAAAGTCCAATTGGTAAAGCTTTGATAGGTAAAAACAAGGGTGAAATGGTAAACGTTTCTACTCCCTCAGGAGAAAGAAGTTTTGAAATTCTTGAAGTCGAGTACATCTAATGTAATTCTGTTTTTATTATTTCCTCTATTTTCTCATTTGAAATTGTAAAATTATTATTTATCCACTCTTTTTCCAATGACTTTAAAACATTTCCTAGAGGCTGCCCTTCTTTCATTCCTTTTTGTTTTAAAAATTCTCCATTTATCGTGAATAAAGGAACTTTTGTTTTCAAAATTTTCCTTAAATTTTCTGAATAGGTATTGAGCTTAATTTTTAAATTCATTGAATAATTGATCAAATTAAGTGCTATAAGTTGTTTTTTTCCATTAAGATATACATTTTTAATTAGATCTTTTTCAAAAAAGTTTTTGTCATTTTTAATTTTCCTCAAATTTTTACTGTATTTTTGCAATGTTTCTTTTAATTTGCTTGACGTGTTATACTTATGCAAAAAATATTCATGATTATCTTTGTCATCAATTAATAATATTCCGAGTAAAATATCTCTGGTTAAAGCTGATTTATTAGATATTTGTTTAAGTCGTTCTAATCTATTAAGATATAAAAATTCTGGGAATATCATTAAGAATATTTCTCTTAAAATACTACTTTGATTGATTTTCAAAAAGTTTTTTAGATCTAAAATTTTAAGTAGCTCAATCAAAATTCTCTCTTTAGAAATTCTTTTAATTCCATCTAAATTTTGTTTAATTGAATCGCTTGAAGAAGGTTCAACTTTACCATCGTACATAATTTTAAACCTTATAAATCTAATGATTCGTAAATAATCTTCCTCAATTCTTTTTTGAGGATCACCTATGAATTTTACGTTATTATTTTTTAGATCGTCTTTACCCATTTGAGGGTCAAAAATTTTTCCGTTAATATCTAAATAAATTGAATTTATAGTAAAGTCTCTTCTTTCAGAGTCTTGCCTCCAATCATCCGTGTACTCTATTTCTGCATGTCTACCGTCAGTTTTGATGTCTTTTCTCAAAGTTGTTAATTCTACTTTATAATTGTTAGATATGATAGTTACAGTTCCGTGCTTAATTCCAGTATCAATGATTCTGAGGTTTGTATCTTTAAATTTTTCTTTAATCTGATCTGTGGTTAATATTGTTGCAATATCAATATCATCTATTTTTTCATTCAAAAGGTATTTCCTTACACACCCGCCTACAAATCTAGCAGTTACTTTGTCCTTAGGTGAACCATCTTGTAATCTTTTAAAAATAAATTTTAAATCTTTATTTTTATAAAAAGGGAAAAAAGTTCTTTTGAGTTTTTGTATAAAGTTAAAACTTTGGTTAAACATAAAACTATGGCTGGGGCACTAGGATTCGAACCTAGGATGGCGGTATCAAAAACCGCTGCCTTACCGCTTGGCTATGCCCCAATAATAAATGTGATATATCATAAATGTTTGGATTTAGATAGTTTTCGCAATTGAAAACCAAAATTTAGGGTATTTTTTCTTTAGTGAATTAAGTGCGACTTTTGAGCAATCTTCATTGATGAATAAACCAAAACAAGTAGATCCTGACCCAGTCATTCTAGATATATAACAGCCCTTTTGACCTCTTATATATGAGATTAATTCTCCTATAATTTGATATCTTTTTTCAACAATTGATTGCAGATCATTTTTAGAATTAAAAATATAGTTTGTGAACGTATTTCTTGAATTTATTTCATTTTCAAAAAATTTTTTTTTGGGTGAGTATTTTTTTACTTCTGAATAAATTGAGGCTGTTTTACATTTAACTCTGGGGAAAACTAATAAAAAATAAAGTTTAAGTTGATTTTTTAATTTAATAGCTCTGTTAATATTACTTAAAAAACCTTTTTTATAAGAAAATAATCTTAAATCTGATCCTATGTGTTTTGAAATAGTATTTATAGTTTTATCGTTGATCCCTTTTTTTAGGAAATGATTTAAAATAGCGTGCCCGTTACTAGAACCACCTCCTAAGCCTGCAAATACAGGTATTTTTTTTTTAACTTTAATGGAGTAATAATTTGAAATTAACTTCTTTTTTCGAAGTATATTTAAAACCTTTTGAATTGAGTTGTTTGAAGATTTTATATCTTTTGCAAATTGGCCGCTAAAATAGACTTTATCTTTTTGAAATGACCCCTTTTGTTTTTTTATTGTAATTTCGTCAAAAAGATTAACTAAACAAAATAAAGACTGAATTTCATGAAGACCGTTATTTAATCTTTTGCTCACATTTAAAGATAAGTTGATTTTAGCGTATGATTTTATGAGCATTTAGAGGCCTTTTATCAATTTTTTTTTAATTTTTCTTTTTAAATTTTCTTCAGCCTCTTTTAAATTCAAAACATAGTTCCAATAGTATCTAGCTTGAATTTTTTTTCCATTTTTCCAAAGAACATCTCCATAGTGATCATTTACAATTGGATCAGCTGGCATCAGTCTTAACGCCAGTTGAAGATATTCTTTAGATTCTTCAAATCTCTCTAATTTAAATAGAGCCCATCCAAGTGAGTCTATGATGAAAGGATCGTTTGACTTTAATTTATTTGCTTTTTCTAACATGGATAAAGATTTATTTATTTTTACTCCCTTTTCAATCCAAGTATAAGCAAGATAATTTATTACATAAGCTTGATCTGGGCTTTCACTTAAAGAGTCTAAAAGGTCCTTCTCGGCTTTTTTCCAATCACCAATTCTTTCGTAAGAGACCCCTCGACCATCTGTAGTTTTGGGAAATAGCGGATGCTTTCTATCGATAAGATCTAAAATTTTTGTGTAGTAAATAATTGCTTCCTCAAATTTCTCATTATTTTTTAAAAATTCCGCATAATCATATATTTCGTAAACACCTTTAGTTTTTATACTATTAAAAGAATCTCTTAATGTTTTGAGGGCTTTCTCTTTCTCCTTTTCTTGAATTAAAATTCTAGAGATTTGTTTTTTAGAATACCAGTTAAATACGGATCCATAATTACTAATCTCTTGGAAAATTTTTTTGGCTTGAGTAAAATCACCTTTATTTAAAAAGTTTTCTGCTAATAAAGTATCAAAAATATGAAAATCTTGATTAAGATATTTAGCAAGATTTAGATAAAAGTTTGATGTGGGATAAATGTTTTGTGAAGCAAGAGCATTTGCGGTGATATAAAGTATCTCCGCTACGACATGTTCTTGTTTGCTGCAGTCAAATTGAAAATTATTTTTACCACTTAAAAAATCTATTTTATATTGATTTATAAGTAAATTTCTTGGATATCTTTTTAAAGATTCCTCAATAATCTTTTTTGCATAGGTTTTTTGTTCAATATTATTTAAGTAATTCGCAAAAAAATAATTGTACCTTGAGAAGTCAGTTTTTTCATTAGACGTAAGATTTTCAAAAAGAGTTTTTGTATTTTCGGATTTAAAATAACAATTTAAAAAAACGTTTTGTATTTTTTTTAAATTCGCAAATCTTTGGTCAATTCTTTCAAGCGCAATCATTGCTTGAGTTAAAGAATTATGGCTTAAATCTGACCACAAAATTAATGATTTTGCTATATAGGAATCGAGCACAGTATTTAAATCTCTATTATTGACCTTTAAAAAGTATTTTTTTGAAAGATTAAATTTATTTAGCTTTAGGTAGTAAATTCCCATTATTAGATCGCTATTAAATGTTGCAAGCCCATCTTCCTCCAGTTTTTTTGAATATTTAAATGCTTGAAAAAAATTTCCTGTATTTATAAGAGAATAAATGTATTTTTCAGAGTAATTTTTATGACTGTTTTCAAGACCTTTTAATTTATTTAAATATTTATAAGAATCGTAATACTCATTTTGATTCAGGTGGATAATTCCTGAAAAATAATTGGAAATGCTATCTGCATTATTAAATTTATCGTAATTTTTAGCTTGAAGTGTGGAAAAAAAAAATAAGTTAATGACAAATATAATTTGTAATATAAAATTAGATATATTTTTAAAATTTACCATAAAATGCTAAAAAAAAATAATTCAATTAAATTAATTAAGTACTATAGTTTTATTAATTATAATTTAATCTATAATAATACGGCAATAAATAGGTATAAGAAAGATAATTTTGAAATCTCAAAGGATAAAGCAATTGAATTAGAACAACTAAAAAAATCAATTGTAAATTTAAAAAATTGTAATCTAAAAAAGCAAGCTAAGAATCTAGTATTTAGTGATGGTAACCCTAAATCCAAGATAATGTTGATTGGAGAAGCGCCAGGTGCAAACGAGGACTTAGAAGGACTTCCTTTTGTAGGAAGAGCAGGACAATTATTAGATAAAATGTTAGCTGCTATCAATTTGGACAGACGAAAGGTGTATATATCTAACATAGTAAATTATAGACCGCCTGAAAATAGGAAACCTACACAACAAGAAATTGATATATATTTACCCTTTATAAACAAGCATATCGAGATCATCAATCCAAAGATATTAGTTTTATTAGGAAGCACTGCTATGAATGCTCTAATTGGAAGTGAGTTTGTGATTTCAAAAATGAGAGGTAAGTGGATAGAAAAAAAATTCGGTAGTTGTAAAGTATCATTAATTGTTACGTTCCACCCTGCTTTTTTAATGAGGCAACCAGCTCAAAAAAAATTGGCTTGGATTGATTTAAAGATGATAAGAGATAAAAAAACAAAACTAAAAATTTAATTGAAAGATTTAATTACAGCTGGAGTTGATGAAGTTGGTAGAGGGTGCCTTGCAGGCCCTGTTGTTTCAGCTGCTGTTGTCTTTAAAAAAGGTATAAACTTAAAACTTTTGAAAGACTCAAAGAAAATATCATTTAAAAAAAGAGTGGAAATCTCAAAGCATATTAAAGATAATTCTCATTTTGCAATGGGTATTGCATCTGTAAAGGAAATTTTACATTTAAATATTTTACAAGCATCACTGCTTTCCATGAGAAGGGCAATCGAAAATCTTCAAATAAAACCTAACTTAACATTGATAGATGGAAATTTTGCGCCTAAAGGTTTAAAAAATTATAAAACTATAATTAATGGAGATGAGAAAATAAAAGTTATTAGTGCAGCATCAATTATTGCAAAAGTTTACCGAGACAAATTTATGATAAGATTATCTGAAAAATTTTCTAACTATGCATGGGAGAGAAATTTTGGATACGGTACCAAAGCTCATCTTGAGGGTTTAAAAAAATTTGGTGTTACCTCGCACCATAGAAAAGGTTTTAAACCTATACACAAGATATTGTCGAGTTAAGAATACCTAACACAAAAGGACTCATTTTTTTTCTAAAATCGTTTGACCCTTGATTCAATTTAAAGTTGAATCTAGAAAATGATAAAATTTACTAACAAAGTTATTAATGGTGATTGTTTAAAGGAATTAAAAAAAATTCCGGACAAAACTTTTGATTTAGTTTTTGCTGATCCACCTTACAACATGCAGATTGGTGAAAAATTAACTCGTCCGGATTCTAGTAAAGTAAATGGTGTTAATGATAAATGGGATCAATTTAATAGTTTCAAACATTACGATGAATTTTGTAAGTCATGGTTAGCTGAATGTAAAAGAATTTTAAAAGATAATGGATCTATTTGGGTAATAGGTTCTTATCATAATATTTTTCGGTTAGGCTATCATTTACAAAATTTGGGTTATTGGTTGCTTAACGATGTTATTTGGAGGAAAAATAATCCAATGCCAAATTTCAGGGGAACAAGATTTACTAATGCTCATGAGACTCTTATTTGGGCATCAAAAAGTAAAAAATCAAAATATACTTTTAATTATCAATCTCTCAAATGTTTAAACGATGATTTGCAGATGAGATCAGACTGGACATTGCCTATTTGTAATGGAAGAGAAAGATTAAAGAGAAATGGAAAAAAAATACACTCTACTCAAAAACCTGAGGCACTTCTTCATAGAATTATATTAGCCGCCACTAATAAAGGTGACACCGTGTTTGATCCTTTTTTAGGTACAGGAACCACTGCTGTTGTATCTAAAAAATTAGGTAGAAATTATTATGGGATTGAAAAAAATAAAAAATATTTCGTAGCAGCTAAAGAAAGAATAAACAATACCAAAACAATAGCTGATGACTACCTAGATACTATTGAAAATAATAAATCAAAACCTAGAATACCTTTTGGTTCACTAGTGGAATTGGGAATAATTAAACCTGGAACATCTTTGTTTGATCAAAAGAAAAAGATTAATGCAAAAATAATGGCTGATGGAAGTATAAAATATAAGGATACAGAGGGATCAATACATAAAATCGCAGCAAAAATAATGGGAGCAGAAAGTTATAATGGTTGGACTTATTGGCATTATAATTTAAACGGATCGACTGTACTGATTGATAATTTAAGGCAAAAATTTATTGCGGGCAAACAAATTTAATTTTTATAAACTGTTCCTAAATAAGAATTAACAAAACTTTTTCTTTTAACAAGAAACTTCATGAAAAAGTTTCTTAGTGTTTGCATAATTGAGCTAGAAAAATGGAAAACAAAAAAGTTAATATTTGATCTCCTCTTTACTATCCTTGCTCTTCTTGATCTATCTTGAAAGTAAGTACTTTGAATTTCTGCTTTATCATCTTGAATTAAGTTAAATAATTCAAAGGCACTTTCTATCGATTGCCCTGCTCCTTGAGCTAGAGTTGGTAAAAATCCATTAAAAGCATCCCCAATATAAAAAACTTTACTATTTGTGGATGGAAGTATTTTAGGGGTAAAATATAAAGGCCAAGATCTCAAATCTCCTTCAAAAACTTTTTCTAAGTTAGAATTTTGTGCAGTAACTTTACCAACTAATGATTTAATATTATCAGGATCATATTTTTTTTCTCTAATAATACAAACAACATTAAGTTCTTTTTTTTTGTTGATAGGATAAATAACGACGTGGCAATTTTTTCCCATCATGAGACTAATATTTTCTTCATCTATCATAAGATCAGATTTTGATTTAAGTATTGTTCTAACAGCAACTGCTTTTTTAAATTTAGGCTCATTTTTTTTCTTTTCAAAAAAAGATCTTGTATTTGAAAAAATACCATCAGCACCAACAACTATATCAACAAGATCGTTCGTATTATCTTCAAATTTAATAAGCACCTTACCTTTTAGTTCAGAAACTTCTTTTATTTTTTTTCCAAATCTTAAGTGTTGAGTATAAATTTCATCTTTTAAAAACTCTATTAAAGTTGATCTTTGTAATGTTGTATATTTACTTTGAACTTTATTAAATTGTGTTAAATCTAAATCACAAATTTTTTTATTTTGAATATTATAAAAATTAACTGCTTTTGGATGAAATATTTTCTTATCATTAATCTTGTTAAATTTAATTTGATTTAAAATTTCTATACTATTTGTTGAAAGTTGAATTCCATACCCTTCATCAAGGGATAAACTTTCATTTTTTTCATACAACATAAATTCATGATCAGAATTTCTCTTTATTAAGTTTGCAAGAGTTAAACCTGCTATACCAGCACCAATAATTGCTATTTTTTTTTTCATTAAAATAAAGTTGATACTTGCCTTAATATTTTTTTTGTAAAACTTGGAACAAATTCTTCATTATTTTTTAAAGAATACCAATTATACATTTTTGGAATCTTATTTGAAAATTTATAATATAAATTTATATTTAATTTCAAATTTGAAATCGAATTTTTATAATTTTTAAGAAATATCCAATTTTTATTTTTTAACGAACTCTTGCTTTCTTTTATTTCTGGTAAATTAAAATTCTTTAAAAAACTAATTTGATTATTTTTAGTTAATGCTATTTGTTGTTTTTTGTTAATATAGCAAAAAATATCATAGTTTTTATTTTTAATCATTTTATTTTTTATATTCTTAATTTTTTTATTAGATTTAAAATACTTGCAAGTTTTATTCAAACAACACGTAAGACAATTTGGGTCTTTTGGTTTACAAATTAGTGCACCAAATTCCATTAAAGCTTCAACAAAATCGTCATTTCTTTTAGTGATAAAAAGTTTTTTTTTATTCTTTTTTATTAATTTATCAAAATTAATTTTTTCTTCTTCAATGTTCAGGTTTCTTGAAAATACTCTTTTTACGTTACCATCTAACGCTATTCTTGGCTCATTGTAAACTAATCCTAATAATGCGTTTGCAGTATAATCACCTACTCCAGGAAGTTTTTTTATTTCGTTTATTGATTTTGGTAATCTCGATTTATAATTTTGCACCAAAAGTTTAGAACATGCCAAAAGATTTCTTGCTCTTCTATAATAACCAAGACCTTCCCACATTTTTAAGATTTCTCTCTCGTTGCTTTTGGACAAGTCTCTTATTGTTTTAAATTTATTTGTGAATTTATTGAAGTAAGGAATAACCGTTTTTACTTGAGTTTGCTGCAGCATAAATTCACTTAAAAGCCTATAATACACCTTTTTTGATGATTTTTTGCCAACACGCCAGGGTAATTTTCTTTTGTTATTATAATACCACGCTAAAATTTTTTTTGGTAAAGTTGAATTAATATGCATAACAAAAATAATAATAAAACACAGACCTACATACAAGGCCTTCGTCCATTTTCTAATTCAATACCAAAAACAATAAAAAAACATTTGAGAAAGGGTGGTTATAATTATTCAAATATAGTCGATAACTGGACAAGAATAGTGAATAAAAATATTTCTGATGCATGTTATCCTGTTTCAGTAAAAATAAAAAAAGGTATGAAAGATGGAACTTTAGTTCTAAATGTAATTCACGGAAAAGAAGTTGAAGTTGAATATGCCAAAAACGAAATTATCGACAAAATAAATAGTTTTTTTGGTTACAATTGCATTAGCTACATAGCTCTTAAAATTATTGAACATAAAATAAATAAGCAAAATAAAATTTTACCAAAAATAAAGAATTTAAATTCTGTAGAAAAAAAAATAAAAAATATAGATAACGAACAATTAAAAACATCTTTGAAAAAATTTTTAAAAGCATACAACGAAAAAAATGACTAAATTAATTTTAAAAATAATATTGATTTTTACTGTTTTTTTCTCTGTTGAGGCGAAAAGCAATGAAGTAAGTATAGGGGATGTTAATTCCAAAGTAACGATTAAAGTTTTTTCATCTTTAACTTGTCCGGCATGTGCTAATTTTCACTCAAAAATTTTTTACCAAATAAAAGAGGAATTTATAGACAAGGGTTTAGTTAGATTTGAGCATCACCCATTCCCTCTAGATTTAGCAGCTCTTAATGCTGAAATTATAGTGAGATGTCATGTTGATAACACAAAAAAATTTAAACTTCTTGGGAAAATTTATGAAAAACAAAAATTATGGGCGGTTGGATCTGATATAAACAAGATAAATGACTCAATTAAAAAAATTGGTTTAGAGTCGAATTTGAATAATAAAGATATGGATAATTGCTTAAAAGATGAAAAAAAACAAGACGAAATATTAAATCAAAGAATAGATGCACAAAAAAAATATAAAGTCGAATCTACACCTACTATTTTTATAAATGAAAAAAAATATAAAGGTAAAGTAGAGTATAGTGAATTTAAAAAAGTATTAGAAAAAAATCTTTAAATGAAATTTAAAAATTTAGAAATGACAGGTTTTAAATCTTTTTCAGAAAAGACAACTATTTTAATTGAAAAAGGTCTCACCGGTATAGTTGGTCCAAATGGTTGTGGAAAATCAAATATTGTAGAAGCACTTAGATGGTGTATGGGCGAGAACTCTGCAAAAAGTATGAGAGGGTCGGGAATGGAAGATGTAATTTTTTCAGGAACCTCGAATAGACCATCGAAAAATATTTCTGAAGTTGCTTTATTATTAGATAATCAAGAGAAGAGTGGTCCAATTCAATACAAAGAATTTGATGAAATATCGATAAAAAGGAAAATAGAAAAAGATAAAGGTTCTAAATATTACATTAATGATAAAGAAGTCAGGGCGAGAGATGTGCAGACTTTTTTTGCCGACCTTTCTACTGGTGCCCACTCCCCATCTCTAATCAGTCAGGGCAGAATAGGGCAATTAGTAACGGCTAAACCAATTGAGAGAAAATCGATACTAGAAGAGGCGGCGGGTATTTCTGGAATTCATGCCAGAAGACAAGAGGCTGAAACAAGATTAAATGCAGCAGAAAATAACTTAAAAAGAGCAGACGAATTAAAAAGACAACAACAAAAGCAACTAGATAACCTAAAAAAACAAGCTGAGGAAGCAACTAGATATAAAGAAATATCAAATCAAATAAAAAAAATTGAAGCGGGATTATATTTTTTAAAAATAAAGGACATTGAAAAAGATAAAAAACAAATCCAAGAAAAACTTGGTGAGCTTGAGGACGAAATAAGTGCAGTGAATATTGATTATAATCATAATAATAGTTTACTAGAGGAGGAAAATAAAAAACTTTCTCCTTTAAGAGATAAAAAGATTGAAAGTGCAGCTTCTCTGCAAAAATTAAATTTAGACATGTCTAATCTTGTAGAGGAAGAATCAAGAGTGAAAACTCTGCAAGAGAAACTAGAAAAATCAATTAAAACAATAGAGTCTGATCTAGAAAGAGAAAAAAGTATTTCACTTGATGCAGATTTAAACGAAAGAAGAATATCTAAAGAAAAGGAAGATCTGCTTAATACAGAAAACAAATTATTAGATGTTGAAACAAAATCTTCTAAAGAACTCCAAATATCAAAAACAGAGTTAAATAAATTACAAAACCAATTAGACACAATTTTGGATCAAATTGAAGACGATATAGATAATGATAAAAAACTTTCAAAACAAACTTTTAAAAATTTGAAACAACTTGTTCAAAAAATTACTCTTTCGCAAGAAGAGTACGCAGAAAAATACGGAAAAAATAAATCAATCGAAAGTGATTCGATTAAAAGAAAAGAAAGAATTAAAAATATTGATGTTGAATTAGAAAATTGGGGTAATTTGAAAACTAATTCTAAAAAAATGATCTCTGAACTGAATGATAGATCAAACAAAATTAAATTAGAAATCAATGAAAATCAAAAAAATCCAGAAAGAATAGCAACTTCTAAAGGTCAAAACTTACAAAATTTGGAAAATATTAAAAAAAGAAATGAAGAAATTGAAAATGAATTAATTGAAGCTGAAAAAAAATATAATTCAATAAATGAAAATTTAAGAGAAATTCAATTAAAACTCACAGATCTAAAAGAAAATAAAGCCAGAAATGAAGCTACTATTGAAGGAATTGAAAATAGAAAAAAAGATTTACTTTATTCAGTAAAAAATGAATTAAATATTACAAACGAGTCTTCAATTTTACCTCAATCCGATTTAAGTGATATCGAAATTGAAAATTTTCCATCAATTGAGGAACAAACTGAAAAAATTGAAAAGACAAAAAAACTGAGAGACTCTCTTGGGTCGGTAAACCTTAGAGCAGATGAAGAAACAAAAAAATATGCAACAGAAATTAAAAAAATGGAGGACGATAGAGCTGATCTTTACTCGGCAATAGTAAAATTAAAAACAAGCATTGATGAATTAAATCAAAAAGGAAGAGAACGATTATTAGAGGCTTACGCAAAAGTAAATAGAAAGTTCAATGAAGTTTATACTAAATTGTTTAATGGTGGGACTGCAAAAATAGAATTGGTGGACTCAGATGATCCCCTTGAAGCAGGCTTAGAAATGTTTGTTTCCCCACCTGGTAAACGACTTCAATCAATCACGCTTCTTTCTGGAGGTGAACAAGCTTTGACTGCTTTGTCTTTAGTCTTTGCAGTTTTCTTAGTTAATCCCTCGCCTATTTGTGTTTTAGATGAAGTAGATGCTCCTTTGGATGACGCTAATGTTACCAGATTTTGTGGTCTGCTTGATGACCTCACAAAAATTACCAATACAAAATTTATTATTATCACTCACCATGCTTTAACTATGTCAAGAATGGATAGACTTTACGGTGTTACCATGGCAGAACAAGGGATAAGTCAGCTTGTATCTGTAGATTTACAAAGAGCTGAAGAATTAGTTGCCTAAATTTACATAATGACGATACCTGAAGATTTTAAAACTCGCCTAAAAATTGCAAAATCAAAAATAAAAAAGCAATTTGAAGATGATAAAGATAAAAGAGGATCGTTTATGGGTAGTGCGTTTAAATTAGGCACAGAATTAGTTGCTGCAGTCGCGGTTGGGACAATAATTGGGTTTATTTTAGATACCTTGTTTGATACTAAACCTTGGTTAATAATAATTTTCTTTTTTTTAGGAGCTGCAGCGGGCATTATGAATGTAATACGAGCAGCTAACAGAATGCAAAAAGAAGACTAGAAAGTTTATATGGCAAGCAATCCAATGCAACAATTCACAGTCCACAGAATTGGACCTGAAATTAAAATAGCTGGTATAGATTTGTCTTTTACAAATGCTAGTTTGTTCATGGTAATAAGTGCAGCGGTAATAATATTATTTCTTTTTATAGGATCTAAAGAAAAGAAAATTATTCCCAATAAATTACAATTAATTGCTGAACTGTTTTACACTTTTGTGGCAAAAATGATTAGTGATACTGCAGGGTCAAAGGCTAAACCTTATTTTCCATTTATATTCAGTTTGTTTATGTTTGTCTTGTTTTGTAATATGATTGGAATGCTTCCATACTCATTTACGGTAACGAGTCATATTATTGTAACTTTAATTATGGCTTTATTTATATTTATAGCTGTAACAATAATAGGTTTTATAAAACATGGTTTCAAATACTTAAGTATATTTGTTCCAAGCGGAGTTCCAACTGTGCTTTTGCCTTTAATTACTATCATAGAAATTATTTCATATCTAAGTAGACCAGTGAGTTTATCAGTAAGATTATTTGCAAACATGATGGCAGGTCACACAATGTTAAAAGTTTTTGGAGGTTTCGTTGTAAGTTTAGGAATATTAGGTGGCTGGTTACCACTTGGTTTTTCAGTGGCACTAACAGGCTTAGAGATACTTGTAGCTTTTCTACAAGCTTATGTTTTTGCAATATTAACCTGCATCTACTTGAATGATGCATTAAATTTACACCATTAAATAAAAAAGGAGGAAAAATGGAGTTAGAAGCGGCAAAAATGATTGGAGCAGGTCTGGCTGCAATCGCATTAGCTGGAGCTGGTGTAGGTATCGGAATTATTTTCGGTAACTATCTTTCCGGAGCAATGAGAAATCCATCTGCAGCTCAAAAACAATTCCCTAACCTATTGTTAGGATTTGCTTTAGCAGAAGCAACTGGATTATTTGGACTTGTAGTGGCTTTAATTATTTTATTTGCTTTTTAGTAAATTGAATATGAAAAGGTATCTAAGATTATTAATAGCACTTGTGGCTACAAATACTGATTTGTTTGCAGCTGAGGCTGGAATGCCTCAGCTGGATCCAACGTATTGGGCATCTCAAGCATTTTGGCTAATATTAGTTTTTTCAATTCTTTATATTTCAATATTAAAGTTCTACTTACCAAAAATTAAAGATAATTTAGATAATAGGGAAAATAAAATTAAAGAGGACCTAGAAAACGCAAATAAATTTAAAGATCAGTCTGAAGCTAAAGCAAAAGAATATGAATCCATCTTAGAAAAGGCTAAAAAAGAAGTTTTGAAGATACATTTTGAATCTAAGATTATTTTAGATAAAGATATTAAATCAAAAAAGGAGTCAATGGAAAAAGAAATAGAGAAAGAAATCTTAAAAGCACAAAAAGAAATTTTAGAACTTAAAAAAAATTCTATATCCTCTATTCAAAATATTTCAGAAAGTATTGCATCTAATATAATTGAAAATATCTCAGGCGATAAACTTAATGAAAGCAGTATAAAAGCAACTGTTGATGATATTACCAAAAAAAATATAAATAAGTACTTATGATTATAGATGCAACTTTTTGGGTTACTGTCTCTTTTTTCATTTTTGTGGGGGTACTAATATATTTTAAGATTCCCCAAAAAGTTAAAGAAGCTCTTGAACAAAATATTTTGAACATCAAGAATCAAATTAATGAGGCTGAAAAACTGAAAGAAGATGCTAAGAATATTTTAATTGAACATGAAAAAAAAATTAGTAATTCAAAAAATGAAGTAAAAAAAATGATAGATAAAGCTAGTGAAGATGCAGAAAAAAATGTTATTAAAGTCAATAAAGACTTTCATAATTTAATGGAAAATAGGAAAAAAAATGCTGAAGAGAGAATAAAACAACTTAAAAATCAGGCAAAAAAGGATATTACAAATGCTTCAGTTAAAATAGCCATAGAGTCGGTGGAAAAATTGATTAAAAACTCACTTGATAAAAGCAAATTAGATAAAATTTATAGCTCTAGCATCGAAGAAACAAAATTAGCACTTAAGAAGAAATCTAGTTAGAATAGGCCATAAAGATATGGCAAAAAAAACAACTATTATTGGTTCAGGTTTTGGAGGACTGGCTGCTGCGCTAAGATTAAAAGCTAAAGGCCATAAAGTTACTTTGGTAGAAAAACATCCTGATCTAGGTGGTCGAGCAAGAGTTTTTAAAAAAAATCAGTTTATTTACGATGGCGGTCCAACTGTAATAACTGCCCCATACCTTTTTGAAGAATTATTTTCACTATTTAATAAAAATATTTCTGATTATGTAGAAATAGTGCCATTAGATTTATGGTACAGATTTGTATTCAGTAATGGAGATACATTCGATTACAACGGTGATGATAAATCTATGGAGCAGCAAGTTAAGAAATTTAATCCCACTGATTTTGAGGGATATAAAAATTTGGTAAAATTTACTGAAAAAATCTTTGACAAAGGTTTTACAGATTTATCTGACAAACCATTTAATAATTTGGTCTTTATGATGAAACAAATTCCATCTTTATTAAAATTAAAAAGTTATAAGTCTGTTTATGGTTTAGTTTCAAACTACATAACCAATGAAAAATTAAGAAGAGTATTTAGTATGCACCCACTTTTAGTAGGTGGCAATCCCTTTAGCACTACTTCTATTTATACGTTGATTTTATTTCTAGAAAAAAAATGGGGCATTCATTACTCAATGGGAGGGACAGGAAGTGTTGTTAGAGCTTTAGAAAAATTAATGATTGAGGAAAATATCAAAATTATTAAAAACGCTGAAGTTACTGAAATACTCACAGAAAACAAAAAGGTTAAAGGTGTAAAAATAAATAATTCAAAAATAATAAATAGCGACTATGTAGTTTGTAACTCTGATCCACCAAATGTTTATAACAACCTGATAAAATCAAAGGAGGATTATGATTTCTTATTTAAACAAAAAATGAAAAGAATGGATTATTCAATGGGATTATTTGTTTATTATTTTGGTTCTAAAAAAAAATACAGGGATGTTGCCCATCATACAATTTATTTTGGAGAGTCTTATGAAAAACATCTTGATAAGATCTTTGAAAAGAAAATACTCTCTGATGATATAAGCTATTATTTGCACAGGCCATCTGCAACAGATCCTAATATGGCTCCAGAAGGACAGGATGCTTTTTATGTTTTAGTTCCAGTTCCAAATAATTTGTCTAAAGTAAACTGGATAAAAGAAGGTAATAAATTTAAAGATTTAGTTTTAGATAAAATGGAAAAAACTGTTTTACCTGGTATTAAAGAGAATGTAGTAAGTGATTTTTATTTAACACCTGATTATTTTGAAATAGATCTAGCAACTCTTTATGGTTCTGGATTTTCAATTCAGCCAAAATTTTCACAGTCAGCTTATTTTAGATTTCACAATCAATCTGAAATTTATAAAAATTTATACTTTGTTGGTGCAGGAACACATCCAGGTGCTGGAATGCCCGGAGTTCTTTCATCGGCAAAAGTTTTAGACAAATTATTTTAATGAAAAGTAATTTATTAAAAAAACATGCTAAATCTTTTTATTGGGCAAGTTTTTTTCTATCGAGCAATACTTTAGAGAAATGTTCATCTTTGTATAATTTCTGTAGAACATTAGATGATATAGTTGATAGTGATAATAATCTAGGTGTTAAGAGAGAAATTTTCTTAAAATTTAAAAATGATTTTGAGAATAAAAATCTTAACAACCAAATTATAAAAGATATGTGGTCAATTATTGACAGTGAGAATATTTCTAAGCGAATAGTATTAGATTTGTTTGATGGAGTTGAGACAGACTTAAAAGAAAAAGTAGAAATTAATTCAAAAAAAGATTTGCTTGTCTACTCTTATAGAGTTGCAGGAACAGTGGGATTGATGATGTCAAAAATAATGAAAGTGAAAGATAAAGAGGCTTTCAAAGGTGCAATTGATCTTGGTATAGCTATGCAATTTACAAATATTGCTAGAGATGTTTGTGAGGATAAGGCGCGAAATAGACAATATATTAAACACGATTTTTCATCAATTCGCGCTATTATAAATGACTCTCAAGCATTCTATGAAAAATCATTTAGATCTATTAGCAGTATACCAGTTAACTCTAGATTTTCAGTTATTGTTGCCAGGCGAGTTTATAGAAAAATAGGTGACTACATAATCAAACAAAAAAATATAGATAATTATAATAAAGCTGGAAAAATTTATGTTCCGGCATTTGAAAAAGTAATTCAAACCTTATTGTCTTTTATTGACTTTTTTGAATTATTATTCATTAAAAAATTAGATCACGAAAATCAAGAAAATCACAATATTTTAGAACAAGAGATTAATTTAAATGAAAGAATTTGATTATATAATTATCGGAGGAGGGTGTGCAGGTTTATCTTTAGCTTATGAGCTTGAAATTAATGAAAAGTTGAAGGAAAAAACTTTAGCTATCATTGAAACTCGTGAGGAATACAAGAGAGACAAAACTTGGTCTTTCTGGAAAGTTTTTGATCATAACTTTGGTGATTGTGTAATCAAGAGCTGGAATAATTTTACAATTAATACTTCAGAAAATGCTCGAGAATTAACAAATAAAAAATTTCCTTATCAAAGTATTGATAGTGGTAAATTTTATAAAAAAATAAATTCTAGACTTTCCACAAATTCCAATATTAGTTTTTTTAAAGATCTAAACGAAATCAATTCAGTAAATTCAATAATTTTTAACAGTGTTATTGGGAAAGAGGTAAATACGTCTGAGTTATGGCAACACTTTCAAGGTATCGAGATAGAGACACCAAAGAATATTTTTGACGAAGAAATAATAAATTTAATGGATTTTAATTGCGATCAGAGAAATGATGTACATTTTTTCTACACATTGCCATTTAGTAAAAATAAAGCTTTAGTTGAAACAACTTGGTTATCTGATTTAGAAGATCAAAGCATTAAAGATTATGACCTACAATTAGAAAATTATATTAAAAATAATCTAGGTATAAAAAACTATAAAATAAATTTTACTGAAAAAGGAGCTATACCACTTTTTTCCCCATCATTAAGAAATGATAATAAAACAATTTATATTGGATCGGCTGGAGGGATGACTCGTTTAAGCACAGGTTACACTTTTTTAAATATTCAGGAACATAGTCGATATATTGTACAAAATATTGATAACATAAGTGGAGCAAAAATATTCTCCCTAGGAAAAAAATATCAATTTTTAGATAAAATATTTCTAAATGTATTAAAGAAACACCCCGAAAAGATGCCTCAAATATTTTTTAAAATGTTTAACACTTCTTCAAATACAATTATAAAATTTTTATCGAATAAAAGTAATATTATTGAGGATATAAATATTATTAGTAAAATGCCAAAATTAATTTTTTTAAAAGCATTATTAAATTAATGGAAAATATTAACTTTAAACACTCAATTATATTTTTTAATTTTTGTATTTTTGTAGGCCCTATTTATTTAATGCTCAATTATGAACCAGTTATATTTTGCCTGTTTTTAATTTTAATTTTAGGAATTTCTCACGGAGCGTTAGATAATATTAAAGGAAAAAAGCTTTTTAAATTATTTGGATACAAAAAAACTGTATCCTTTTATCTTTCCTATGTGTCGATTTCATCACTGATAATAATATTCTGGTTAATATTTCCTAATACAATTTTATTACTATTTTTGATTGTAGCCGCTTACCATTTTGGGAAAGAAGACACAATATTTTCTTTTAGAAAAAAATTTTTTATATCTGAGTGTTTATTTTTCTTTAAAGGATCAGTGGTAATTATGGCTCCATTATTATTAAAAAGAGAAGAAACAAATGAAATATTTAGAATACTTAATTTTAATATTTTTGAAGCAGAATTTTTTAGTAATGAATTTTTAATTGGAATGTTATTTCTCGGTTTTTTATCATCTTTGTATATTTCAAAAAAAGAAAACACAAATCTTAAAGGAGTCATGGTTATGGACTTCTTTTCTTTAATTATACTAAATCTTTTTTTGTCGCCTATTTTAGCTTTCACTCTCTATTTTTGCTTTCTTCATTCAATTAGGCATTCGATTACTCTTATTTTTGAACTGGATAGATCTTTCAAGCAAGGTTTAAAAAAATTTATAATTAAAGCTATCCCTTTAACTTTTATAACTGCAGTAATGTTTGTATTTGCAATATATTTTTTAAATAATTTTTATCAGCTTGATGAGGCTATTTATAAGGTAATATTTATTGGTTTGGCGTCACTTACTTTTCCGCATATATTGTTAGAATATCTTTTAGAAAAAAATGAAAAAAGAACTTAAAATTTATTTAGCATCGCCAAGAGGTTTCTGTGCCGGAGTAAAAAGAGCGATTGAAATAGTTGAAAAATCAATTCATAAGTTTGGAGCTCCAGTTTATGTTCGTCATGAAATAGTACACAACAAGCAAGTCGTCGAAGAATTAAAAGAAAAAGGGGCAATTTTTGTGAATGAATTATCCGATGTAGATGACTCAAGCAGACCTGTAATTTTTTCTGCACATGGGGTTCCTAAATCAGTTCCAGAAGAAGCTAAATTAAAAAATCTATCATTTGTAGATGCAACTTGTCCATTAGTTTCAAAAGTTCACAGAGAGTCAGAACAACTAAATAAAAAGGGATTTGATATATTATTAATCGGACATAAAAACCACCCTGAAGTTATTGGCACAATGGGTCAGCTTCCAAAAGGATCGATTAAACTAATCGAGAAAAAAAATGATGTTGATCTACTAAAAGAAAATGATTTTAAAAAACCTATTGCATATATTACTCAAACAACATTGTCCGTAGATGATACAGCTGAAATAATTGAAGCTCTTAAAAATAAGTTTCCAAAAATTAAAGGCCCTATTAAAGAGGATATATGTTATGCAACTACTAACAGACAGTCCGCTGTTAAAAAGATAGCTCCCAAATGTGATATGTTTTTTGTAGTGGGTAGTCGTAACTCTTCTAATTCTGTCAGATTAGTTGAAGTTGCAAAAAAAGCGGGTTGTAATAATTCTCATTTAATGCATTCTGAAAAAGAAATTCCTTTTAATGAAATAGAAAATTCTGAAACCATCGGGATATCTTCTGGAGCGTCTGCACCAGAAAATCTTGTTCAAGCTTTGTTGGAAAATGTAAAAAAGGATAGAAAAGTCTCTATTGAAGAAGTAATAGTTGCGGAAGAAAAAGTTATTTTTAAATTGCCGAAAGAATTGAATTAATGGCTGTCTATACAAAGTTAAATAGCAAAAAAATTGAGGAAATCTTATCTAATTATAATTTAGGTAAGCTAGACTCTTTTAAAGGAATTGAAGAAGGTATTGAAAATACAAACTATTTTTTATCAATTGATAAAAAAAAATTTATACTAACTATTTATGAAAAAAGAGTAAAATCTGAAGATCTTCCCTTTTTTTCAGATTTGATGTCATCTTTAAATAAAGCAAACTTTAAATGTCCTGCACCTATTTCTAATAATAATAGCGAAACCATTACGAATTTTGAAGGAAAAAAACTAATGATTGTCTCATTTCTTGAGGGACAGGCGAAAGAAAATTTATCACCTGCAAATTGCAAATCAATTGGGTTAGAGGTTGCTAAAATGCATAAACTTACAAAGAGTCTGAAATTAAATAGACAAAATGATTTATCTATCAATTCATGGAGAAGTTTATTTAATTCAGTCAAAGATAGATGTGAAAATATACATAAAGATCTTCCAAGATTAATTGAAGAAAATCTAAACGATGTTGAAAAAAATTGGCCAAAAAATTTACCAAAGGGAATCATCCATGCAGATTTATTTCATGATAATATTTTTTTTATTAAAGACAAATTTAGTGGCGTAATTGATTTTTATTTTTCATGTGAAGATTTTTTTGCTTTTGAAATTGCTATTTGCTTCAATGCATTGTGTTTTGACGGCCAAAAGAGCAATTTAAGCTTTAATGTAACCAAAGCAAAAAATTTAATTGATGGATACTCATCTATAAGAAAATTATCTGAAGATGAATTAAATAGTATTAAAGTCTTATCTCAAGGAGCTGCTTTAAGATTCTTATTAACTAGGGTGTTTGATTCTTTAAACAAAGTAGAAGGAGCAATTGTCAAAATAAAAGATCCAATGGAGTATTTAATGAGATTAGAATTTCACAAAAATTCAAAAAATCACGAGGATTATTTCTTTTAATGAAATTAAAAATTTTTACTGATGGTGCTTGCTCTGGAAATCCTGGGAAAGGAGGCTGGGCGGCAATCATATTAAATGATATTAATCAATTAAGTATTTCCGGCAGTGAAAGTAACACAACTAATAATAGGATGGAATTAATGGCTCCAATTATGGCATTAAATAAAATAAAAAAGAAATCAGAGATTACAATTTTTACTGACTCAAAATATGTGAAAGACGGAATAACTGATTGGATTAAAAAATGGAAAATTAATAATTGGAAGAGTTCAAACAAGAAACCAGTTAAAAATAAAGATCTATGGATTAAATTGGATAAAGCTTGTCTAAAACATAAAGTTACGTGGAAATGGGTTAAGGCACACGCTGGCAACAAATATAATAATCTTGTTGATGAGTTGGCAGTTTTGAAAACTAAATAGATTTTAAAAAGCTTTCAGCTGAAGATAATTCGCAAGTAGCTGTTTCTTTTTCTTCCTCTACTTTTTTAACTTCGCCTTTCTCCACAAGCATAGTGTATCTATTTGATCTTATTCCTAATCCTTTTTCGGATTTATCTACTTCTGCTCCGATAGCTTTTGTAAATCTAAGAAAGGGATCGCCGGCCATGAAAATTTTACTTCCAGCATTTTGGTTTTCACCCCAAGCCTTCATAACATTGGGATCATTTACAGCGATGCATATAATTTTTGTAATTCCTTTTTGAGTAGCTAAGTCGTAATTTTTTATATACCCAGGAAGATGAAGAGCCGAACAAGTTTTAGTAAAAGCTCCAGGCATACCTAAAATAATAGTCTTGCCTTTACAAAGATCTAAAATATCAATTTTTTTTACATCATTATTTTGGTCAAGATAAAATAACTCCGAATTAGGTAGTTTGTCTCCTATTTTTATTCTCATTGAATTTTGCCCAAAATATAATTTTTTACTTCTGAATTTGAATTCCTGATAATATCAAATGTTTCCTTTTTATCTATATTCAATTTTAAATGCTCAGGTGAGTCTAAATTTTTTCCTATTGCTTTACTAACAGTATCGTTAAACTTGTAAGGATGAGCTGTGCCAAGAACAACTACATCTCCTAAATTTTTAAAACTTTTTGCTGCTCCTACTCCAGTAGCAGTATGAGGATCAATTATAAATTGATGCTCTTTATAAATTTCATTAATTATAGATACTGTCTCCTCATCTGTAACTTTTACTGCTTCAAAATCCTTTTTAATTTTATCAATTTCTTTTTTATCTAAATTGAATAAACTTTTTGATAATAGATCATTCATCAATGACCCGACCTTGCTATCGCTTTCATCTAATATATAATAAAGTAATCTCTCAAAATTACTGGCAACTTGAATATCCATACTTGGTGTAATGGTTGCTTTCACTTTATCAGGTTTATATTCACCTGTATTAATAACTCTTTGTAAAATATCATTTTTATTTGTAGCGACTATAAGTTTATTAATTGGTAAACCCATTTTTTTTGCAACGTATCCAGCATAGATATCTCCAAAATTACCAGTTGGTACTGAAAAGCTTATTTTGTTTTTTTTTAATCTAAAGAAAGAATAAAAATAATAAACAATTTGACAAACAATTCTTGCCCAATTGATAGAATTTACACCTGACATGTTTATTTTTGATCTAAAACTATCTTCATTAAAAAGGTCTTTTACAATTTTTTGACAATCATCAAATGAACCCTCAATAGCTATATTATAAATATTAGCTCCGCCAATTGTTGTCATTATCTTTCTTTGAATATTTGAAATCTTATTATGCGGATGCAGTACAAAAAGATTTATATTTTTTCTATTGCTTAAAGCAGCTATAGCCGCTGAACCAGTGTCTCCTGATGTAGCAACTATGACATTTACAGTTTTATCTTTAGCGACTTCTAAATGGTCATACATATTGCCAATTACCTGCATTGCAATGTCTTTAAAAGCTAAAGTAGGTCCATGATAAAGTTCGAGAAGATTTATATTTCCAATTTTTTTTATATTTACGACCTCTTTATCTTTAAAACTACTATAAGATTTTTGTATCAGTGAGCTAAGTTCTTTCTTTTTAATTTCACCTGAACAAAAATTAAAAATAATTTCTGTAGCAAGTTCGTTATAATTTAGTTGACTTAAATTATTAAGTTCTTCTCGACTATACTTCTTGATTTCAGCAGGCAAAAATAAACCTCCGCCTGGCGCAAGTCCTCTTAAGAAAATATCTTTAAAGCTAAATTCTAAAGATTTATCTCTAGTGCTAAAATAATTCATTTTTTTCTTCTAAAATATAAATAATAAAAAATTATTGAGATTGATATTGCATACCATGTTATAGCATATTTAAGGTGATTATTTGGCACATCTATACTAATCTTTTTAGGAAGTGGTGTCTTGGCTTTATTATCCTCCAAAAAAATTACAAACTCATTAAATTGCTCTCCCGTAGCTTCTTTTAAATCTTCTAAATTTAATGAAAACCAAATATTATTTGAAATATCGTTATCTGGTTTAAATATACTTGGTTTATAAATTTCTCTTAAAAGACCAATTATTTCACTATCACTTTCTGCTTTGAAGTTTATGCTTGCGCTACCTTTTAGTTCTTTTTTAATCCATCCTCTATTAATTAAAATATTATGATTTTTGTCAGTCCTAAAAGGAGTGACTACATCATATCCAGGTTTTCCACTGTCATTCAAGCTATAAACGTAAATTTGCTTATCAAAATTAAATTTTCCTTTTGCTCTTACTCTCTGATAATTTTTCTTAATTGAATTGGAGTACTCTATTGGTTTGGAGTCTAATCCAAAAGTAATTTCACTTATTAGTTCTAGCTTCCATTGCAATCTATAAAGTTGCCAAGTTCCCAAAGCACAAAATACTGTTACAAAAAAAATTACGAATAGTTGGAATAAAATTGCTCTTTTCAATTTGAGATTAGCTTCCCCAAATATAGATCGCAGCAAATAAGAATAACCAAACTACGTCAACAAAATGCCAGTACCAGGCTGCTGCTTCAAATCCAAAATGGTGTTGAGGCGTCGAGTGGCCTCTCATTGATCGAAACAAACAAACTGCAAGAAAAACTGTTCCGACAATTACATGAAACCCATGAAAACCAGTCGACATATAAAATGTGGAACCATAAATTCCACCATCTAAAGTAAATGTTGCGTGATGATACTCATAAGCTTGAAAACAAGAAAATATAAATCCTAAAAACACTGTTGCGATCAAACCATTTACTAATCCTTTTCTGTCATTTTCTAACATTGCATGATGCGCCCAAGTGACAGTTGTTCCTGATAACAATAAAATTAAAGTATTAATTAATGGTATATCCCAAGGATCAAAAGTTTTTATATCTGCTGGAGGCCATATACCTCCTATAGAGTCTGGTGGAAATAAACTTGCGTTAAAGAAAGCCCAGAACCATGCAACAAAAAACATTACTTCAGATGCAATAAATAGTGTCATACCGTACCTATGTCCAATTTGAACTACAGGCGTATGATGACCTTGATGTTCTGCTTCTTCTATAACATCTCTCCACCACATAAATGCACCATAAACAACTAAAGCAAAACCAATCAACAATAACCAAAGAGCTTTAGAGTGAAAGTAATAAACTGCTCCAAAAGCTAAGACTAAAGTTGCGAATGAAACATAGATCGGCCAAGGACTTGGATCAACTAAATGGTAATCGTGTTTTGGTTTTTCTGTTGACATTATGTGTTATTCTTTTCGTAATAGCCTGATGAAAAAAAAGTAAAAGACAAAGTTACATCAGACATATTTTTAGTTTTATTATCATCAACGACTTTAGGATCCAAGAAAAATGTTAATACAAACTCTTTTTTTTCCCCTGGTTGTAAAGTTTGTTTTTCAAAACAAAAACAACCTATCTTATTCAGATAAATACCAAATGGTGATGGAGATACATTAAATGTTGCTGACCCCGAGGAAATTTGGTTACTAGGATTTTCAACGTTAAATTTAACTGTATGAACTTCGCCTGGTTTTAAGTTTAAAGTATTCATCTCAGGATAAAATTTCCAATCTAAAGTACTATTAATGTTTGTATCAAATCTCATTTTATAGTCTTGGTTTACTATAACTTTTGGAATTTCTTTGTCAGTAGCGTTTTGAGTAGTTCCTCCGAATCCTGTTACTCTGCAAAACAAATCATACAAAGGAACTGCTGCAAAAGACAATCCAAGCATTAGTAAGAATATCGATACTAAAGCGATAGGTGTTATGTTTTTTTTGCTTATATTCATTATATTTCTCGATTATAAATTCCAATATTATAGAAAGTTAATACAAATAAAAAAATCATAAATAAGATTAATAATAAAGCGGTTATTAAATTTTTTTTCTTTTTATTCATCATATTATTTTAAAAAATTATCAATTAGTAAAATTAAGAAAATAAAAAACAGATAAAAAATTGAGTATATAAAAATTTTTCTCGCTATTTTATTTGAAATACTTGATGTTTTAGACCTATATAATCTTAAACATAAATAAACATAGTATGCAGACATCATAGAAGATGCGGCTAAATAAAATACGCTAGCAAAATTTAAAAAGTACGGTGCGATTATTGCAGGTATCATTATTAAAGCATAAACAAGTATATTCACTTTTGTCGTTTTTGTTCCTGAAATTATTGGGAGCATTGGAATTTTTGCTTTTTTATAATCACTTGATTTATATAAACTTAATGCCCAAAAATGTGATGGTGTCCAAAGAAAAATTATTAAAAATAAAATCAATGGCTCAACAGAAATACTTCCGGTCGCTATTGTCCATCCAATAACAGGTGGTAGTGCCCCAGCTGCACCGCCTATAACAATATTTTGTGGAGTTTTCCTTTTTAACCAAATTGTATAAATGAAAAAATAAAAAGCAATTGTTGAGGCTAATAAAATTGCAGAAATTAAGTTAGCTGAAAAATATATTATACTTACCGACAAAGTTGATAAAATTATACCAAAATATAAAGCTTGATTCTTTTTAACTTTTCCAGTTGGGATTGGTCTTAAACAGGTTCTGCTCATTAAGGCATCTAGATCTGACTCATACCACATATTAAGAGTTCCAGCAGCTCCAGAGCCTATAGCTACAGCTAAGAGTGAAATACAAGCAGATGTGAAGTCCACATTAACTGGTGCTATTAATAAACCTACCATACAAGTAAATAGGACGAGAGACATAACCCTAGGTTTCATTAAGTTAAAAAATGAACTTAGGTCCAATGCTAAACCAAGTTTAGAGTTTCTAGATTTTATACTTATCTGGCTCAATTTACTTTACTTTAGGTAGCTCTTCAAAAGTATGGAATGGTGGCGGTGATGACACTGTCCATTCTAAAGTCGTTGCTCCTTCTCCCCATGGATTTGGTTCTGCTTTTTTCTTTTTCATAAAGGCGTACAATAGATTTAATAAAAATACCGCTAAACCTATAATAGATATATATGAACCAATTGAAGATATATAGTTCCAACCAGCAAATGCGTCTGGATAATCAGCGTATCTTCTTGGCATTCCTGCTAATCCTAAGAAATGTTGTGGGAAGAATATTAAGTTTACCCCTATGAACGTTAGCCAAAAATGTAGTTTTCCCAAAAATTCTGAGTATTCATAACCTGTCATTTTACTAAACCAATAGTAAAATCCCGCAAAGATTGCATACACAGCGCCCATTGATAATACGTAGTGGAAATGCGCAACAACATAATAAGTATCGTGAAGTGCTGTATCAACACCTGCATTTGCCAGAACTACTCCAGTTACTCCTCCTAAAGTGAATAAAAAAATAAAGCCAATAGCCCAAAGCATAGGAGTCTGAAAGCTTATAGAGCCACCCCACATTGTTGCTATCCAAGAAAAAATCTTAATTCCGGTTGGGACTGCAATAATCATTGTCGCCGCTAAGAAATAGGCCTTTGTATCTGTATCAAGTCCAACAGTGTACATGTGGTGAGCCCAAACAACAAAGCCTACTACTCCAATAGCCACCATCGCATAAGCCATTCCTAAATAACCAAATACAGGCTTTCTTGAAAAAGTTGAAACAATATGACTTATCATTCCGAATCCTGGTAAAATTAAAATATATACTTCTGGATGTCCAAAAAACCAAAATAAGTGTTGGAATAAAACCGGATCTCCACCTGTTTGTGCTTCAAAAAAAGCAGTTCCAAAATTTCTATCTGTTAGAAGCATTGTTATAGCCCCTGCTAAAACTGGCAATGATAATAAAAGTAAAAATGCAGTCACTAAGATTGACCAAGAGAATAATGGCATTTTGTGTAAAGTCATGCCAGGAGTTCTCATATTTAAAATTGTCGTGATAAAGTTAATTGCTCCTAGGATTGATGAAGCTCCTGCAACGTGCAAACTTAGAATTGCTAGGTCCATTGCTGGACCTGGTTGTCCAGTTTTTGATGACAGAGGTGGGTAAATCGTCCAGCCCCCTCCTACCCCTTTTGCGCCTGGAGGGCCATCAACAAAAATTGATACTAACAATAAAATTAGGGCTACTGGTAATAGCCAAAAAGAGATATTATTCATCCTTGGGAACGCCATATCTGGTGCGCCTATCATAATTGGAACAAACCAGTTTCCAAATCCACCAATCATTGCTGGCATTACCATAAAGAAAATCATGATTAAGCCATGACCAGTTACTAACACGTTATATAAATGATAATCACCTCCAAGAATTCCGTCGCCTGGATGCATTAGTTCCATTCTCATTAAAACTGAAAAAGCAGATCCAATTATCCCAGCGATAATTGCAAATATAAGATACATTGTTCCTATATCTTTATGATTTGTTGAGTAAGCCCATCTTTTCCAACCTGTTGGATTTTGATGATGCTCGTGATCTGCAGTTGTTGCTGACATTACTTTATCTCCTTAATTTTTTTTGCTACTTTAATATTATTATTGATTTCTTCTTTGGCAAATTTGACTTTAGCCTCTTCTAACCATTTATTATATTCTTCTTCGGACACAACGTTTACTGTGATTGGCATGAAAGCATGTTTTATTCCACAAAGCTCAGAACACTGGCCGTAGAAAGTTCCAGTTCGGTCAGCTTTAAACCATGTCTCATTTATTCTTCCAGGAATTGCGTCTCTTTTAACCCCGAAAGATGGTAGTGCCCATGCATGTAAAACATCATTTGCAGTTATCATAACTTTTACAACTTTATTCACTGGTACGTAAACTTCATTATCAACGGCTAGTAATCTTGGTTGATTTTCTTTTAGATCTTTCTCATCAATCATATAAGAGTCAAAAATAATATTTTCATCTGGGTATTCATATCCCCAATACCACTGATAACCTATAGCTTTAATGGTAACATCTGCTTTAGGGATTTCATCTTGTGAGTATAAAACTTTAAATGAAGGTACTGCCATTACAATCAAAATTAAACAAGGAACCAATGTCCAAATAATTTCGATTAAGGTGTTGTGACTTGTTGTTGATGGAACTTGGTTCTTAGAGGCCCTGTATCTTACACAGACATATAAAAGTAAAAATAAAACAAAAGCAGTGATAGCTGTAATTATTGGCACAAGCATGTAATCGTGAAACCAAACAATATCATCCATACTTTTTGAAGCTGATTTTTGGAAACCTAGTTGCCAATCCTTAGGCTCATTAGCAAAAAGCGCTATTGGCCAAGCTAAGAAAAGTGTATAAGCAATTTTTTTAATCATGAGTTTTTATACAGCTTTTAAACAATTTCACAATTTCAATTAATGCGACAATTAATAAAAGTTATTGATAAAATTTACTAATGAAATAGCGCTTATTACAGCTGTATCAGACCTTAAAATGTTTCTAGATAACGTAAAGGGTTTTACGGCTCTATTTTGTAGTATTAACTCACGTTCAGCTGTAGAAAAGTCACCCTCGGGGCCAATTAATATACAACGGGATTTAACATTTTTAAGATCTTCAGCTTTTAAGTTTTCTTTTGAATTAACATCTGCAAATAATAGTCTAGAGGTTTCATTAAAGGAATTTAAAAAATCTTTCAATTTAATTATGTCTGTAATTTCTGGAGGAACAAGTTGGTTTGATTGCTCAGTTGCCTCAATCACAATTTTTTTTGCTCTATCAATATTTAATTCTTTTATTTCTGTTCTTTCTGAAATTATTGGAATTATTTTGCTTACCCCAAGCTCAGTAGCTTTTTGCAGAATAGTATCCATCGGATTTTTTTTTACTAAGCAAATAGCTAGCTCAGTTTTAGATAAATTATTAACTTCTTTAATTTTTTCTAAAAATCTGACTTCAACTCTATTTTTATCTAAAAATATTATTTCACTTTTCCATTCTCCGTTTTTATTAAAAAAATTTAAGTTTGAGCCTCTTTTAAGTCGCATAACTTTTACAATATAATGAGTGTGTTCCTTGCTTAGCAAACTTGTATTATTTTCTAGTATACTGTCTGGATGATATAATCTAATATTCATAAATATCTATAATATAAACAAATGCTGAAGATATAAAGGAGCTTTAATGAAAAAAGGTAAAA
Organism: uncultured Pelagibacteraceae bacterium; assembly: GCA_902583585.1. Taxonomy (GTDB): domain Bacteria; phylum Pseudomonadota; class Alphaproteobacteria; order Pelagibacterales; family Pelagibacteraceae; genus Pelagilacustribacter. The sequence goes on from CACHWN010000004.1 coordinate 65,966, forward strand.
GAGCTGGAGAATCCCCAATAGGCATTAATGTGATAGAGGGAAAATCTTATTTTTGGTGTACTTGTGGAATTAGTTCTAAGCAGCCTTTTTGTGACGGTTCACATAAAGAAACTGAATTTACACCTTTAAAATATTTAGCTGATCAAACTAAAAAAGTTTTTTTCTGCTCATGTAAACAAACAAATGATCAACCATTATGTGATGGTTCGCATAATATTAAATAAATGATGAAAACAAAAGCAGTATTGTTTGACGCTTACGGTACATTATTCGATGTAAATTCAGCAGCTGAAAAATGTAAAGAAAAAATTGGAAGTAACTGGGAGTTATTTGCAAATTATTGGAGGACTACTCAGCTTGAATATACTTGGCTTAGAAGTTTAATGAAAAGGCATAAAAATTTTTGGGATATTACCGAGGACAGTTTGGATAAATCAATGAAATTATTCAACATTAACAAAAATATGAAAAATGAGTTGCTTAGTCTTTACAAAATTTTATCTCCTTATCCTGAAGTCAGAGGAGTTCTAGAAGATTTAAAAAAGAAAAACTTCAAGCTTGCCATACTTTCTAATGGGACACCTGATCTATTAAATGAATTGGTTGAAAATAATAAATTAAATAATCTATTTGATGATCTTTTTTCTATTGAAGAAGTGAAAATTTACAAACCTGATCCAAGCGTTTATGAACTACCCGTTAAAAAATATAAAATTAAATCTGGTGAAATTACTTTTTTAAGCGCGAATACATGGGATGTTTCAGGAGGTGGAAACTTTGGATATAATTCCATCTGGGTTAATAGGAATAACTCAGTATTCGATATACTCGATTTTCAACCCAAAAATGAAATAAAAAGTTTAACGCACCTACTTGATAAAGTTTAAAGTTTCATTATAAATATTTCTATGTCTCAAATTGAAGTTAAAAAAATCATTAAAGCCTTAAACGCCTCCGATGGTGCAGGTGTAAAATTAAAAAGAAGCATAGGAACTCCGGAAGCAGATTATATCGACCCATTCTTAATGCTTGACGAATTTGGTTCTGAAAATAAAGATGATTATGTCGCTGGCTTTCCTCCCCATCCTCATAGAGGGATAGAAACAGTAACTTATATGTTAAACGGAGAGTTTGAACATCAAGATAGCACAGGTGCTAAAGGTATTATGGCATCTGGAGACGTACAATGGATGAAAACTGGAAGAGGAATTATTCATTCCGAAATGCCTGCAATGAAAGAAGGTAAATTATTAGGTTTTCAACTTTGGATAAACATGCCGGCTAAAATGAAAAAGAATAAGCCAGAGTACCTTTATATTAAAGGAAACGAACTTGGAGAACACAAAGATAATGATAAAATCATAAAAGTAATTGCGGGTAAATACAAAAAAGCAGAAGGGCCGGAAAAAAATCATAACGTTGACCCAATTTATTTTCATGTAATTTTAAATGAAGAAAAAGAATTTAATTGTGATGTGCCTTCAGGACACAATTCTTTTATTTATCTATTAAAAGGAGAATTAAACATAGGAGAAAAAGACCACAATAAAACAGCTGATTCAAACTTAATATTATTACAGCGAGGCACTAAATTAAAAATTAAAGCAAGCAAGAAATCTGAGTTTTTATTTATAGCTGGTAAGCCAATCGGCGAACCTATTGCAAGGGGTGGACCATTTGTGATGAATACAAAGGCTGAAATACTTGAGGCTATTCAAGATTATAATAACGGAACATTTGCTAAATATTAAAAGTTAAAGTACGTTTCCGTAAAATGCCTAAATCTATTGTAATTAAAAAAAGTGGAGGTCCTGAGGTATTAGAACTTCAAGATGTAAATGTTGGTACTCCAGGACCAGACGAAATTAAAGTTACCAATCATGCAATTGGTTTAAATTATATCGATACTTATCACAGATCTGGTTTGTACCCGATCAAGTTACCTAGTGGTATTGGTTTAGAGGCTGCTGGGAAAATTGATGAAGTAGGTTCAAACGTTTCTGAGTTTAACAAAGGTGATAATATTGCTTACGCCTCGGTTCCTTTAGGAGCATATGCTCAACAAAGAATTATCCCGGCAAAAATAGCTGTAAAAGTACCTGATGGAATTTCACATGAGTTAGCCGCAACCTTAATGACAAAAGGTTTAACTACAAATTATTTACTCACCAAAACTTATAAATTGAAAGCTGGTGAAACAGTACTTTTTCACGCAGCTGCTGGGGGAGTCGGCCAAATTTTTGCTCAATGGGCAAATAGTATTGGAGCAAAAGTGATTGGAACAGTTGGCTCTGATAATAAAGTAAAAATAGCTGAAGAAAATGGTTACTCTCAAGTTATTAATTATACAAAAAATAATTTTGCTAATGAAGTTTTGAAAATTACTAATAGTAAAGGAGTGCCTGCAGTTTTTGATGGTGTTGGAAAAAAAACATTTCATGGATCACTAGAATGTCTTTCAACAAGAGGCATGATGATAAGCTTTGGAAATGCATCTGGACCTTTAGATCCTGTTAATGTTCCAAAAGAACTCCAGCCTAAAGGGCTATATCTAGTAAGACCTTCTATTGGACAATATTTTAGTAATAGAAAAGAACTTCAAGCTGGGGCTGATCAAATTTTTGAAAAGGTTAAATTTGGAAAAATAAAAATTAGAATTGCAAAAAAGTATAAGCTTGCAGACGCTAAAAATGCACATGCAGATTTAGAGGCACGAAAATTAATTGGTCCAGCAATTTTAATTCCTTAATGTCAAAAAAAATAATTTCTCCTTGCATTAGTATTTGTAAAACTGACCCTGTAACTGGCTATTGCTACGGATGTGCAAGAACTAATGAAGAAAAAAAACAATGGAAAGATGAAAATATAGGTGAAGAATGGAAATTAGAGAATCTTAAGAAAATAAAATCCCGAATGCAAGGTTGGCAATTAAGTACTTTTGAAGAGTCATACAAACATAAAATCAATGAAGGAATTTCACTTTTTAAAAAAAAACTTTTGGAGGATTGATCTATAAATCTTTTTTCATAGAGTCCATGTCGCTAAGATGATATTTCAATGCTTCATTAGACATTCTTACTTCCTGTAAAAATAAGAAAATAGATATGATCATACATATGCAACAGAATGCGAAACTTAATCTAGCATAAAATATTAAATCTAAATATAAAAGCAATACTGTCATCATATTAAAAAGAAATCCGAAAGAGGAGAAGCCCATTACATATTTTAGATAATTAGTTCTTTTGTTAAGCACATGAAGTTGTTTTTCTAACTCAGGTGGAACTTTTTTTTCGAAAGTATACTTGTCATGTAGTTGTCTTATCAAAGCACTCAAGGTATGAAATCGGTTGCTATACATTGTCATCATTAAGGGAATCGCTGGGAACATTAAAGCTGCAACTGTGTAATCTATATCCATATCGAATCAAATTGATTATGAAGTTAGTGTTTGATATTTACAAATTATATTTGATGAAGCAATTAAAAATTTTCATAGAATTAACAAGACTGAATAAACCAATTGGCTACATGTTATTATTCTGGCCATGTTCTTGGGGCTTGGCACTTGCATATGACTTTGATCAAAATATAAATTTATTTATTCTTTATTTAATTCTATTTCTTTTAGGCTCGATATTGATGAGAAGCGCTGGTTGTATTTTTAATGACATTGTAGATAGGGACTTTGACAAAAAAGTAGAGAGGACAAAAAATAGACCTTTGGCATCAGGACAAATTTCAGTCAACAGATCGCTCATATATGTTTGTTTACTTTGCTTATCAGCTTTTGCAATTTTAATGCAATTTAACCTTTTCACTATTTATCTGGGAATGTTTTCAATGATTTTTGCTTTCTCTTATCCTTTCATGAAAAGAGTAACTTACTGGCCACAATTATTTTTAGGTCTCACTTTTAATTGGGGAATTATAATGGCTTACACTGCTGTCAATGGGGACATTTCAATCAATGTAATCTTGTTATACTTGTCGGCCATATTTTGGACATTGGGTTATGACACCATTTATGGCGCCCAGGATATTAAAGATGATGAAATTATTGGAGTTAAATCAACCTCTATAAAATTTAAAAAAAATATTAAAATTTTTGTGAGCGCTAATTATTTTATAACATTAATAATGTTGATGTACATTTTTTATAATAAAATCGGAATTAATTTTGCTACTCTTGCACTCTGTTTATTTTTTTTAAGTTTAGTGTTTCAAATTAAGAAATTTGATAAATCTAAACCTCATAGTTGTTTAGTCGCTTTTAAAACAAATAATTTTTCGGGTTTAGTTTTATTTATTTCAATTTTATTAAACAGTATTTCTATATGAAATTTGAAGAACTGATAATTATACTTAAGAGACTTTATAAAGAATATATTAGTAAACATCTTAAAAAAATTTTTCTCGCGCTATTTCTGTCAATCTTTGTAGCATTAAGCACTTCGAGTATAGCCTGGCTTCTTGACCCAGCAGTAAAAAAAATATTTGAGGAGCAAGATAAAACCTACGCATGGGCTATTCCTTTGGCAATTGTTTTAGCTTTTTCCACAAAAGGTCTGACACTTTATTTTGCTAGAATTCTTACTATAAGGGTCTCTCAGGAAATTTGCGGAGAGATACAAAAAAAGATTTCAGAAAATATTTTATTTTCTGATGTGAAAACTTTAGAAGGGCGACACTCTGGTAAATATATTTCAAATATAATGTTTGATTCACATCAGGTTCAACAGCTTGTTGGCGTTGGTGTTTTAAATTTAATGAAGGATAGTTTTACTGCAATAGCATTAATATCTTTGATGTTTTATCAAAATTGGAAGTTGGCTCTATTTGCAGTATTGATGATTCCATTGGCTGGAGGTTTCGCAAAAAGTTTAGGTAAAAGAATCGGTAAAGTTGTAACACAAGCTGGAGAGTTATCTGGTAAATTGGCATCATCTTTATCTGAAATATTTAAGGCATCTAAAATGATAAGAATTTATCAGAGAGAGGATGATGAGAATAAAAAGACTAATAATCTTATAGATAATTTAATTGAAAAAAATATTAAGTATAATAGCGTATTGATAAGAGCAACCCCAATAATGGAAACATTAACAGGAGTTATGATTGCTGGTTTTATTTTTTTTTCAGGCAAATTGATTTCATCTGGTGAATTAGGTGTAAATAATTTCTTTTCTTTTTTAGCAGCGATGATGTTGGCGTATCAGCCTATTAGATCTCTAGCCACTCTAAATATAACAGCTTATCAGGGAGGAGCTGCCTTTAAAAGAATATCAAAAATTATTGATAAAAAAATTGAAATTAAAAATAACCCTAGATTACCAGATCTTAAAATTAGTAATTGTGACATTGAATTTAAAAATTTAAATTTTAAGTACGAAACAACGAATGACAGGGCTCTAATTAATTTAAATTTAAAGATTAAAGGCGGCTCGATGACAGCTCTCGTTGGTCAAAGTGGAGCAGGCAAAAGTACAATAATTAACTTAATTCCAAGATTTTATGAACCTCAAACTGGTTTGATTAGTATTGATGATAAAAATATAGACGAGGTTAATCTAAACTCACTTAGAAAAAATATTTCCCTAGTAAGTCAGGATGTAATTCTTTTTGACGATACTGTTAAAAATAACATCCTTTACGCAAACCCGGGTGCAACGAATGATGAAATAATAAAAGCCTGTGATAACGCTGCAGCTACAGATTTCATTAATAATCTGCCTCGTAAATTTGATACTAAAGTTGGTGAGAATGGTGTTCGACTTTCAGGTGGACAAAAACAAAGGATATCAATTGCAAGAGCAATTTTAAAGAGATCTTCAATTATTCTTCTGGATGAAGCTACTTCATCGCTTGATGCTGGGTCAGAGGAGATAGTTCAAAAAGCAATAAGTAATTTAACAAAAGATAAAACTACAATTGTAATTGCACATAGACTTTCAACAATACACAGCGCTCATAAGATTTTTGTTCTAAAAAAAGGAAAGCTGATCAGCTCTGGAAATCACGAGTTTCTTATAAACAATTGCGAGGAATATAAATCACTTTATCAAAAACAACTTAAATAGAAAGATGATTTTGATATATAAATTTTTTACTAATCTTTTTTTTCCGATCTTTATCTTATTTATTTTTTTAAGAAGGATTTTAAAAAAAGAGGATCCTATTAGGTATAAAGAAAAAATTTTTCCGTCTTATTTTCGCGCAAAAAAAAAGCGTGAAAATAAATTAATTTGGTTTCACGCTTCAAGCGTAGGAGAGTTAAAAAGCATTTTGCCTATTATTAAAGATATAGATAAAAAAAATAAAAATTTAGAATTTTTAATTACCACAGTTACTCTTTCCTCTGGAAATTTAGCTACGGCAGAAATAAATAATTATAATAATATTCATCATAGGTTTTTTCCGTTAGATGTAACTTTCTTAATAAATAATTTTCTAGATAAATGGTCTCCTAACTCGGTATTTTTTGTAGACTCGGAAATCTGGCCAAGCTTTATTTTGCAAATAAAAAAAAGAGGAATTCCACTTGCAATTTTAAATGCAAGAATAACAAAAAAAACATATAAAAGGTGGAAGCTTTTTCCAAAGACAGCAAAAAAAATTTTTAACAAGTTTGATTTATGTTTAACTTCAAATCTTGAGACTAAAAAATACTTGGAAGAGTTTGAGGCTCAAAATATTTTTTTTAATGGAAATTTAAAGTTAATAAATACTACTGAAAATAAAAAAGATATTAATAAAAACGAAAATTTTCTTACAAAAAATAGATTTTGGGTTGCTGTGAGTACACATCCAGGGGAAGAGGAGTTGTGTTTAGAGACACATAAAATTTTAAAAAAAAAATTTCCCAATATAATTACTATTATCATTCCTAGGCATATTTCTCGAGCTAATTATATCAAAAAAATTTGCGATAACTTTGGGTTTAATGCAAAAATTCACGAACTAAATGATGAGATGACAAATGAAAATGAAATTTTCATCGTAAATCATTACGGTTCATTAAACCAATATTTCAATTATGCTAAAAGTGTTTTTGTTGGAAAATCAATGTTAAAAAATTTAAAAGAAGTAGGAGGTCAAAATCCGATTGATCCAGCTAGGTTAGGTTGCAAAATTTATCATGGAAAATATGTATATAATTTCAAAGAAATTTACGAAATTCTTGAGAAAAATAATATTGCAAAAAGTATCTCAAATATTGATGAATTAGCTCAATACTTAAGTTTTGATCTTAAAAACGTTAAAAAGGATCAAAACAACTTTGAATCAATAGTAATTAATCTAGGAAATAAAACACTTGATGAGGTAATGAAAAGTATTAATAAATTCTTATTTAATGTATCTAATTAAACCTAAATTTTGGGGAAAAAAAAATAGTATTCTATCTTTAATACTTATTCCTCTAAGTATGCTTCTTATTTGTTTTGTATATTTTAAAAAAAAACTCACAAAAATTGTTGATTATGAAATACCTATTATTTGTGTTGGAAATTTATACTTAGGAGGAACGGGAAAAACGCCTTTATCGATTTTAATTGGCAACGAGCTTTCAAAAAAAGGGATTAATCCTGTAATTGTGAGAAAATTTTATGAAAAACACAATGATGAACATCAAATATTAAAAAAATATTTTCAAAATAATATTTTTATCAAAAATAGGCAGAATGGAATAGCTGAAGCAATTCAAAAAGGATTTGACTCTGTGATTTTAGATGATGGTTTACAAGACTATAGAATTAAAAAAAATTTAAGTATCATTTGCTTCAATCAAAAACAGCTTATAGGAAATGGTCGAGTAATTCCTGCTGGTCCATTAAGAGAAAATTTTAGTGTGGTAAAAGATGCTGATGTAATTTTAATTAATGGAAAAAGAGACCATAATTTCGAAAAGAAAATTTTAGATTATAATAGCAAAATTGATATTTTTTACTCAAAATATAAATTTATAAATTTCAAAGAATTTAAAAATAAAAAGATATTTGCTTTTGCAGGTATAGGCAATCCTGAGAATTTTTTTGAGTTAATTTCAAATCACGGTCTAAATTTAAAAAAGAAGTGGGCTTTTCCTGATCATTATGAATTTAAAAAATCAGAAATTGATAAGATCTTAGATGAAGCTAAAAACAATGATTATAAAATTGTTACAACAGAAAAAGATTACTATAGACTTGATAGCAATAATAAAAAAAAGATTAAATATGCTAAAATTGAGTTAGAAATAGAAAACAAAGACAAATTTATAAATAAAATTCTTAATATTTATGATTAAGGTTATAAAATATTTTTTTCAGGCAATCATAATTTATATCCTCTTTATCTTTGGAAGGTTATTGGGAATGAATACTAGTAGGAAACTATTTTCTTACATCTTTAATTTGTTAGCTCCAAAATTTAAATCGAAACAGATAATAGAAAAAAATATAAATATTTTTTCTCCAAATTTATCTGAGCTAGAAAAAAATCAAATAATATCAAGTATGTGGAAAAATTATGGAAAAACTTTTATAGAATATATTTTTCTCGATAGATTCAAAAAAAGTAGCACTCATATTAAAATTGAAGGAGAGGAACATCTTGATAAGGTTGTTGAAAAAAATAGGCCAGTTATTTTTGTTTCGGGTCATTTTGCTAATTTTGAGTTGATGTCAATGGAGATTACTAAGAAAAAAATTAATCTAGCTACTATATATAGACCACTAAATAATTATTTTCTTAATCCTTTCATGGAATATTTAAGAAAAAAATATGTTTGTAAAAATCAGATAAAAAAAGGAATTAATGGAGTTAGAGATGCGATAAATTTTGTAAAAAAAAATTATAGTATTGCTTTAATGATTGATCAAAGAGTTAGCGAAGGTGAAAAAGTTAATTTTTTTAACCAACCAGCTCTGACTACAACTTTGCCAGCTCAGCTTTCTTTAAAATATGGCCTTTCAATTATCCCTGTTTTTATTGAAAGAGAAAATTCTATTTTTAAATTAAAGTTTTATGATGAGATTGTTCCATCAAATTTTAACAATAAAATTGAGCTTACAAAAAAATTAAATAAGATACTTGAACAGATGATAATTAAAAATCCAAATGAATGGATATGGACTCACAATCGATGGAAATAAAATTTATTTTTTAATTTGTTTGTATCTAATATCAGCCTCTTTTGCAGAAAAATATGCCTCCTGAAAATCAACGTTCCAATAATTTAAATCTTTAAGAAGTATTTTTTTACCAGAAATTCCACACAAAACATAATCACCTTCCTCAATAATTTCAAAAGAATTGTGTTTAAAAATAACTTTAGCTTTTTTTTTATCCATCAATAAATTATACAATATATCTTTAATCATGAATATTGGATTAATAGGAAGTGGCGGTAGAGAACACGCATTATGTCAAAAGATTTATGAATCTAGACTTAGTAAAAGAATTTATTGTCTCCCTGGAAATGTAGGAACATCTAAAATTGCACAAAATATAAATGTTGATATTTTAAATTTTAAAGGGATTTTAAAAATTATAAATTTTTTTGATATTAAATTAGTCATTGTTGGACCAGAGGAACCGCTAGTCAAAGGTTTAGTAGATTTTTTAATTAAAAATAAAGTCAAAGTGTTTGGGCCAAATAAATTTGCATCGAAATTGGAGGGATCAAAAGCATTTATGAAAAGATTATGTATAGCGAATAATATTCCAACTGCAAATTTTAAAGTTTGTAAGGATTCAAGCACAGTGGAAAAATTTTTAAAAAAAAGTAAATTTCCTTTAGTTGTTAAAGCTGATGGTTTAGCTGCAGGAAAAGGGGTTACAATTTGTAAAACAAGAAAAAGTGTTCTAAAAGTTTCAAAAGAGATTTTTAAAGGTAAATTTAAGACTTCAAGAAAATTAGTACTCGAAGAATTTCTAGATGGAGAAGAGGCAAGTTATTTTTTAATTGTTGATAAAAATTCTTATAAATTTTTTGGAACTGCTCAAGACCACAAAAAAGTAGGAGAAAATGATAGAGGTCCAAATACTGGTGGGATGGGAGCATATTCACCTGCACCAGTTATAAATCCCGAGGTAGAAAGGAAAATTATTAGTAAAATTGTAGAACCTACAATCAAGGCTTTTAAGAAAAAAAATAACTATTACAGTGGGTTTTTATATGTTGGTCTTATGATTAAAAATAATGAGCCTTACTTAATTGAGTACAACGTTAGAATGGGAGACCCGGAATGCCAAGTAATATTACCAAGACTAAAAACAGATTTTGTTAAACTATTGATTAATGCTGTAAATAATAAATTAAACAAAACTCTAATTAGTTGGAGAAAAGAAAAAAGTATGACTATAGTTTTATGTTCAAAAGGATATCCAGGAAAATATAAAAAAAATATTGAAATAAACAATATAAAAAAAATAAAGACTAAAAAGAATGATTTTGTTTATCATGCTGGAACAAAATTAGAGGGAAGAAAAGTTGTTTCAAATGGAGGTAGAGTTTTAAACATAACTTCTATCGGAAATAGCTATTACAATATTAGGAAAAGAATAATTTCTATTATAAAAAGGTTAAATTGGAAAGGTGGATTTTTTAGAAAAGATATAGGATGGAAAGTGATAAGATAAATGAGAATTATAAGCGGAAAATACAAAGGCAAGAGTATTAATTTTATTAAAAATACCACAACTAGACCTTTAAAAGATTCTGTCAAAGAAAACATTTTTAATATTTTAGCTCATTCTCCTGAAGTGAAAATTAAAGTTGAAAATTCAAATGTACTAGATCTTTATTCTGGAGTAGGGTCTTTTGGTCTAGAATGTATATCTCGGGGTGCAAAAAAAATTACATTTGTTGAAAAAAACAAAGATGCCTTAAAAATTCTTAAAAATAACTTATTAAAACTATCAAATAAAAAGAATATTGAATTAGTTAATTTAAGCATTGAAAACTATCTTGATAAAGATTTGGATAATAAACATGAAATTTTTTTTTTAGACCCCCCTTTTTCTGACAAAATGTTTTTAAAAAATTTAGAAACTATAAAAAAGAATAAATTATATTGTAATAATCATATTGTTATAATTCATAGAAAAAAGGGGTCTGATGAAAATTTCGAGGATTTACTTAGTATTTTCAAAATAAAACTATATGGAAGATCAAAAATAATATTTGGTCATTTCACTTAAGAAATTTTTGAGTATAAATTTTTACTTGCTCAACTGCTGGTTGATTGTAGGGATCAATTCTCATGAGTTTGCCAATTATTATAGTCTCTAAAATAAAATATGAAAATAATTCACCTATTTTTTCCTCATTTAGATTTCCAATTTTAAATTCTTTAAATGGGATTTTATTTTTTATGAAAGATTTTATTAAAGCTTTTTTTTGAGCATTTTTTACTAAAGATAATTTTTTATTGTGCAAAATATTTTTTTTGGAAAAAATAGAAGAGTTAATTTTACTTTTTGATTTTTCAACAGAGCTAAATATATAAAAAAACTTATCTTTTGGACCATCTAAGTAAATCTGTAATAAACTGTGATGATCTTTCGGGACGTTAGAGATAATCGGTAAAAATCCTTTTCCTTTTTTTCCTAAACTTTCTGCTATTAATTGCTGACACCAAAATAAAAATTTTTCTAGCTCAGGTATATAATTTAAAAAGATTAAATTATGATATTTTTTTCTCAAGATTAATTTTGAAAAATAAATTGCATTTTTTTTAAGATTTTCTCTATTTTTTCCAGTTAAATGACTTTTAATTTTTTTTCTTATATTTTTTATATTTAAACCCATAAGGTATGCAGGTAGTAAGCCTGTCTCGGTTAAAACTGAATATCTACCACCAATAGTTTGCTTATGTTCAACGTGAAAGAGGTTTAATCTTTTTGATAATGAAAAAATTAAATTGTCTTTTTTTTCGGATATTAAAATGATATTTTTTGCGTTTTTTTTTAGAATTTTTAAAAGAAACAAGTTTGTAATAGTCTCTAACGTATTACCTGATTTTGAAATTATCAAAAATAAAGTATTATTAATTTTTATACTGCTTTTTACTTCATTAATTTTTATTTCATCTAAGTTATTTAAAAAATAGATTTTTTTTTTAATTTTTTTTTTAAAGAGATGGTAGATTGCTTCAGCCCCTAATATCGAGCCCCCCATACCTATGATTACAATTTTTTTATATCTTTTAAACTTGTTTAAATCTTTTTTTAAAAAATTAAATTTATAATTATCATTAAGGATGTTTAAAGTTTTATCCTCACTTTTGATTTCTAAACTTATTTTTTTTAAAATTTTTTCAAACGGTGAATTAAGACTTTTCAAGATATTTTTACTTTCTAATTTGGTTTAAAATAGATTGCTCTGAAGAGGAGGCCTCATCTTTTATATTATTTTCATTGATTTCAACATTTAATATCTTTTCTAATTTTTGCTTTTCAGATTTTTTATCTTGTTTTAAAGTTCCAGGTTCAGGTATTTTTTCAAAATCAGGAGGCAAAACTAAAGGATTCTTTTTTTTAACTAAAAATTCATCAGTGGTAATAACTTTTTGATTTTCCATAACTTTTTTAGCATCAGATAAACCCTGACAGGAATATAAAAAGATTGGAACTAAAATGATCAAAAATTTTTTTTTAATCTCATTCATTTTTAAATATTAAATTCTTTGATAAATAAAGTATAACACCCATAGAGATGAATATATCCGCAAAATTAAAAGTAAACCAGTGAAAGTTATTATAATGAAAGTCAATAAAGTCCGGGACTGCATTAAAAAATATTCTATCATAGAAATTGCCTAATGCACCTCCAAGAATAATTGAAAACGCAATTTTATCAAACCTCTTAGATTTTATAATTAAAAAGAATACTAATAGAATAACTATTGAAATAATCAAAGAGACTATATTGTAATATAATTCCGAAGATGAACTAAATAATCCAAAACCTACTCCAGTATTCCAAGTTAAATCTAAGTTTAAATAATCATTTATGTAAAGACTCTTATCGTTTAAATTTTTTATGATTTCTGCTTTTGAGTATCTATCTAATACAAAAGTCACAAGAATTATCATAAGATAATAAAAATTTTCTATAATAAAAATTTTATTTTTTATCTCTTTATGATCAATCAAGATATTGACTTTCTATTTACTGGAGAGCTTTCGAACATCTTTCGCATTTTTTTTCTAAAATTTTCCAACATCTTTCGCATTTTTGTCCTCGCGCTTTTTTCACCTCAATCTTTATTTCATTGCTATTTGACAATTCTTTTTCAGCTTTTGAAACAATAAAATAATCTGATAAATCTAACTTATCGAGAAGTTCAAATTTTTCCTTATTTAATACGAGTTTAATTTCTGCTTCTAAACTTGATCCAATTTCTTTATTTGCCCGTTTCTCCTCAATTGCAATATTTGCATCTTGTTTAATTTTAAATAAATTCGACCATTTTTCATTTAAACTTTCATTCCTCCAACTTGATGGGATTTTTACAAAATTATTTTCATGTATGCTTTCAGAATTATCTTTATTAACTAAACCATAAATTTCCTCTGTAGTGAAAACTAAAATTGGAGCGAACCACTTTAATAAACTTTCTAAAATTACGTTTAAAACAACAACACAATTTTTTCTTTTTTTTGAATTTATTTCATCGCAGTAAAGGGCGTCTTTTCTTATATCAAAATAAAAAGATGAAAGATCAAGGGTGCAAAAATTTAAAAGTTCTTTGTATAATTTGTGAAAATTATAATTTTGCAAATTTTCTTCAACAGATTTATCAAGCAAGAATAATTTATGCAAAATAAATTGCTCTAATTCATCAAATTCGTTGAGTTTAAGTTTTTCAAAGTTTTGTTTTTCAAAATTATCTTTTAAATTACCAAGCATAAATCTAAAGGTGTTCCTAATTTTTCTATAAGACTCAGCATGTTGTATTAAAATATTTTTATCTATTCTTAAATCTTCAGCATAATCTGATGCTGAAGCCCAAACTCTAAGTATATCTGCACCATAATTCTTCAAAATATCCTCGGGTGAAATAACGTTACCCATCGATTTAGACATTTTCATACCTTTGCCATCTACAACGAAACCATGTGAAAGAATACTTTTAAACGGTGCTTTGCCCCTAGTTCCGCAAGACTCTAATAAAGAAGAATGAAACCATCCCCTATGTTGGTCAGATCCTTCTAAATACATGTCTGCAGGCCATTTCAAATCTTTTCTTTTCTCTAAAACAAAACTATGTGTTGAGCCACTATCAAACCACACTTCTACGATATCATTAAGTTTTTCATAATCTTTAGCATCATAATCATCACCTAAAAAAAATTTTGCATCATCTGTGAACCAACAGTCAGATCCTTGTTTTTCATAAATTGATGCAATTCTCTCTATAATCTTTTGATCTCTTAGTGGTTCTTTTGTTTTTTTATTAATAAAAATTGGCAACGGTACTCCCCAAACTCGTTGTCGTGAAACGCACCAATCTGGCCTTCCCTCAATCATAGATAAAAGCCTTTCCTTACCTTTATTTGGATAAAAGGTAGTTTCATTAATTGCTTTTACAGCTTTATCTCTAAGTTTATTTTTTTTCATAGAGATAAACCATTGAGGTGTCGCCCTATAAATTAGTGGAGCCTTAGATCTCCAAGAATGAGGGTAACTATGACTCAGTTTATCGTTTTTTAGTAATTGTTTTTGCTCTTTTAATTTGTTTATAACAACTGGGTCAGCCTTAAACACATGTGTGTTAACAAAATAAGGTACCTCATTTGTATAAACACCTGAGTTATCGACAGTATAAAGCGATGGTATGTTATTTTTTAAACACAGATTAAAGTCATCTGGGCCGTGACTTGGTGCACAATGAACAATTCCTGTTCCTTGTTCTAAATTAACAAACTGAGCATCTAACATTGGAACATCATACTCAAAATCCATTTTTACAAATGGATGACTACATACAGTTCCTTTTAATTCAGAGCCCTTGAAAGTCTTTAATTCTTTATAATTTTTTATTTCACACTCTTTAGTGATAGATTCAATTAAATTTTTGGCGACTACAATTCTTTTGTCTTTAAAATGTTCAAGTTGATCAATTTCTAAAACAGCGTATTGAATATTACTATTAAAAGCTAAAGCTTTATTAGCAGGTATGGTCCATGGTGTAGTGGTCCAAATTATAATACTTGTATCTTTTAAAAAGTCTTTATCAGTCTGCTTGACTTTAAATGCAGCATAAATTGTATTTGATGTATGATCTAAATATTCAACTTCTGCATCAGCTAAAGCAGTTTTTTCAACAGTAGACCAGAGTACTGGTTTGAAACCTTGATATAAACTTCCATCCAAAAGAAATTTTCCTAGTTCTCTGACAATTTGAGCCTCTGCTTCGTAGCTCATTGTTGAATAATAATTTTCAAAATCTCCTACTACTCCTAATCGCTTAAATTCTTTAATGTGAATATCAATCCAACTTTTTGCAAATTCCCTACATTCTTGCCTAAAATCTTTAATAGGCACTTCATCTTTATTCTTTTTCTTTTTTTTGTATTGCTCTTCTATTTTCCACTCTATCGGCAGTCCGTGACAGTCCCAGCCTGGAACATAAACAGAGTCTTTTCCATTCATCTGATGAAAGCGAGTAATCATATCTTTCAAAATTTTATTTAACGCAGTTCCCATATGTATATGACCATTCGCGTAAGGCGGGCCATCATGAAGAACAAATTTTTCTTTTCCCTTAGACTTTTTCCTAAGTTTTTCGAAAATTTTATTTTTTTCCCATTTCTTTAAAATTTCAGGTTCTTTTAGTGGCAAACTAGCCTTCATTGAAAAAGCTGTCTTGGGAAGCTGTAATGTATCTTTTGACATTATTTTTTTGCCTGTTTTATATCAAGTTTGATTTGTTTTTTTAAGTATGTCAAATTCCTAAATTTTTTTTCTGGTCTTATAAATTTCTTAAAGTTTATACTAATTACTTTATTATATAAATTTTTATTAATTCCAAATATATTTGTTTCCAACAATAAATTTTGTCCTTTAAAAGTTGGTCTATAACCTACATTTGCAATACCATTCTTGCTAAAATTATTACTTTTAACTTTAACTGCGTAGACACCTAGTCTAGGAATTACATAGTCGTTTAATTTTAAATTACATGTTGGAAAACCAATTTTACGTCCTCTTCTCTCTCCTTTTATTACTTTTCCTATAATGCTCCAATTACGATTTAATAATTCATTAACTTCTAGTATGTTGCCAGTTCTAATTTTATTTCTAATAAATGTTGATGAAATAATTTTATTATTTTTCTTAAAAGGATTAGTGACAATATTGGTAAATTTATATTTTTTTTCAAATTTTTTTAAAGTTTTGATATTACCTTGTCTTTTGAAACCAAATTTAAAATTTTTACTTACAAATAAATATTTGCATTTTGTTTTTTCAAAAATTATTTTTTTGATAAACTTTTCCGCAGATTGTGATGAAAATTTTTTATTGAATTTAATTAGGATTAAGAAATCTAATTTAAATTTTTTAAGTTGAGCAATTTTCTGTTCTAAAGAATTTATTCTATGATTTTTAATTTCTTTATTAAAAAACATCACTGGCACTGGTTCAAAAGTCATAACCCCAAATGGTAGTTTGTATTGTTTAGCTTTTTGTTTTGCCTCTCTAATTACTTTTTGATGTCCTAAGTGTAATCCATCAAAATTACCAATTGCTATAACCCCATTAGAATGTTTTTTATCTAAATATGGTTTTTTATAAATTTTCATTTTACCATCTTAATTCTTTTTGAAAAAAATTTGCTTTTACATCGTATTTATCCAAAAGATTATTAAGCTCAGAATAGTTATTAAATTCTTTACGGTGAACCCCATCAGATATGAAAATACAATCAATTTTTAAATTATTTGCCCCTTTTATGTCAGTTCTTAAATTGTCACCAATTGCTAAAACTTTTTCGTTTGAACTAAAACACAAATTGTAAACTTCTTTGTGTGGTTTTCCAAAATAAATTACTTCACCGCCGATGTCCTCAAAAACTTTTGCTACTGAACCTGCGCATAATTCTTCAATACTACCTCGATGAACTATTAAATCTGGATTTGTACAAATTAATTTTTTTGAAATATAGTTTTGTAAAAATTTTTTGTAATAACCTAAATCATTTTCGTATTCATCAAATAATCCAGTGCACAAGATAAAATCACAACTCTGAAGATCGGTTCTGTTATCCTTAACTTTTTCAAATACAGAAATATCCCTATTTGGACCGAGATGGAAGAAGGTTTTTCCAAATTTTTTTTGGTTTATTGCATGCATTGCTGCTTCACCAGAGGTCATTACGAATTCTAGGTATTTTTTATCCATTTTCATTTTTAATAAAAAATTAATTACTTTAGAACTCGGCCTAGGAGCATTGGATAAAAAAACTATTTTTTTTGAATTTTTTTTTAATTGATCAACTGCCTCTATAGCCTTTGAATTAAGAGTAACGCCGTTATGCATTACACCCCATAAGTCTATTACAAACGTATCATAATTTCGGAATATATCTGCTAAGTGATTTAGTTCTCTCAATGTCTTAATTTTTCTCCTTTTTAACTCATTATTGTTGTATTTAATGGTTTTTTAATGATTTTTGCCTCTTGAAATATAATTAAAACATACCATATCAACACTACGTAAAAATTTATAGGAGAAAATACATATGAAATTTAGACCTCTGCACGATCGCGTGCTTATTAAAGTGCTAGACAGTGAGGAAAAAACTGCCGGCGGAATCATCATACCAGACACTGCTAAAGAAAAACCTCAAGAGGGAGAAGTGGTAGCTGTTGGTCCTGGTGCTAAAAACGAGAATGGTAAAGTTTCTGCAATGGATGTGAAAATTGGAGATATAGTTCTTTTCGGTAAATGGTCCGGAACTGAAGTCAAAATTGATGGCAAAGAATACAGCATTATGAAAGAATCAGACATAATGGGAATTTCTAAAAGTAAAAAATAAACTTTATAGGAGAATAAAATGGCAAAAATAATTAAATTTGATACAGAAGCGAGATCAAAAATGCTTACTGGAGTTAATACTCTTGCTAACGCTGTAAAAGTAACATTAGGTCCAAAAGGTCGTAACGTAGTCATGGATAAATCTTATGGTGCACCAAGAACTACTAAGGATGGAGTTTCTGTAGCTAAAGAAATAGAGCTAGAAGATAAATTTGAGAATATGGGAGCTCAAATGGTAAAAGAAGTTGCAAGCAAAACAAATGATAATGCCGGTGACGGAACTACAACTGCAACTATTCTTACTCAAGCGATTGTTAATGAAGGACTTAAATATGTTACAGCTGGAATGAATCCGATGGATATCAAGCGAGGTATCGACAAAGCAGTTGAGCAAGTAATTGATAAATTAAAAACATCTTCTAAAAAAGTTAAAGCTAATGAAGAAGTTGCTCAAGTTGGAACAATTTCAGCAAATGGTGAAAAATCTATTGGTGATATGATTTCTAAAGCTATGCAAAAAGTTGGTAATGAAGGTGTAATTACAGTTGAAGAAGCAAAAGGGGTTGAAACTGAATTGGATGTAGTTGAAGGTATGCAATTTGACAGAGGATATCTTTCTCCTTATTTCGTGACTAATACTGAAAAGATGACAACTGAGCTTGAAAACCCTTTGGTTCTTTTAGTTGAGAAAAAATTAACAAACTTACAACCAATGGTACCGTTATTAGAGTCAGTTGTACAAGCCAATAGACCATTAATGATAATTTCCGAAGATGTTGAAGGTGAAGCTTTAGCAACTTTAGTAGTAAATAAATTAAGAGGTGGTCTGAAAGTAGTTGCAGTAAAAGCGCCTGGCTTTGGTGATAGGAGAAAAGCAATGTTAGAAGATATAGCTATTCTAACTGGTGGACAGGTCATCTCAGAGGATCTTGGAATTAAATTAGAGAACGTTAAAATTGGTGATCTTGGTTCTTGTAAAAAAGTAAAAATTGATAAAGAGAACAGCACAATTGTTGCTGGTGAAGGTAAAAAATCCGATATTGAAGCAAGATGTAATCAAATTAGATCCGAAATCAATGAGACAACATCTGATTATGATAAAGAAAAACTTCAAGAAAGATTAGCTAAACTTGCTGGTGGAGTTGCTGTAATTAAAGTTGGAGGTGCTACAGAAGTTGAAGTGAAAGAAAGAAAAGACAGAGTCGAAGACGCTCTCAATGCAACTAGAGCTGCCGTAGAAGAAGGAGTAGTAATCGGTGGCGGTTGTGCATTACTTTACGCTGCACAAGATTTAGATGGTGTTAAAGTAAAAGGCGATGACCAAAAAGCTGGTGTCGAAATTGTTAAAAAAGCTCTTCAGTCTCCAATCAGACAAATTACTGCTAATGCTGGTGTCGATGGTTCTGTAGTTGTAGGGAAGCTTTTAGAAGGTAAAAAAGCTACTCAAGGTTACGATGCTCAGAACGAAGATTATGTAGATATGTTTGCTAAAGGAATTATTGATCCAACTAAAGTTGTAAGATCAGCTTTGCAAGATGCTGCTTCAATAGCTGGACTTTTAATTACAACAGAAGCAATGATCGCAGATAAACCTGAAGAAAAAGATGCTGGTCCTGCTATGCCTCCAATGGGTGGCGGCATGGGTGGAATGGGAGGCATGGGTGGTATGGGAATGTAGTTCCACCTACATAAAAGATTTTAAAAAAGGCTGCAGTTTCGCAGCCTTTTTTTTTGCAATAAATAAACATGCTCTAGAGCTAAGTATCAACCCATCTTTAAGAACCCTTAGGTTATTATCAACCAAAGTTTTCCCTGTTGATGTAATATCAGTGATTATTTCTGAAGAGCCTATAAAAGGATATGTTTCTGTAGCACCGAGACTTGGTATCAATTTATATTGAGTGACTCCTTTGGATATTAAAAAATCATTAGTTAAATTTGGATATTTAGTCGCTACTCTCAATCTAAAGTTTCTTTTAGATCTAATGTCAAATGATACCTCTTCAAGATCGGCAATGGTCTGAACGTCTATCCAGTCATCTGGCACAGCAATAACTAGGTTTGCATTTCCATAATCAAGTTTTTTTTGTATATTAATTTTACCTTGTAAATTTTTTTCTGACTCTTTTAAGAGATCTAAACCAGATACACCAATATCTAAAGTTCCGTCTCCTAATCTTTGAATAATTTCTTTAGCGTGTAGAAATATAATTTTAACGTTAGGTTGGTTTTCGATAGTACCAAAATAATTTCTTTCTTTTTCACTTTGTATAATTTTCAAATCATTCTCACTAAAAAATGATATTGATTTTTCTTTTAATCGCCCTTTACTTGGCAAACCTATAGTAATTATATCTTTCATAAATTTTTTAGGTTAATTGCAGCTCCAACAGCCGGTATATTTTTTTTGGCTCCGAGGCTTTTAAGCAAATCATCGTATCGGCCTCCCCTAGCAATTTCTTTCTTTCCTGAGAATACTTCAAACACGATTCCAGTATAATACTCGACCTCTCTACCAAAATTTGCAACAAAATTAATATCTTGATTCAGTCTTTTTAAATTTTGAATAGATTTAAAATTTTTAAATATATTTTCTTTAAGTTTATTCTTTTTTGCAAAATTTAATAGTTCATCATCCAGTTTTGAAAGTTTACAATTAATTTTTAAAAAAGTTTTTATAATTTTAACAATTTTTTTTCCATCTACAAATGATCTTGGGTCTTTAATCTTTTTATCAAATCTTTTTAAAATTTCTGATATTGTCCTTCCAGCAACCACTTTTTGTTGATCAAATTTTTTCATTTCATAGAATTTTTTTTTATCTGCATCAAAGGTTACTGCATCGATATCTGTATTTTTTTCTAATCTCTTCAAAAGTTCCTCAAAATAATTTGGTCTCCAAAAGTGTCTTATTAATCTTAGCTTCCATCTTTCAGGCATCTCGAGAGCATTGATCAGGCTCTTAAATAAGCTTATATCGCCTACTTTAATTTTAATTTTTTTTATCTTAATTTTTTTTGCTGAACTTAAAATTGTGCTGATTACTTTAAAATCATCTTTAATTAAGTTTTTTGAACCTAAAATTTCAATACCCAATTGATCGTTAATAAAGTTTGCTCCTTTACCGCTTGATCTTCTATAAGCTTGACCTGAGTAATAAATTTTTGATTTAGATTTGTTTTGCAAAAAACTTATGCATGACGCAACTGTTAAGTCTGGTCTTAAACACATCGTTTTTCCATCTTCTCTATCAAAAGTGAGCATTGAACTTCTAAATTTTTCTCCAGATCTCTCTATAATAAAGTCTGAGTCTAAAAGAACATCAGGCTCAGATAAAACAAAACCATTACTTTTAAAAGTTTTAATTATTACTTCAGATAATTTTTTTGATTTCATTAACTAATTCTTTTATTTCAATTGATTTTTCTCCACCAGAGCTAAGGTTCCTTAAAGTTGGTTTACCTGATTTAATTTCATTCTCACCATATAAAATGACTGCTGGAGATTTTATTTTGTTTGCATACTCCATTTGTTTTTTGAGTTTATTTTCGCCAGGATAAATTTCAGTGCTAACACCAGCCTTTCTTAATATTGTTTGCACATTTATATAATCCTTCATCAAATTTTCATCGAGAACACAAATCACGACTGGTTTAGATTGTTTTACTTTAAATTCTTTTTTTTGCATCAAAGCATAAACCAAGCGATCTAAACCAATTGATATCCCTGTAGCAGGAGCATCGTAATTACCAAAATTATTTACCAAATTATCGTATCTTCCACCTCCTCCTATAGATCCAAATTGAATTACTTGTCCTTTATTATTTGTTACATCAAATTTTAAATTCACCTCAAAAATAATTCCTGTGTAATATTCTAGTCCTCTAATTATCGATGGATCGAATTCAAAATTATTAAAATTGTAATCCTTAAAGATTTTCAATATTTTAACTAAATCATCAGTCTCAGGTGAATTTTTCTTGATTGTTTCCTCTATAATTTTAACATCCTCAAGTTTTAAATTAGCTCCTTTTGTGAAATCACCTGATTTATCTTTTCTACCCTCGGTTAATAATTCTTTTACTCCATTCCAACCAAGTCTATCAATTTTATCAAGAGCTCTAAGAGAGGTAAGCTTTTGTTGGTTATCGCTTATATTTATCTTTTTAAATAATTCTTCAGTGATTTTCCTTGATGAGATTTTAATTATATACTCTGACTTTGTAAGACCGCATTTTTCTAGAATTTCTGAAATCATAACACACAATTCGGCATCTGCTTGTAAGCTTTTTGTTCCAACATAATCTGCATCAAATTGTAAGAACTCTCTGAACCTACCAGGTCCCGGCTTTTCATTTCTCCAAACAGTACCAAGTTGATATCTTTTAAATGGTTTGGGAATTTCTAAATAATTCTTTGCGAAGTACCTAGCCAAGGGTGCTGTAAGATCGTATCTTAATGATAACCATTTGTTCTCATCTTTAAATGAAAAAACGCCTTCATCTGGTCTATCTTTATCTGGTAAAAATTTTCCAATACTATCTGAATACTCAAAACTTGGAGTTTCAAGATATTGAAAACCATACTTAATCATAACTTCTTTAATATTAGAAATTATAAAATCACGCACGAGTAGTTCTTTTTCTTGTCTGTCTACAAACCCTAATGGAAGTTCTTTAGAAAGTTTGTTCTTTTTTTCTTTTGTCATTTTTTGGTACAGCAGGGTGGATTCGAACCACCGACCCCTAGTTCCACAAACTAGTGCTCTAACCAACTGAGCTACTGCTGCATCCCTTTTGTTTTTATCTTAATTTTAATTAAATTTATATATTTTTGATTATAAGCTAAGCAATAGCCTAGCGTGCATTCTGTGAGAATGTGCTCTAAATGTTGAAATGATTCTTTTTTTTGTAATCATGATCTCTATGTAAAAAATAATTGTGACTTTTTCAAGATGAAATTAGCGGGACAATAAAAATAGTTTAAGACTAGAATTAATGTCCCGATAATCAGTGATTTTTGGAAATTTAGATTAAGATGTTTTCTGCAGTTTTACTGCTGAAGGACCTTTTTCTGTGCTCTCCACTTCAAACGTTAACTCATCACCCTCGTTTAAATACTTTAAACCAGCTTCTCTTACCGCAGAAGAATGGACGAACACGTCTTTTTCTTTGTCTTCTCTTTCAATGAAACCATACCCTTTAGTACCATTGAACCACTTTACTTTTCCTTTTAGTGTACTCATATGTGTTATGTTTCCTTATTATTATTAACTTAAACTAACTTAAAGCTAGCGTTGGACACGTTAAATAGATTTGCTTAGGAAAAGTCAATAGGTGAAAAATATTATTTGACGCAATTGTTTTTTTGCAACAATACTAAGATAAAAGCGCTAATATTGCTGCAATTGCAACTAAAGCTAGTCCTCCGTAAACATATTTATTTTTATTTAAGTGAAGTTTGAGTTTACCAAAGTTTGATTCTCTATAACTTAAACCGCCACTTGATGAGCCCGGGGATATGCTTAATCCCTCGTCTCTTCCAATTTGAAGGAATTTTGACTTTCTATGCTCATAGATTTCATCTTTACCATAAGATTCAAAAATTTTTAAATTCTTTAAAATTGATTGCTTTATGTCAGCTGCAATATTTTCAGGATCACGATGAGCTCCTCCCAAAGGTTCAGGTATAATCTCATCAATAATTTTTAATCTTAAGAGGTCTTGAGCGGTAAGCTTCATTGCTTCAGCCGCTTGCAAAGATTTACTTGGATCACGCCAAAGTATTGACGCACATCCCTCTGGAGAAATTACCGAGTAAATAGAATTTTCTAACATGATAACTTTATTTGATGAAGCTAAAGCAATAGCTCCCCCGGATCCACCTTCTCCGATAATTATTGAAATATTTGGGACAGTTAAAGACATACAACATTCTATAGAGTTTGCGATAGCAGAAGCTTGCCCTCTTTGCTCAGCACCTAAACCTGGATAAGCACCAGGGGTATCTATAAAACTTATTACAGGTATTTGAAATCTATCAGCAAGCTTCATTAACCTAATACACTTTCTGTATCCTTCTGGCCGCATCATTCCAAAATTTCTTTCAATTCTACTGTTTAAATCCTCTCCTTTTTCCTGACCGATAACTAGAACTGATTTGTTTTCGATAAGGCCAAAGCCTGCAATTACTGACTTATCGTCTCCAAAAAATCTGTCACCAGATAATAGTGTAAATTTAGAAAAGATTTTTTTTATATAGTAGTGTGCTTTAGGACGATCTTCATGTCTAGCTACTTGAGTTTTTTGCCAACTATTGAGATTTGAATATATCTCTTCAAGTTTTTGATTAATTTCTAATTGGGTGTTTTTAATTTTATTTGTGTCTACTTCAGATATGCCTTCTGAACCAAATGGGCTCTTCAATGTATCTACTTCTTGTTCTAAAGCTTTTATTTCTTTTTCAAAATCTAAATAATTTTTCATATAAAATGATACAATAATGTTAGTATTATTATATTATGAAATAATGTAAAGATCGACGTTATGAATATGATAGAGAAAAATAACCTAAAAATAAGTCAAACTTTGTTTGATTTTGTGAATAATGAAGCTATTCCTGGAACTGGATTAAAGCCAGAAAATTTTTGGGATGAATTTTCAAAAATCATTCATGAACTCACTCCTATCAATAAAAATTTAATAAATAAAAGAGGCACAATTCAAAAACAAATTGATACTTGGCACAAATCAAATAGGGGGAAAGAATTAGACAAAAAAGAGTATATTAATTTTTTGAAGTCAATTGGATATCTATTTGATGAGAAAGAGGATTTCAAAATTGAAACGACTCAAGTTGATAGAGAAATATCATCAGTTGCAGGACCACAACTTGTAGTTCCAGTTGATAATGCTAGATATGCTTTGAATGCTGCTAATGCAAGGTGGGGAAGTTTATATGACGCTTTATACGGTGTAGATATTATATCAGGTAAAGCAGGAAAAGATTGGGATCGAGATAGGGCTTTAAAAGTTATAGATTATGTTAGAGGTTTTTTTGATGAGAACATTCCAATATCAAAGTTAAGTTGGAAATATATTTCTAGAATTGAAATTGATGACGATAAGTTAGTTTTTTATAGTGAGGAGAAAAAATATTTTCTTAAAGATAATAATCAATTTGTTGGATTTACTGGTAGTAAAGAAAAACCTGACTCAATTTTAATTAAAAACAATAACCTTCACATTGATATTATGATTAACCCAAATACAATGGTGGGAAAGATTGATAAGGCATCTATCTCTGATATAATTGTTGAGTCAGCACTTTCTACAATTATAGATAATGAAGACTCAGTTGCAGCTGTGGACTCCACAGATAAAGTAAATTGCTATCGAAATTGGTTAGGACTTATGAAGGGAAATTTAACCTCTACTTTTCAAAAAAATGGAAAAAAGGTTACTAGAAAGCTTAACCCAGATAGAGCTTACATTTCTAAAGATGGAAAGAAAATATTACTACATGGAAGAGCTTTGTTACTGAATAGAAATGTTGGGCACCTGATGACTAATCCCTCAATACTACTAAAAGATGGATCTGAAATACCAGAAGGAATTATGGATGCCTTTATATCTACTTTGTGTGCTCTTCATGATTTCAAAAATAAAAAGAATTCAAGAACTCAATCAGTTTACATTGTTAAACCAAAAATGCATGGGCCTGAAGAAGTTTCATTTACTAATATCTTATTTGAAAAAGTTGAAATGGCATTAGGAATCGAAAAGTATTCAATTAAAGTTGGTATAATGGATGAAGAAAGAAGAACTACTGTAAATTTGAAGGAATGCATTAGACAAGTAAAAAATAGGATTGTTTTTATTAATACAGGTTTTCTAGACAGAACAGGTGACGAGATGCATACATCTTTTGAAGCAGGTCCAATGATC
The DNA here is from genome assembly GCA_902583585.1 of uncultured Pelagibacteraceae bacterium. GTDB lineage: Bacteria > Pseudomonadota > Alphaproteobacteria > Pelagibacterales > Pelagibacteraceae > Pelagilacustribacter. Next base: position 91,940 of record CACHWN010000004.1, read on the forward strand.
TTTAAAGGAGATATGAAAAAATCAACTTGGCTAAATGCTTATGAAAACTGGAACGTAGATGTAGGCTTAAGTTGTGGTTTTTCTGGTAAAGCTCAAATTGGAAAAGGAATGTGGGCAATGCCAGATCAAATGGCTAACATGATGGATCAAAAAATCTCTCATCCAAAATCTGGCGCAAACTGCGCTTGGGTTCCATCTCCAACTGCAGCTACTTTGCATTCTTTGCATTATCACAAAATAAATGTATTTGAGGAACAAAATAAAATTAGTTTAAGGAATAAAGCTAATATAGAAGATATTTTAGAAATTCCTAAAGCGGATAGACCTAACTGGTCAATTGAAGATATTAACAGAGAATTAGAAAATAATGCACAGGGAATATTAGGTTATGTGGTCAGGTGGGTAGATCAAGGAGTTGGCTGTTCTAAAGTTCCTGACATTAACAATGTTGGTTTAATGGAAGACAGAGCAACTTTACGAATTTCTTCACAACATATAGCTAATTGGTTACATCACAAAATTTGTAGCGAAGACCAAGTAATGAAAATTATGAAAAAAATGGCTAAAACTGTTGATGCTCAAAATCAAAAAGATCCTCTTTATATCAAAATGTCAGATAACTTTGAAAACTCTATAGCATTTTCAGCGGCCTGTGATCTTGTTTTTAAGGGAAGATATCAACCCTCTGGCTACACAGAACCTTTACTTCATAAAAAAAGGTTAGAAAAAAAAAATATTTAATCTGTAACAGGAACTCTATTTTTAAAAGCTGAAAATAAAGTACCGTCATCTAATTGCTCTATTTCTCCTCCTACAGGTAAGCCTTGAGCTAATTTAGTAACTTTAATTTTATTATTCTTAATAGTATCTTCAATGTAGTGAGCAGTTGTTTGACCTTCAACAGTAGCACTTGTAGCAATGATAACTTCTTTTAAATTATTTTTTTTTATTCTTTTAACTAAAGAATCAATAAGTAAATTTTTTTGTTCATAGTTTTCATTAGAATTTAATGTCCCCCCTAGTATATGATAATGCCCTTTATAAATATTTGCAGAGTCAATAACCCACATATCAGCCAAGTTCTCTACTACACAAATTTTGTCATAAGTATTGTCTGATGAACAAATACAAATTTTATCTATTACCTTTAAATTTCCACAATCACTACATCTAACAACTTTTTTATAAACTTCAGCTAAAGCCTTTGCCAAAGGTTTGACCATATTATCTTTATTGTTTATTAATTTGAGGATTATCCTTTTTGCAGATTTAGGACCTAGGCCTGGTAGCTTGGAAAATTGCTTAATAAGTTCATTTATCTCGGGTATATTATTTTCCATCAAAAAGGTAATTTTAAATCTAATGGTAAATTTAAGCCACCAGTAATTTTAGATAATTCTTCTGCAGATTTTTTTTTTAAATTTTCTTTTGCATTGTTATAAGCAGCGATTATTAAATCATTAATTATTTCTTGACTTTCTTTTTTTGCCTCTTCAGAAATTACGATTGATTTTAAATCATAATTGCCCGACAAAACAACTTTTACTAAG
>CACHWN010000005.1 GCA_902583585.1 uncultured Pelagibacteraceae bacterium
ACTGAGTTAAGTGATCGCATTTGACCATTCCTAATCCTTGAAAACATATCACCAATTGGGTCTGTAAATGTCATATTTCTCCTTTACCAACTTGATTTTGTTATTCCTGGAATTTTTCCTGAAGACGCCATATCTCTAAGAGCAATTCTTGAAATTTTTAGTTTTCTATATACGCCATGTGGTCTTCCTGAAACCTCACATCTATTTCTAACTCTTATCTTTGAGGAATTTTTAGGTAATTTATTTAGTTTTAATTGCGCTTCAAATCTCTCAGATAATTCTAGTTTTTTATTATTTATAATTTTTTTAAGAGCGGCTCTTTTTTTCTCATATCTTTTCACTAACTTAATTCTTTTCAAATTTTTTTGTATTGCACTCGTTTTTGCCATTTTATTTACCTCAATTTTTTTTAGTTATTAAAGGAAAATTGAATTCCTTAAGTAATTCAATTGTTCCCTCTTTATTTTTACTTGTTGTTACTATCGTGATATCTAAACCTCTTATTTTATCTACTTTATCAAAGTTTACCTCAGGAAAAATAATGTGCTCTTTAACTCCAAATGAAAAATTATTTGAGTTATCAATACCTTTTGCAGATAGACCTCTAAAATCTTTAATTCTTGGTAAAGCAATATTTACCAATCTATCAATAAATTCATACATTTTATATGACCTAAGTGTAACTTTGGCGCCTGCCTTCGATCCTTTTCTTGTCTTAAAATTTGAAATCGATTTTTTAAATTTTGTAATTATTGGTTTTTGTCCAGATATTAAAGCTAAGTCATCTACGCAGGCTTTTAATTTTTTCCCATCTGATGCGTCTTCACCGAGTCCCATATTTAAAATTATTTTTGATATTTTAGGTACTTGATGTTTATTTTTAACTGAAAGTTTGTTCATAAGTCTTTCAACAATCTGTTTATCATACGATGTTTTTAATCTTGGTATCATTTATTTACCACTTTCTTTTCCTTTTTTTTTAAATCTATATTTTTTACATTTGATTGGTCTATAAAACTTTCCCTAGAAATTATTCCACCTTTATTTTCTTTTGTGGGTTTAAGGTGTCTTTTAATCATATTAATTGCTTTTACTTTTACTTTATTTAATTTTCTATCAATCTCCAAAATTTCACCGGTTTTTCCTTTGTCTTTACCCGAAATTATCTTTACCTGTGTTCCTTTTTTCAAAATCATTTTAAAGCACCTCCGGAGCTAAAGAAATTATTTTTGTATGACCTCTAGATCTTAATTCTCGAGTAACTGGACCAAATATTCTAGTTCCAATTGGCTCTCCTTTGTCATCAGTTAAAACAACTGCGTTAGTATCAAATTGTACTTTAGATCCATCATCTCTATAAATTTCTTTCCTAGTTCTTACGACTACAGCTTTATGAACTGCGCCTTTTTTAACTTTTCCCTTGGGTATTGCGTCTTTTACGCTAATCACAATTATATCCCCCACGGAAGCGTAACGTCTTTTTGATCCACCTAAAACTTTAATACATTCCACTCTCTTAGCGCCTGTATTGTCGGCAACTGATAATTCAGTTTGAATTTGGATCATTATTCTACCACCTCCCAGGTTTTCTTTTTTGACATTGGTTTACACTCGATAATCGCAACTTTTTCACCCTCTTTAAATTTATTTTTTTCATCATGGGCATGATACTTTTTTGATCTTTTGATTACTTTTTCGTAAAAAGGATGTTTAAATTTTCTTGTAACTTCCACAACGACAGTTTTATTGTTTTTTGCACTTGTTACTATTCCTTTTAAAATTTTTTTAGTCATTATTTTTTAAGTTTGTATATAATCTTGCAATATTTTTTCTTATTAAATCAAATTGAGCCGGATTATCAATTTGATTGTTAGTTTTTTTAAATCTCAAATTAAACAGATCTTTTTTTAAAGTAGCGATTTTCTTGACCGCTTGATCCTTTGTCAATTTTTTCACATCTTTTTTTTTTGCCATATCTCTATCTTTTTATAAATTTTGTTTTAATAGGTAATTTAGCAGAGGCTTTATAAAGTGCTTCTCTTGCTACTTCCTCACTCACTCCATCTATTTCAAATATAATTCTTCCCGGTTTTACTCTACAAGCATAATACTCAGGTGATCCTTTACCTTTACCCATTCTTACTTCAGTAGGTTTTTTAGACACGGGTATATTTGGAAAAATTCTCGTCCAAACTTTACCAGTTCTTTTCATATATCTTGTTAATGCTACTCTGGCAGCTTCAATTTGTTTACCTATTATTCTTTCTGGCTGAGTGGCTTTAAGTCCAAATTGACCATAGTTTAACTTTACTGCTCTAGAGGCATTTCCGTGAATTCTTCCCTTAAATGCTTTTCTAAATTTAGTTCTTACTGGTTGAAGCATTTTTTACCCTTTCCTTCTTTTCTTTTTCCACATCTTTAGCCATTAATTCACCTTTATAAATCCAAACCTTTACTCCGATTATTCCATATGTTGTTAACGCTTCTGCAAATCCATAATCAATATCTGCTCTAAGCGTGTGTGAGGGGATGCTTCCATCTCGCAACCATTCGGTTCTAGCTATTTCATTCCCAGCCAATCTACCACTTAACATTACTTTTATGCCTTTTGCATTCAATCTCATTGCAGATTGCATAGCTCTTTTCATTGCACGTCTATAAGCAACTCTTTTAACTAATTGTTGAGCAATATTTTCTGCTACTAAATTAGAGTTTAATTCAGGCTTTTTAATCTCTTTAATATTTACGTTTACATCTCCGTCTGTAATTTTCATTATATTCTTTTTTATTTTTTCAATATCTGCACCTTTTTTACCAATCACAAATCCAGGTCTAGATGTGTGTATGGAAACAGTGCATTTTTTTGATGATCTCTCAATTATTATTTCTGAAACCCCTGAATTAGTGATATTTTTTTTTATATAATTTCTTATTTTGAAATCCTCTATCAAATACCTGCCAAAATCCCTCTTTTTAGCAAACCACGTTGAGTCCCAACCTCTATTAATTCCAAGTCTTAGTCCGATAGGGTTAATTTTTTGTCCCATTACTTATTCTCCTTTTTATCCTTAACCTCTTCAAGAATGATAGTGATTCTACTGAAGGGTTTTTTTATTGGACTTGCTCTACCTTTTGCTCTTGGTCTAAATCTTTTCATAACTAAAGATTTTCCCACATACGCTTCTTTTACGAACAGATTGTCAATATCGTACTGAAAGTTGTTTTCAGCATTAGATATTGCTGACTTGACAGTTTTACTAACATCTAATGCAACTCTTTTCCTAGTAAATTCTAAATCTCTTAGTGCTATGTCTGCTTTTTTACCTTTAATATGATTTAGTACTAAAGAAAGCTTTCTAGGACTAGATCTGACATTTTTGTTTATTGCTCTTATAACGTTATTTTTTTGCACTAGTATCTCCCTGTTTTGTTGCTGGAGCTGCTGAAGCAGTAGCGGCAGCTTTTTTATCAGCTGGTGTGTGTCCTTTAAAAGTTCTTGTAGGAGCAAATTCCCCAAGTTTATGACCAACCATTTCTTCCGATATTGTGATCGGGATAAATGTTTTACCATTATGAATCATAAAACTGTGCCCTACAAAATCAGGAATTATTGTTGAGTCTCTTGACCATGTTTTTATTGGCTTCTTATTTGGTGAACCTTTAAGCTTATCAATTTTTTTTAACAAGCTCGGGTGCACAAACGGTCCTTTCCAAATAGATCTAGTCATTATCCCTTTCTTTTCTTCCTACGTGTAATTATAAGTTTATCACTTCTTTTAGGTCTTCTGGTTTTCAAACCTTTTGCGGACTGTCCCCAAGGAGATACGGGGCTTCTTCCTCCTGAAGTTTTACCTTCACCTCCACCATGGGGGTGATCTACTGGGTTCATTGCTACTCCTCGAGTTTGTGGCCTTTTCCCTCTCCATCTATTTCTACCAGCTTTACCTATTTTTATATTTTTTTGATCAGGGTTTGATACAACTCCTATAGTGGCATTACATAAATTACTGACTTTCCTAGTTTCTCCTGATGCTAATTTTAAAATCGCATATTCCCCATCATATCCTGATAACGTTACAGAGGAGCCTGCTGATCTTGCTAATTTCCCACCATTTCCAGGAATTAATTCCACGTTATGAATGAGTGTTCCTGGAGGGATATCTTTTAACTCTAAAGAGTTACCAGTTTTTATTTCAACATTTGTCCCAGACTCAATAGTATCACCCTTTTTAAGACCTTGAGGGCAAATAATGTATGTCTTTTCTTTATCTTTATATGTTATTAAAGCTATATAGGCAGTCCTATTAGGATCGTATTCAATACGTTCTACAGTACCTAAAACATTTTTCTTTTTTCGATAAAAATCAATTATTCTATATTTATGTTTCGAACCGCCACCAATATGTCTAGATGTAATTCTGCCATTATTATTTCGTCCACCAGTAAAATTTTGCCCTTTTGTCAAAGGTTTGAAAGGAGCACCCTTCCATAATTGGCTTTTGTCAAGAACGACTGTTCCTCTTGTAGATTTTGTGTAAGGTTTAAATGATTTTAATGCCATAAATTAAATTCCGGTTGTAAGATCTATACTTTGACCTTTTTTTAAAGTAACTATTGCTTTTTTGTACCCACTTTTGAATGATTTTTTCCCTTGTTTCATTTTTAATTTGGTTTTTTGATTAATTATGTTTACTTTAACAACTTTAACTTTAAATATTTTCTCAATATTTTTCTTTATAATTTTTTTATTTGCTTTTACGTGGACTTTAAAAACATTTTTATTCTGTTCAGACAGAATTGTAGCTTTCTCAGTCATTATTGGATTTCTAATAGAGTCAATATAATTAATTTTTTTCATTTAAAATCCTATTTTGAATTTTCTTCGCAGAAGAAGAAGTTATTAATACATTTTTGAATTTTAATAAATCAAAAATATTTGCACCCTCGTCTTTTATAAGTTTTACATTCTTTATGTTTCTTGCTGATTTATTAATGTTTTTGAGCGAGTCAGTATCAGAAATTATTAATGTGTTAGATAAATTGTTTTTTAATAAAAATTGATTGAATTCTTTTGTTTTTTTAATCTCCTTTGTAACATCCGCTAGAATATACAAATTTTTGTCATTATTTTTTTTGGAGAGTGTTTGTGCTAAAGCAAGTTTTTTTACCTTTTTATTAATCTTTTTCACTTTATATTTATTTCCTTTTGGTCCGTGAGCAACTCCTCCACCAACAAAGAGTGGTGCTTTTTTACTTGCGTGTCTAGCTCCACCACTTCCTTTTTGGGCAATGATTTTTTTAGTAGATCCTCTAATTTCATTTCTTTGTTTTGTTTTTGCTATTCTTGGTTTTGCTTGGTTTAATTGCCAATCAATTACAAATTTAATTAACTTATGGTTAATTTTTAAATTAATTAATTTGTCAGAAATTTCGATTGAGGAAGATTTAGAGCCATCAATGTTAAGTAAAGGTATTTTCATTTATTATTTCTTCCCTTTCTTTGCAGATTGAGCTTTGATTTTTGCATCATATTTTTCTTTTAAAGTTTTTCGTCTAACATTTTTCACTGACTCTCTTAATAGTACTTCAGAATTTTTAGATCCCGGAATTGAGCCTTTTACGTATATTAAACTATTTTCTAAATCAGATTTTATAATTTCCAAGTTCAACATTGTTCTAAATTTATCACCCATATGACCAGCCATTTTTTTACCTTTAAATACTTTACCTGGGTCTTGTCTTTGTCCAGTAGAACCATGTGATCTATGAGAAACTGAAACACCATGTGAAGCTCTTAGACCACCAAAATTCCATCTTTTCATAACTCCCGCAAAGCCTTTACCTATAGTTTTAGATCTTACATCTATAAATTTTTTGTCTTTTAATATTTCTAAACCTAGTTCATTTCCCTCTTTATAGTTTTCATTGTTTTCAACTCTAAATTCCTTAAGAATTTTTTTGGGTTCTGTATTTTTTTTTGCAAAGTAACCTTTCATTTGTTTAGTGAGTTTAGAGTTTTTTTGTTTAAAAAATCCAACTTTTATTGCGTTATATCCTCTCTTGTCTTTAGATATCACATCCAAAACCCTTCCTTTTTCGATCCTAATAACTGTTACAGGAACTGACTGACCTGTATCCATAAACTCTCTTGTCATTCCTATTTTGGTTCCTATTAATCCTATGCTCATAAATTTATATTTTAATTTCTATATCCACACCGGAAGCTAAATCTAATTTCATTAAGGCTTCTACAGTTTGGGGAGTTGGTTCTATAATATCTATTAATCTTTTATGTGTTCTAGACTCAAATTGCTCTCTACTTTTTTTATCAATATGAGGTGATCTTAAAACAGTATATCTTTCAATTCTAGTAGGTAACGGTATTGGACCTTTTACTTGAGCTCCAGTTCTTTTTGCGGTGTTCACAATTTCCTCCGTAGAAAGATCAAGTATTTTATTATCGTATGCCTTTAAATGAATTCTTATATTTTGGTTTTCCATAAATTACGCTAGTTTTTTTGTTACTTCGTCTTGAACATTTTGTGGAACTTTATCATAATGACTAAATTGCATTGTATATTGTGCTCTACCTTGTGTTGACGATCTCAAGTTATTTATATACCCAAACATATTTGCTAAAGGTACAACTGCGTTGATGGCAGTCGCGTTTCCTCTGGGCTCGGTCGATCCAACTTGTCCTCTTCGACTATTTAAGTCACCAATAACATCACCCATAAATTCTTCTGGAGTTACTACCTCGACTTTCATCATTGGTTCTAATAATTTTAGTGTAGCTTTTTGGCAAGCCTCCCTGAAGCATGACCTGCTTGCTATTTCAAAAGCTAGAACACTTGAGTCAACATCGTGGTGCAATCCATCTAAAATTTTGACCTTATAATCAATTATTGGAAAACCAGCTAAAATCCCGCTGTCTGCTACACCTTCAACGCCTTTTTCAACACCCGGTATATATTCTTTTGGTATTGCTCCTCCTTTTATTAAATTTTCTATTTCCCTTCCTTTGCCTGCCTCTAATGGCTCAACGCTTAGTCTGACTTTAGCAAATTGTCCTGCACCACCACTTTGTTTCTTGTGTATATATTCCATTTCTGCATTACCTAATATAGTTTCCCTATAAGCTACTTGTGGAGCTCCAACATTTGCTTCAACTTTAAATTCTCTTTTCATTCTATCTACAATAATATCTAGATGAAGCTCTCCCATGCCTTTTATTATAGTTTGTCCAGACTCTTCGTCTGACGAAACTCTAAAAGAAGGGTCTTCTTTCGCTAATCTTGCAAGTGCTTCCCCCATTTTTTCTTGGTCACCTTTTGTTTTAGGTTCAACAGCTATTTCAATTACTGGGTCCGGGAATTCCATTGGTTCCAATAGAATAGGATTTTTTGAGTCACACAAAGTATGTCCCGTTATCGTATGTTTCAAACCCGCTAAAGCAACAATGTCTCCAGCGCTAGCAGTTTTGATATCCTCTCTACTATTTGCATGCATTAAAAGCATCCTACCAATTCTCTCATCTTTATCTTTTGAGGAGTTTAATATTGAAGTACCTGCGTTAAGAGTACCAGAGTATATTCTGATAAAAGTAAGTGAACCCACAAAAGGATCATTAGCAACCTTAAAGGCTAGAGCAGAAAAATTTTCTTTCTCCTCAAATTTCATTGTAACTTTATCATCTGATCCAACTTTAGTTCCTTCAATAGATTTCAAATCACTCGGACTTGGTAAATAATCAATAACAGCATCTAATAAGGGTTGCACACCCTTATTTTTAAAAGCTGAACCTGTGAGAATAGGAACAAAGTTAAATGATAAAGTTCCTTTTCTTATACATCTGACGAGGTCAGACTCTGAGGGCTCGGTACCTTCTAAATAAGACTCCATCAATTTTTCGTCTTCCTCTACAGCTGTTTCTACTAAATCTTTTCTATATTTTTGTGCTTTTTCTTTTAATTCCTCGGGTATATCAACATATTCAAATTTTGCTCCTAAGTCCTCATTCTGCCAAACTACACCTTTCATTTTGACCAGGTCAATAACTCCTTTAAGGTCAGCTTCTGATCCAATTGGAAGCTGTAATGGTAAAGGTTTACATCCCAATCTATCTTTAATCATATCAACACATCGGTAAAAATCAGCTCCAGTCCGATCTAGTTTATTTACAAAACAAATTCTAGGGACTTTATATTTATCAGCTTGACGCCAAACTGTTTCTGATTGTGGTTCGACTCCTGCAACTCCATCAAAAACAGCAACTGCTCCATCTAAAACCTTTAGTGATCTTTCAACTTCGATGGTAAAATCTACGTGACCTGGTGTATCTATAATATTTATTCTATGGTCTCTCCAAAAACATGTAGTTGCAGCTGATGTTATTGTAATTCCTCTTTCTTGTTCCTGCTCCATCCAATCCATCGTTGCTGCGCCATCGTGCACTTCTCCAATTTTATGACTCTTTCCAGTGTAATATAATACTCTTTCTGTTGTAGTAGTTTTTCCAGCATCAATGTGCGCCATAATTCCTATATTACGATATTTATCTAAAGTATATTTAGTCATAAAAACTTACCATCTAAAATGAGCAAAGGCTTTATTAGACTCAGCCATTTTATGCGTATCCTCTCTTTTTTTTATAGCTGAACCTTTGTTTTGTGATGCGTCCATTATTTCTGCATAAAGCTTTTCCGCCATTGTTTTATTTTTTCTTTTTCTCGTAGCATCCATTATCCATCTTAAAGCGAGTGCTTGGCCCCTTTTAGCTTTTACTTCTACTGGGACTTGGTAAGTTGCACCTCCAACTCTTCTTGATCTACATTCTAAATTTGGTTTTACATTAGTTATAGCTGCATTAAATATCTTTAAAGGATCTCCGTTATTTTTTGATTTTATTTTTTCTAGCGCATCATATAAAATTTTTTCAGCGGTAGATCTTTTACCATCATACATTATTGAATTAATAAATTTTGAGACAACTTCAGAATGAAATCTTGGATCTGGATAAACTTTTCTAATTGGAGCTTTTCTTTTTCTTGACATAAGTTTTACTTTGGTTTCTTAGCGCCGTATAAAGATCTTCTTTGTTTACGATTTGCGACGCCCTGTGTATCTAAATTTCCTCTCAAGATATGATATCTTACTCCTGGTAAATCCTTTACTCTACCACCTCTCAATAAAACGACAGAATGCTCTTGAAGATTGTGGCCTTCTCCAGGAATATAAGCTGTTACTTCAAATCCATTAGATAATCTAACTCTTGCTACTTTTCTTAATGCAGAATTAGGTTTTTTAGGTGTAGTTGTATAAACCTTTACACATACGCCTCTTTTCAAAGGTTGTTTTTCTAAAGCCGGGACTTTATTTCTAGCTAAAGGTTTAACTCTACTTTTTTTAATCAACTGGTTAATTGTCGGCATAAAATTATTTTGAAGTTGAAGTAAAGATAAGTTGTTATTTTTTGTTAGTGTTTAAGGTTATAAAAGACCTTACTTCTAACATTCAAAATGTGCCGTAAATTATCACTGAATTGACAAAAGTCAACATTTAAAGGGTTTTTTGATAAATTTAAGCAGTCTGATCAGTAGCTGATGACGCGGATTCTAGCTCCTGTTTTTTTAATTCTTCAAGCCTCAGTTTATCCTGCTCTCTTGCTTGTTTATCCCATTCAATTTTGGTGAGGCCAGTACCAGCAGGAACTAATCTTCCCACAATTACGTTTTCTTTAAGACCCTCAAGTGTATCTGTTTTTCCTTTAATAGATGCATCTGTTAATACTCTTGTTGTTTCTTGGAAAGAGGCTGCAGATATGAAAGAGTTTGTTTGCAACGATGCTTTTGTTATACCTAATAACACTCTTTCAAAAGTTGCAGGTTTCTTTTTTTCAGCTCTTAATTCTTCGTTTATTTTATTTATATCTAATAAGTCGATTACTTCACCAGTTAACAATTCCGAGTCTCCTGGGTCTTTCACCTCAACTCTTTTCAACATTTGTCTAACTATAGTTTCGATATGTTTATCATTAATTACCACACCTTGAAGCCTATAAACCTCCTGAACCTCTGAAACAAAATATTCCGTAAGTTTTTCAACTCCTAAAATTCTTAAAATATCATGTGGAGCTGGGCTTCCATCAAGAAGATATTCTCCCTTTTTAATTTTTTCGCCTTGATTAAAATTAACATGTTTTCCTTTCGGGATTAGATAATTTGAGGATTCTCCGCTAGATGAAACAATTGATATTTTTTGTTTTCCTCGCACTTCTTTCCCAAATTCTATAACTCCATCATTTTCAGCTATTATCGCACTATCTTTTGGTCTTCTAGCTTCAAAGAGTTCTGCCACTCTTGGTAGTCCCCCTGTTATATCTTTGGTCTTTGAAGTTTCTTTGGGTAGTCTTGCTAACACGTCTCCTGCAGAGATCTTTTGCCCGTCTTTAACTGATAAGATGGTATCTGGAACTAAATAATATCTAGCCTCATTGCCATCAGCTTTTTTAATTATTTCACCCTTTTCATTTCTAAGTGTTATCCTAGGTTTTAGTTCAGAGTTTTTTGAAGAAGATTTCCAGTCTGTTACAGATTTTGAAGAAAGTCCTGTTGCGTCATCAAGTGTTTCTGTAAGAGAGCTTCCCTCCATTAAATCCATGTAATTGACTATACCACTAGTCTCAGCAATAACTGGTAGCGTGTATGGATCCCATTCAGCAATTTTTTTTCCTTTATCAATAGTTTCACCATCTTTAAAAAATAATTTTGAGCCATAGTTCACTCTGTAAATAGCAAGCTGACGCTTATTTTCATCTTCAATACTTAATTGGGTATTTCTCCCCATCACAATTATATTTTTTTTTGAGTCTTCAATTAAATTTTTATTAATAATATTTAATTTTCCTTTTGTTTGTGAAATTATTTGAGACTCTTCTTTAATTTGAGCAGTACCGCCTACGTGGAAAGTTCTCATTGTTAACTGAGTTCCTGGTTCTCCAATTGACTGGGCAGCTATCATTCCAACAGCTTCTCCAATGCTTACTAGCTTTCCACGTGCTAAATCTCGCCCATAGCAAACTTGGCAGACACCTCGTGTTGAGGCACAGGTAATCACTGAATATACATTTACAGATTTGACACCAGCAGCATCAATTTTTTCACAATCAAATTCGTCAATTAGTTTATCTTTTTTAATTATTATTTCTCCAGTTACAGGGTTTTTAATATTTTCAGCAATCACTCTACCTAATACTCTCTCGGATAAACTTACTAAAATATTTCCACCCTCAATAATTTCAGAAATAGATACGGATGATCTTTTTTTAGGATCACACTCAGACTTTGTAATTTGCACATCCTGAGCTACGTCACATAACCTTCTTGTTAAATAACCAGAATTTGCTGTTTTTAAAGCTGTGTCAGCCAATCCTTTTCTAGCTCCATGCGTAGAATTAAAATACTCCAATACTGATAGTCCCTCTTTAAAATTAGATATAATTGGTGTTTCAATAATCTCTCCAGATGGCTTTGCAATTAGACCTCTCATACCTGCTAATTGTTTCATTTGTGCTTGTGATCCTCTTGCACCGGAGTCGGCCATCATGTAAACAGAATTTGTTTCAATTCTATCATCCTCATAAATTTTTTCGGCAGATGAAATTTCTTTCATCATTTCATTAGCAACTGTATCAGTACATTTTGACCAAACATCTACAACTTTATTATATTTTTCTCCTCTTGTAATTAATCCATCCGAATACTGTTTTTCGTAATCTTCTATTTGTTTTTTTGTATTATTTATTAAGCTCTCCTTAGTTTTAGGAATTATTAAATCATCTTTACCAAACGAGATTCCTGCCTTAAATGCATGTCTAAAACCAAGAGTCTTAATTCTATCACAGAAAATCACCGTTTCTTTTTGACCGCAGTATCGAAATATAGTGTCTATGACCTCAGAGACGTTTTTTTTAGTCAATAATTTATTAATTAAACTAAATTTAATATTACTATTCTTTGGTAATAAGTTTGCTAAAAGAAATCTTCCAGCTGTACTTGTATATTTTTCAAGTATTTTATTTCCTTTTTCATCTATAGTCTCAAAAGTCGAAATAATTTTTGAATGCAAACTAATTGATTTATTTTCCAATGCTTGTTCAATTTCCTCTACACTTGAAAATATAGCACTAGGTTTTTTTTCCTCATTTTCAGATGATTGTGATAGATAATAAATTCCTAAAACAATATCCTGACTAGGTACAATAATTGGTTTTCCATTGGATGGGCTTAAGATATTGTTGGTAGACATCATTAAGACTCTTGCTTCCAGTTGCGCCTCTAAACTCAAAGGAATATGAACAGCCATTTGATCTCCATCAAAGTCTGCATTAAATGCTGCACAAACTAATGGATGAAGTTCTATTGCATTACCTTCAATTAATTTTGCTTCAAATGCCTGCACACCCAATCTATGTAACGTAGGAGCTCTATTTAAAAGTATCGGGTGCTCTCTGATTATGTGTTCTAATGAGTCCCATACTTCACTTTTCTCTTTTTCCACAAGTCGTTTCGCTTGCTTTATTGTAGTAGCTAAACCAAGTTTATCTAACCTTGCATAAAGAAAGGGTTTAAATAGCTCAAGAGCCATTTTTTTCGGAAGACCACACTGATGAAGTTTTAACTCGGGGCCAACCACAATTACCGAACGACCAGAATAATCAACTCTTTTTCCTAATAAATTTTGTCTAAACCTTCCTTGCTTACCTTTTAACATTTCAGCTAAAGATTTTAATGGTCTCTTACCAGTTCCAGTTATAACTCTTCCCCTTCTTCCATTGTCGAATAATGCGTCAACTGATTCTTGCAGCATTCTTTTCTCATTTCTAACAATTATGTCTGGAGCTTTTAAATCTAATAATCTTTTTAAACGATTATTTCTATTTATCACTCTTCTATAAAGGTCATTTAAATCTGATGTTGCAAATCTTCCTCCATCTAAGGGCACTAAAGGTCTTAGTTCTGGTGGAATTACTGGAACGGAAGTTAAAATCATCCACTCAGGTTTATTTCCGGAAGATAAAAAAGATTCAATTAACTTTAATCTTTTTATAGTTCTTTCCTCCGTAACTTTTGATTTTATCTCACTAAGAGATTCTCTTAACTTTTTTTGTTCTTTTTTTAAATCCAAATTAACTAGAATTTCTCTCACAGCCTCTGCACCTATACCAGCTGTAAAAGCATCTTCTCCAAATTCCTCCTGTGCTTTAGTTAGACCTTCTTCTGATATTAATTGGCCTTTTTTTAAATTTGTTAATCCAGGTTCAATTACAATAAAACTTTCAAAGTATAATACTTTTTCAACCTCTTTTAATTTCATGTCAATGGCTAATGAAATTCTACTCGGGAGTGATTTTAAAAACCATATATGTGCAACAGGGCAAGCTAAGTCGATATGCCCCATTCTTTCTCTTCTTACGTTTGACTTAGTTACTTCAACTCCACATTTTTCACAAATTATTCCTCTAAATTTCATTCTTTTGTATTTACCGCAAAGACATTCATAATCTTTAACAGGACCAAAAATCCTTGAACAGAATAATCCATCTTTTTCAGGTCTAAATGTTCTATAGTTGATTGTCTCTGGTTTTTTTATTTCTCCATAAGACCATGATTTAATTTTTTCAGGACTGGCAAGAGTAATTTTTATACTATCAAAATTATTTTCATTGGTTAAATTCTGATTATCAAATGTTTTGCTTAAATTTTTTTCCATAATTAATTTAATTCTATGTTAAGTCCTAAAGCTCTTATTTCTTTTACAAGTACGTTAAAAGACTCTGGCACGCCAGACTCAAAATTATTATTTCCTTTCACTATTGTTTCATAAACTTTAGTTCTACCTGCAACATCATCAGACTTAACTGTTAAAATTTCCTGGAGAGTATAAGATGCACCATAAGCCTCTAAAGCCCATACTTCCATCTCACCAAATCTTTGCCCACCCAACTGAGCCTTTCCACCTAAAGGTTGTTGAGTAACTAAACTATAAGGACCAGTGGACCTTGCATGAATTTTGTCTTCAACCAAATGATTAAGTTTTAACATATAAATTATTCCTACCGTCACGGGTCTATCAAACCTCTCTCCCGTTTGACCATTCCATAAATGAGTTTGACCAGTACCTGGTAATTTTGCTAAGTTTAACATTTCATTAATATCTTTTGTACTAGCACCATCAAATACCGGAGTGGCTATAGGCACACCACTAGATAAGTTTTCAACAAGTTCTGCAATTTCTTTATTGGAAAGTTTCGAGATAATTGACTCATAGTAACTTATTCCGTAAATTTCTTTTAATTTTGACTTAATCTTATCAATCTCCTTTTCAAAGTTTTTTAAATACTCTTTAATTTGATCACCAAGTTCAGAACACGACCAACCTAAATGGGTTTCTAAAATTTGGCCAACATTCATTCTACTAGGAACACCTAGTGGATTTAATACTATATCTACGGGCTTACCGTTTTCCATATATGGCATGTCCTCAACTGGAACTATTTTACTCACCACACCTTTATTTCCATGTCTTCCAGCCATTTTATCTCCAGGCATGAGCCTTCTTTTTACTGCTACAAATACTTTTACTACCTTCATTACTGTTGGGAGTAAATCATCACCTTGCTGAATTTTTGAAACTTTATCTTCAAATCTTATTTTGATATCTTCAGACGCATTTTCAAACTGATTTTTAAGTTTTTCAAGATTATTATTTATCTCAGATTTTTGGAATGAAATTTTCCATAGATCTTTTAAATTTAAATTTAAAAAATCATTATTATTCAAAGTTGTTCCTGGTTTTAAATCTTTAAATTGTTTGTTAATACTTTGACCATTTAATAGATCAATAGCTCTGAGTTTAATATTTCTATTAAGAATTTCTTCTTCAACTTTCTTATCTTCTTGAACTGATTCTATTTCTGCTCTTTCGATTGCTATCGATCTTTCATCTTTTTCAATTCCGTGCCTATTAAATACTCGAACATCGATTACTACACCTGTACTTCCAGATGGAAGTTTTAAAGATGAGTCTCTAACGTCTGTTGCTTTTTCTCCAAATATAGATCGTAAAAGTTTTTCTTCAGGACTTGAAGATGTCTCACTCTTTGGCGTTACTTTACCAACTAGTATATCTCCAGGTTTAACTTCAGCTCCAACATAAACAATACCAGATTCATCTAAATTTCTTAAGCTTTCCTCACTAACGTTTGGAATATCTCTGGTAATTTCCTCAGCGCCAAGTTTAGTGTCTCTAGCCATCGACTCGTACTCTTCAATATGAACTGAGGTAAATACATCATCTGTTACACATCTTTCAGATATAAGAATGGAGTCCTCGAAATTATAACCTTGCCATGGCATGAACGCTACAGTTACATTTTTCCCTAACGCTAATTCACCAAGTTTTGTCGCAGGACCGTCAGCGATAATATCTCCTTTTTTAATTTTGTCTCCAACCTTAACTAAGGGTTTTTGGTTTATGCAAGTATTTTGATTAGATCTTTGGAATTTAGATAAATTATAGATATCAACAGCTGATTGTGATAAGTCGGTCACCTCTGTTGCTTTAACTACTATTCTTTTTCCATCAATTTTATCAACTAATCCATTTCTTTTTGCTACGATTGTAACACCTGAATCTAATGCAACATCAGATTCGATCCCAGTGCCAACTAAAGGAGACTCTGGTTTAAGTAGCGGAACTGCTTGCCTCATCATATTAGAGCCCATTAATGCTCTATTAGCGTCATCATTTTCTAAAAATGGAATTAACGCTGCAGCTACAGAAACTAATTGTTTTGGAGAAACATCAATATAATCAATATTATCTCTATTAGATAATTCAAAATTTAAATTTTTTCTGCAAGCTACTAATTCCTCAAGGAAAGATCCGTCTTTATTTAGTTGAGAATTAGCTTGAGCAATCGTAAATTTTTCCTCCTCGATTGCTGATAAATATTTTATTTCAGAAGTAACTTTACCGTTTACAACTTTTTTATAAGGACTCTCAATGTACCCAAATTTATTTACTCTGCAATAAGTAGCTAAACTATTAATTAGTCCAATATTAGGTCCCTCTGGTGTTTCAATCGGACATATTCTACCATAATGCGTAGGATGAACATCTCTTACCTCAAAACCTGCTCTTTCTCTTGTAAGTCCACCTGGCCCTAATGCTGAGACTCTTCTTTTATGAGTAATCTCTGATAATGGGTTTGTTTGATCCATAAACTGAGATAATTGTGAAGTAGCAAAAAAATCTTTTAATGATGTCGTGATAGGTTTGGCATTAATCAAATCTTGTGGCATTGCAGACTCTATCTCAAGAAAGGTTGACATTTTCTCTTTTACAGTCCTTTCCATTCTTAAAAGTCCAATCCTAAATTGATTTTCAACTAATTCACCCACTGATCTCACCCTTCTATTTCCAAGATGGTCAATATCATCTACATCGCCCTTGCCATCTCTAAGATCTAACATAAATTTAATAATTTCTACGATATCAGTTGTTTCCAGTATTGTTTTTTTAGCACTTATATTGAGATTTAATTTCGAGTTAAGTTTTACTCTTCCAACTTCAGAAAGATCATATCTTTCTTTTTTGAAATATAAATTATTGAAAATTTCTTCAGCGATTTCAACTGAAGGTGCCTCTCCGGGCCTTAAAACTTTGTATATATCATTTAATGCATCTGACTTAGTATTGTTTTTATCAATTTTAAGTGTTTCTAAAATATAAGGACCTTTATTTATCGGGTCGATATTAACGATATGAAGTTCTTTTTCCCCTTGATTAATAATTTTTTGAAGTTGTTCCTCAGTAAGATCAAAGCCAGCTCCAACTAAAATTTCACCACTTTTATCTTTTATTCCCTTTGATAAATATTTTCCAATAACTTGTTCATTTGCTACAGAAATATTTTTTAAACCTTTTTCTTTTAATTTTTTTGCAATTACAATATTTAATTTTTCTCCTTTGCTAAGTATCTTTTTGTCGTTATTTGCATCAATTAAATCATAAGAAAGTTTAATTGGTCTTTTGAAGTTATGTGGTTCAAATTCTGTGGTCCAATTATTTTTTTCAGCATTATATAAGAATTTATTAGTAGTATAAAATGTTTCAATTATTTTTTCTTTATTAAATCCTAAAGCTAGTAATATTGTTGAGATAGGTAATTTTTTCTTCCTGTCTATCCTAAAATATAAAATATCTTTTGGATCAAATTCAAAGTCTAACCAAGATCCTCTACCGGGAATAATTCTACAATTAAATAATAGTTTACCGCTAGCGTGTGTTTTTCCTTTATCATGGTCAAAGAATACACCTGGGCTTCTATGCATTTGATTAACAACAACTCTTTCAACTCCATTAGTAATAAAAGTTGCGCTTGGAGTCATTAATGGCAAATCGCCTATGAATACCTCTTGCTCTTTTGCTGATAAAATTTGTTTTGTATTATTTTCAACATCTATGTCATAAACAACTAATCTAAGAGTCGCTTTTAATGCAGCAGAGTAAGATAAACTTCTTTGTTTGCACTCAATTACATCAAATTTTGGTTTTTCTAGTTTATAAGAAATATATTCTAAAGTTGACTTGTCGTTACCATCTTCAATAGGAAATATACTTTTAAAAACTTTATCTATTCCCTTAGATAAGTCGCTAAGTTGCTCATTTAGTGATTTTGATTTTAAAAATTCATTATAAGAGTTTTTTTGAACCTCGATAAGATTTGGAATCGACAGTCCTTCAACTAATTTTCCAAAATTTTTTCTAATATGTTTCTTTTGAGTAAAAGATAATTGCATCAAATATAAAAAAACATTGTGAGCGATTTACTCACAATAATTTCTTTTTCAAATTTTGTTTACTTTAATTCTACTTTAGCTCCAGCTGCTTCAAGTTTTTTCTTAAATTCCTCGGCGTCTTTTTTAGCAACTCCGCCTTTAATTTCTTTAGGCGCACCCTCAACTAAATCTTTTGCCTCTTTTAAACCTAAACCAGTTATTGCTCTTACTTCTTTTATAACGTTAATTTTTTTATCACCCGCTGCTGCTAAGAAAAGTGAAAACTCTGTTTTTTCTTCACCTGCAGGTGCTGCTGCTGCTCCCGCTGGAGCTGCTGCTACTGGTGCTGCTGCTGTTACTCCCCATTTTTCTTCTAGTTGTTTAGATAACTCTGCTGCTTCAACAACTGTGAGCGTGGATAGTTCATCTATAATTTTATTTAAATCTGCCATGTGTATCCTATGAATTAATTTTTTAAACTCTTTGCGCGCGCTAAATTAGCAATTTTTGAGCCTGGTGCAAGTAAAATACTCACTAATTTCTGTGCTGGAGTGGCTAAAATCCCTACTATTTTCGCCCTTGCTTCCTCTAAAGATGGGAGTGTGGCTATTATAGCCACCTCTTTTTCGTCTAAAACTTTACCATCCATGAATCCAGCAATAATTTTGAGCTTGTTATTTGATTTAGAAAATTTTGTTAAAATTTTTGCAGTAGTGATTGGATCAGATGATAAAGCTGCTGCAGTCGGACCAATAAAATATTTTTCTAAACCTTTTTTTGATGTTTCTTTTATAGCAATTTTAGTAATCCTATTTTTAGTAATTTTAAATAAAATACCTTTTTCTCTAAGCTGCTTTCTTAATTCATCTAATTCATTTACATTCAAACCTTGATATTGAGCTATCATAACAGACTCGTTTGAAGTAAAATTTTTTTTCATTTCTTCAACGTAATTTTTCTTAGCTTCTTTGTTCATCATTTTTTACTTCGCTCCAACTTTGTAAGAAATACCCATAGTAGATGTTATAAAAATACTTTTTATTAATTCTCCTTTAATTGTCTCAGGTTTGGTTTTTTTAATGCTATCAATTAGGTGATTAAAGTTTTCATGAAGATTTTCGATTGAAAAACTTTTTCGTCCAATAGTGGACCCTAAATTGCCATCTTTATCATTTTTAATCTCCACCAGGCCATTTTTGATTTCTGTTACAGATTTTGAGATATCATTAGAAACTGTTCCTAATTTTGGATTAGGCATTAAACCTTTCGGACCTAAAACTTTTCCATGTTTACCAATTTTTGCCATCATCGATGGCGTACAAATTAATTTTGTAAAATTTATTTTTCCTGCTGCAATATTTTCAATTAAATCTTCTGAACCAACTATATCTGCTCCGCTCTTCTTGGCTTCCTCTAATTTATTTGACTCACATAAAACTGCTACTTTTTCTTTTTTACCTGAACCGTGAGGAAGTTTGACTACTGTTCTCAAAACAAAATCACCACCCTTTGATTGTTTGGTATTTATTCTTAAAGATACATCAATAGACTCTTCAAAATTCACTGATGAATTTTTTTTAACTAAATCCAAAATATCTTTCAAAGCAGACTTCTTATCTTTGACTTTTGATTTCAATAAATTTTTGTATCTTTTTGATCTTTTCTTCATTAATCTTTAACCTCTATTCCCATTGATCTGGCCGAACCACAAATAATCTTAGTAGCTTCTTTTAAGTCAAACGCATTAAGATCTTTCATTTTCTCTTTTGCGATTGCCTCAGCTTGTTTCATTGATATTGAGCCAGCTATAACTCTTCCTGGTTCACTGGATCCACTTTTCAATTTGGCAGCTTCTCTAATAAAATGAGATGCTGGTGGTGATTTAATTATAAAATCAAATTTTTTATCTTTGTAAACAGTAATAACAACAGGAACAGGTTTGCCCATGAAAGCTTTAGTTTTTTCATTAAATGCTTTACAAAATTCCATGATATTGATTCCACGTTGACCTAGAGCGGGCCCCACAGGTGGAGCTGGGTTTGCTTGACCACCCTTAATTTGTAATTTAACGTAACCTGCAATTTCTTTAGCCATTAGTTTTTCTCCACTTGATTAAATTCTAAATCTACAGGAGTAGCCCTACCAAATATAGAAACTGACACTTTAAGTCTAGATTTTTCTTCATCAATTTCTTCAATAAGTCCGTTAAATGAAGCAAATGGTCCATCACAAACCTTTACTTTTTCACCGATTTCAAAAACTACTCCAGTTTTTTGTGTTACGGCACTTTCGGACACTTGTCCTAAAATTCTTTGAATTTCTTTATCAGATATTGGTGTTGGTTTATCTGAGGAACCAAGGAACCCACTTACTTTCTGGAGATTTTTAATAAGATGGTATATTTGTTTTGTAAGCTCTATTTTAACCAATACGTAGCCTGGAAAAAACTTTTTTTCTTTTTTAGTCCTTTTACCTTTCTTAACCTCTGTAACTTGGTGAGTAGGAACTAAGATTTCTTGAAGGCTGTCAGATAATTTATTTTTTTTAAGCTCTTCTTTAATAGCCTCAACTACTTTTTTTTCAAAACCAGAATATGCTTGCACAATGTACCAATTCATTAAAAATTAATTGTTAGGATTAAATTCAAAAGAAATCTCAAAATTTGGTCTAAAATCAAAAAAAAAATAGCTGCGATTGATGCAAGTGCAAAAACCATTATCGCACCCATCATTGTATCTTTTTTAGTAGGCCAAGTAATTCTAAAAGTCTCTTGTTTTACTTCTTGGATAAATTTTAGAGGATTTTTCATATCAAATTATTTTAAGTTTGGCAGGAGCGGAGGGACTCGAACCCACAACCTCCGGTTTTGGAGACCGGCGCTCTACCAATTGAACTACGCTCCTAAGCGATTACTTTACTATTTTAGTTACTACTCCTGCTCCAACTGTTTTTCCACCTTCTCTAATTGCAAAGTTTAAATTCTCGCTCATGGCAATTGGCGTTATTAATTTCACAGAAAATTTACCATCATCTCCCGGCATCACCATTTCTGTTCCAGATGGCAAGGTAACTTCACCTGTTACATCTGTAGTTCTAAAGTAAAACTGAGGTCTATACTTTGTAAAGAATGGTGTATGTCTTCCACCTTCTTCTTTTTTTAAAATATATGCCTGACATTCAAATTCTGTATGTGGTGTGATTGAGCCAGGTTTACAAAGCACTTGTCCTCTCTCAACGTCGTCTCTTTCGACGCCTCTTAAAAGAGCTCCAATATTATCTCCGGCTTCCCCGCTGTCCAAAAGTTTTCTGAACATTTCTACACCTGTGCAAACTGATTTCTTTGTGTCTCTAATACCTACTATTTCAATTTCTTCTCCTACTTTAATTACTCCGGACTCTACTCTACCTGTAACTACAGTACCTCTTCCTGATATTGAAAAAACGTCTTCTACCGGCATTAAAAAGGGTTTATCTTTTGGTCTGTCCGGTTGCGGGATAGTTTCATCAACAGCTTTCATTAACTCCATGATAGCATTTTTTCCAGTGGCTTCGTCTTTTCCTTCAACTGCATTTAAAGCAGATCCTTTTATAATTGGAATTTTATCTCCTGGAAACTTATATGAGGTTAATAATTCTCTAATTTCTTCTTCAACTAGATCGACCAATTCTTTATCTTTTACAGTATCTATTTTATTTAAAAATACCACTATTGCAGGAACTCCTACTTGTCTTGCTAGAAGAATATGTTCTCGAGTTTGTGGCATAGGACCATCTGCGGCATTAACCACTAAAATAGCTCCGTCCATCTGTGCTGCTCCTGTAATCATATTTTTTACGTAATCTGCGTGTCCTGGACAATCCACGTGAGCATAGTGTCTTTTCTCAGTTTCATATTCAACGTGTGCTGTAGAAATTGTAATACCTCTCTCTTTTTCCTCAGGAGCTTTATCTATCTGATCGTAAGCAACAAAGTTTGCGCTACTTGAGCCCCCTGCTTCGGACAAAACTTTTGTTATTGCAGCAGTTAGAGTTGTTTTACCATGGTCTACGTGACCTATTGTACCGATATTACAATGTGGTTTGTTTCGGTTAAACTTTTCTTTAGACATCTATTTTTCCTCACTTTATTTTATTTTAATTTTGGAGCGGGTAAAGGGAATCGAACCCTTACATCCAGCTTGGAAGGCTAGCGTTCTACCATTGAACTACACCCGCAATATCCAAACTTATCGCGCTCTTTATTATTAAATTTTTTTAAGTTTGGTGGAGGGGGAAAGATTCGAACTTTCGAAGACCGAAGTCAACGGGTTTACAGCCCGCCCCATTTGACCGCTTTGGTACCCCTCCTTAAATTTAATGTTGGGATACCCACTAACTTAAAAAGCATTTAACAACAAGCGTTTTATAAGCATTTATGGAATAATTGCAATAAATCATTTTGCCTTAAAATATGCTAGTAATTTGAAAAAATTGCTTAAAAATCATGAAAAAAACCACTTTTTTAATTGTCGGAAAACATCCCGTTTTAGAAGCCCTAAAAAACCCATCAAGAAAAATAGAAAGAATATTTTTAACGGAAGATGCTCAAAAAAAGTTAAATAGAGAAAACCAGTCATTAAATTTATTTAAGTCAGTAAGTGTTTTTTATAAGTCACGAAAAGAACTAGATAATTTATGTGGCAGAGATGAAACTACACATCAAGGTTTAGTAGCTGAAGTTGAACATCTAGAGGAAATAACTCTTAAAGAATTTGTGATAGATAATAAAAATAAAAATATTAATTTAATTGCATTGGAAGAAGTAACAGATCCACGCAATATCGGCTCAATTATTAGAAGCGCTGTAGCGTTTAATATTGACGGATTAATTGTTAAAGAAAGGTCTTTTCCATCTAAAAGTAAGTTGTTATTTAAAAGTGCAAGCGGTGGGACTGAACATATTAAGATATTCAAAGTTTCTAATTTAAATACAGCCCTTAAATTTTTGAAAACTAAGGAATTTTGGGTAAGCGCTTTTGATGTTACCGCTACAAAAGATTTCACGAAAAATAATTGGAAAGGAAAAAATGTTTTATTATTCGGATCTGAAGGATATGGGATTAAAGCAAAAACTTTAGAAAATTCCGATTTTAAGTTTAAAGTGAATATGAACGATAATATAGAGAGTTTAAACATCTCAAATACTGTATCCGTAGTGTGTCACCATATTTTTCAATCAAACAAAAAGATATGATTTAAAATATATTGTTTTTTTAGTAAATTTATTTTAAACATCTGTTTCGTGCCCTCATAGCTCAATTGGTAGAGCAATTGATTTGTAATCAATAGGTTCGCGGTTCGAGTCCGTGTGAGGGCACCAAATTAAGAAGTTTCTTTTATCAATTGTTCTAATTTAATTTTTTTTTGCAAACTTTTATTTTTATCATAAAGAAGATTAAATTTTATTTTATTTTGAACTGATATAGTAATTTTTTTGGCGTTTCTTACTTCAATATTATCCGCAACTGCACTAACTGGTCTTTTTAAATAGTTTAAATTTGTAATAATTATTTTTGACTTATCACTTACAATTTTTCCACTCCATCTTCTTGGTCTAAATGGGCTAATCGGAGCGACTGATATTTTTTTTGAATTTAAACTTAATATAGGACCGTGGACTGATAAGTTGTATGCAGTACTTCCAGCTGGTGTCGAAACAAGAACGCCATCCGCAACTAGTCTTCTCATTAAATAGTTAGATTTATTTTTAATTGATAAATTTGCAGCTTGCCTGCTTTGTCTAAGAATTGAGACTTCATTGATAGCTAAAATTTTTCTTGTTTTATTTTTTGTAATCACTTTCATTTCTAAAGGAGAAATGTGAATCATTTTCGATTTATCAATATTCTTAATTAATTGTTTTTTGGAGAATTTATTCATAAGGAATCCATAATTACCTGAGTTGATTCCATAAAAGAGTTTACTTTTTTTTTTATATTTTTTTAATGTTTGGAGCATAAACCCATCTCCGCCTACTACTAAAATAATATTGGGTTTATTTAGTCTACTAAATTTAAAAATACGGGTTATAATTTTTTTTAATTTTACGGATTTTAAATTTTTATCTGAAATAATTATTGGTTTATACATGTTTTAATTTGGTGCCCTCGGCCAGACTCGAACTGGCACTCCCAAAAGGGCAAGGATTTTAAGTCCTTTGTGTCTACCAATTTCACCACGAGGGCACGTCGTTATTTTTGTTGTTATTGTTAATATATTAATACACAAGTGATTTAAATAAGTAAAAATAATTTATTTTCCGCCTCTATCGTCCAGTTTGAGTCCAGTCATCATTTATTTTATAGGAATATATTTTAATTAAATTCACTAAAAAAAGCTTTTCTGGAATTTTGAGCTGCAATTAATTCTTTAACTTTTGCCACGGACATCCAGCATTCTAAATAAACTGTAGCATCTGTTACAAGTTTTCCAAGTTTTTCATTGTTTAATTCAAAAAATGGTTCACTTGAAAATTTAACTTTATTTCCGCTAGCAAAGATTTTTAAAGTTGATGACTTAATACCAAAGTTAAAACTTTCTATTCCAGATTTTTTACCATAATGTGAAACTGCTACACCAACAACTCCACCATATTTATTAATTATTGGACCTCCACTATTCCCTTTGTTCATTGCTGCATCGGTTTGAAAATTTGATGAATTGTCCTGAAAGCCAACAAGCGCAGTAACACTTCCTTTTGAAGTTTTTATTGCTGAGCTCACTTTTTTTCCTAACGGGAATCCTGCAATAACTACTTCTTGAAGGAGAGCTACATCTTTTTTAGAAACAGGAAAAAATTGTTTTGGTCTTATATCAGTTTTTAAAATAGCTAAATCATTTGTTTTATCTTGAGCTACTAATTTTGCCTTATGTTGTTTGTCGTTGTAAGATAATTTAATATCTTTACACCCAGCTATGACATGATGATTAGTTATTACATGACCTTGTCGTGTAACAAAAAAACCACTCCCGGATGAAGCAGCAATAATTTTACTATCATCTACAAAAATTTTAGGAGATGATCTCTGTTCCTTTTTTCCGGCTGTATTATTGTTACCTAGGTAAGTTGACCATCTTTTTGCTATTGAATTAGTAGATTTATACCTTCGAGTCCATGAATTACAATCAGCGTCTGACCGTTGCATTACTCTTCCATTTATTACACCAACAAGGCAATATTTTTTTTTAGGACTAGAAGCATGTAAAATTATTTTTACTATTTTGCCCTCTTGTTTCCATGTGCAATCTTTTTCTCTATGAGTATATAAATCCCACCATGATCGCTCACAAAAACCATTGGACATAAATTTCATTGTAATAACTCTATGTCCAGCCAACTCGCCGATAAGACCCCCTATTCCCTCGTCTCTCCATTCAGAATTAGTTACATCAATAATTTTTTCAGCATACGAAATACTGGGTAAAAAAAATATAAAACTCATGATTATTAATAAATTTCTCATAACTTATCTTATCAAATTTTCCTACCTATCGTCCAGTCTGCGTCCAGTTTGAACAAATTAATTATTGTCTAATTCTAATAATAATTGAGTAACAAATTTAAAAGTTAAAATTTTAATTGTTTTGAGACTGTATGAGACTAACAGAGACTATTGAATTTGTGAATCCCTAGGGTTTTAAGTCCTTTGTGTCTACCAATTTCACCACGAGGGCACATCAAGTTTATTTTATTATGTTTAGACATTTATATTATTATTTTAAATTTATAAAGTATATTCATTATATGAAAAAAATTTTAATATATAATTCTGGTGGAGGATTAGGTGACTCAATACAATTATTTCCATTATTAATAAGTTTAAAAGGCCATTTTAGAAAATCAAAATTTTATTATTTGGGAGCTCATTCAAATCATTTTGATGGAAAATTAAAAGAATATAACATTAATTTGGAAACATTAGATTTAGGGTTAAAATATTTTGGTTTCAGATGGTGGCACATGTTGATGGCAAGAAAAAGAACATCTAATAAATTTTCTGGTAAATTTGATCTAATAATTGACTTACAAACCAAGTTTAGAAATTCTCTCATCCTCAAAAGAATACCTCATGAGTCATTTTATTCCAGAACTTTGGGAGGTTTTTTTTCATCAAAAAAAATACAATCTAGTTCTTTAAATCACTTAGAAAACTTAAGTTTATTTATAGAAGAAGATATAGTTGAATTGGATTTTAAAGTTAATAAATTATCAAAAGAAATTTTAAAGGAGGCTAAAAGGCTATTACCTGGCTCAAATTATGTAGGTTTTTCTATCACACAAGGAAATGAATATAGAAAAAAAAGTTGGTCTATTTATAAATTTACCTCACTTGCTAATAAGATTCTCTCAAAAGATAAAGTTCCAGTTTTTTTTATCGAAAAAAATAAAATTGATTTGATTAATAAAATAAAAAATCAAGTACCCTCAGCAATATTTCCTGAACTAAACTCAAATTTATCCTGTCCAGCATTAGTAACAGCTCTTTCTGCAAGACTTAACATAGCAGTTTCTATCGACAATGGAATTATGCATATGATGTCCTTAGCAAATATACCGATGATAGTTTTATTTGGCCCAACTAATTCGAAAAAATTTGCCCCTAAAAATAATTTTACGAAAGTCTTAGATAGTAAAATAATTCATAAAACAAAAGATATAAACTCTATTGAGGTTGATGAAGTACTCAGTCTAATTTAAATGTTTAAAATTTTTATTTTTTTAGATTTAATTGCTTTCATGAGATCTTTATTAACAAGCATTAACTTTGATTTAGAAGTCGATCTTGAAACAACTGATACACCAATTTTTCCTAATCGAAAAAAAGGATAGCTACCAATATCAACAAATTTGAAATATTTTTTTTGAATTTTTTCTAGTTGTTTGGCGATATTACTTTCAACTGTGAAAAGATTGACTGTTTTGCTATGAACTTTAAGACCCTTAACTAAATATTTTTTACAGTTTTCTATCATAGAATTTAAAATTGATGGCACACCTGGAAGAGACAAAACATTTTTAGTTATAAATCCTGGTGCAGCACTAGACGGATTGTAAATTAATTTTGCTATTTTAGGCATCTTGGCCATCTTTTTTCTTCCATCATTAAATTTTTCTTTACCATAATAGGTTTCAAGTATTTTATAGGCTTCATTGTGAAATCCATATTTAACCTTAAAAGCTTTAGCTATAGACTTCGCTGTAATATCATCGTGAGTTGGTCCTATACCTCCGGTGGTAAATACATAATTAAACTCTTTTGATAAAAACCGAATATTTTGAATTATAGTTTTTTCAACGTCAGGTATAATTCTAACTTCAGAAACAGTTATACCACAATTTAAGTTTAGCCAATTGCTTAAAAAGGCAATATTTTTATCTTGCGTTCTACCTGATAAAATTTCATTTCCAATTATTAAAATTGCTGCATTTACTTTTTTTTTTTTCTTCATAGATTGTTAATATATATGAATTTTATAGGAACATTAATATCAGGTGAATTCATTAAAAGATATAAACGTTTTTTTGTGGACGTTAAAGTTGGTAATAATGTTATAACTGCGCATTGTCCTAATACAGGTTCAATGATGGGTTTATTAAAAAAAGGTAATATAGTTTGGCTGAGCAAATCAGATAACCCTAATAGGAAGCTCAAATATACTTTACAAATCATCGAAGATAATAAATCAAAAGTTGGAGTAAATACACATCTAACTAATATGATAGTATTTGATGCACTTAAAAACTCAAAAATAAGTGAATTTAAAAATTTCGATACAATTAAACGTGAGGTAAAATTCGGCCACAAAACCAGATTTGATTTTCTGGTTTCTAAAAAAAAACAAAAAACATTTATTGAAGTAAAAAATGTTACTCTTTCAAGAAAAAAAGGTGTTGCAGAATTTCCAGATGCTATTACAGATAGAGGTCTCAAACATATAAACGAATTGTTAAATGCTAGTAAAAAAGGATTTCAAATATATCTCATTTTTGTAATTCAAAGAGATGATTGTAATAAGTTTGATTTAGCTAATGATATAGATTCTAATTATTGTGAATTATTAAAAAAAGCTCTTAAAAAAAAATTAAATGTACTTTGCTACGATTGTAAATTTTCATCAAAAAGCATAAAACTAAATAAAAAGATTAATTTAAAAAATTTATGAATGAAAATTATAAAGAGGCTTTTGAAAGAACAAGAATAGCTGGAGAGATAGCTGCTGGAGCTTTAGAAGAAGTTGCAAAGATTATAAAGCCAGGCACTAAAACCGATGAAATTGATAAGTTATGTTATGAATACATTAATGATCATGGTGCTTACTCTGCTCCCCTTTTTTATAGGGGTTTTCCAAAATCATGTTGTACGTCTACGAACCATATTGTTTGTCACGGAATACCATCTGACAAGGTATTGAAAGATGGAGATATTGTTAATGTAGATGTTACTGCAATTAAAGACGGGTGGCATGGTGATACTAGTAAAACTTTTAAAATTGGCGAAGTATCTATTAAAGCAAATAAATTAGTGGAGACTACATACGAGGCTATGATGAAAGCAATTGAGATAATTAAAGAAGATGTTTTTTTGGGTGATATTGGGGCAACAATACAGAACCATGTTGAAAAGCAAGGTTTTTCAGTGGTACAAGATTTTTGTGGACATGGTATCGGCAAAACATTTCATAAAGAACCTAATGTTTTGCACTATGGAAAAAAAGGAACAGGTGAAAAAATAAAAGCTGGAATGATATTTACGATAGAACCAATGATTAATATTGGTACTTATGAAACAAAAACACTTAATGATGGATGGACTGCTGTAACAAAAGATAAATCATTATCAGCACAATTTGAACATACTATAGGTGTAACAAAAGAAGGTTGTGAAATTTTTACTTTAAAAAAAATTTAAATTATTTAGATGATAGAGAGATACTCACGAAAAGAATTAAAAAGCATTTGGAATGATCATAATAAATATTCAATTTGGCTAGATATAGAATTAGCAGCTTCTGAGGCTATGGAAAAGCTGAAAATTATTCCGAGAGGTGTTACAAAAAAAGTTAAAGCCAAAGCAAAAATTAATGTTAAAAGAATTTTACAAATAGAAGATAAGGTTAAGCATGATGTTATAGCTTTTTTAACTTCTATCACCGAAAAAGCTGGTAAAGAGGCAAGATATCTTCATAAGGGTATGACTTCATCTGACGTCTTAGATACCTGTTTCAATCTTCAGCTAAAAAAGTCTGGTGAAATTTTATTAAAAGATATTGATCAATTGCTCTCGTCGATAAAACGACAAGCAATTAAACATAAATTTACTCTTTGTATCGGGCGTAGTCACGGCATACACGCTGAACCTATAACATTCGGTTTGAAGCTGCTCACCTATTACCAAGAGTTTTTAAGAAACAAAAAAAGACTAGAAAACTCTATCGAAGAAATATCTACTTGTGCAATTTCTGGAGCTGTGGGAACTTTTGCTAATATTGATCCAAGAGTCGAAAATTATGTGGCTAAAAAACTTAAATTAAAAGTAGAGCCAATTTCTACTCAAGTAATACCGAGAGATAGACATGCTCAATTCTTTTCCACATTAGGAATTATTTCTAGCTCAATCGAGAGATTGGCTATTGAAATTAGACATCTACAAAGAACAGAAGTGCTAGAAGTTGAGGAATTTTTTGGAAAAAAGCAAAAGGGTTCATCTGCAATGCCCCATAAGAGAAACCCAATTCTTAGTGAGAATTTAACAGGTTTGGCTAGACTTATTAGATCAAGTGTAATTCCTGCTTTAGAAAATGTGGCTTTGTGGCATGAAAGAGATATTTCTCATTCTGCAGTGGAAAGAAATATAGGACCAGACTCAACTATAACATTAGACTTTGCATTAAATAGATTAAACTACGTAATTAAAAATTTAAATATATATCCAAAAAACATGAAAAAGAATTTAGATATTACTAATGGTATATTTTTTTCACAAAGAGTTCTTTTAGAATTAACCACAGTAGGTTTTACAAGAGAGGACTCATATAAAATTGTTCAAAAAAATGCAATGAAAGCTTGGAAAGAAAATTCCTCATTTTATGAGAAAATTATATCTGATAAAAAAATTACAAATAAAATACCTGTTAATAAACTTAAAAAATTATTTAATTTTAGTTACCATACAAAAAAAATTAATATAATTTTTAAAAGAAGTCTAAATAAATAATCTAATGAATAAAGGCAAAAAATTATATGAGGGTAAAGCTAAAATACTTTATGAAACAAAAGATAAAGATTTAATTATTCAACATTTTAAAGATGACGCTACAGCTTTTAATAACTTGAAAAAAGCGAGCGTTGAGGGCAAAGGTGTGCTCAATAATAGAATTTCAGAGTATATTTTAAAGAATCTATCTCAATGTGGAATTAAAACTCATTTTATTAAACGCTTAAATATGAGAGAACAACTTATAAAAAAGGCTGAAATTTTTCCAATTGAATTTATAGTCAGAAATATAGCAACCGGTTCATTAACCAAAAGATTGAATATTCCAGAAGGGACTATTTTAGATCAACCTTTGTTAGAGTACTGTTACAAAAAAGATGAATTAAATGACCCTTTGATTTCTAAGGAGCATATTTTTACTTTTGATTGGGCCACACCTAAAGAATTAAAAATCATCGATAAAATGACATTACGAATTAATGATTTATTGTCAGGTATGTTTAGAGGAATAGGCATCAAACTTGTAGATTTTAAAATTGAATATGGAAAAACTTGGAATCAAGAAACTGAGGAAAAAGAAATTGTCTTAGCAGACGAAATTAGCCCAGATACATGTCGTTTATGGGACTCTAAAACTGAAAAAAAATTAGATAAAGATAGATTTAGAAAAGATCTAGGTAATATCATCCAGGCATACCAAGAGGTTGCTAGAAGATTAGGAATTATGCATGAAGAAACAAATATCAGTGAAGTTAATTTTGGAAAAACAGTTCCAATAAAATTTAATAAAAAATAAATTGAAATTCTCAGTAACAGTCACACTTAAGAAAGATGTTTTAGATCCTCAAGGAAAGGTTGTTGAAAACACTTTAATGAACATGGGCATGAAAGATCTAAGAAATATAAGACAAGGAAAATATTTTCAAATAGAAGTTGACGAAAATGATCAATCATTAGCTGAAAAAAAAATAGATTTGATGTGTAAAAAGCTTTTGGTCAATCTTATAATTGAGGATTATAAAATTAACAAAATTTAATGAGATCATCTGTAATTGTTTTCCCTGGTTCAAATTGTGACAGAGATATAGCTGTAGCCTTAGAAAAAATGCAATTTAAAAATCAAATGGTTTGGCATAAGGAAACTAAATTACCAAAATCAGATTTAATAGTATTACCTGGAGGTTTTTCTTATGGTGATTATTTGAGGTCAGGTGCTATCGCCGGGAAATCTTTAATTATTGATGAAGTAATTAAGGAAGCTAACGCAGGATGTTTGATCTTGGGTATATGTAATGGATTTCAAATATTAACTGAAACGGGTCTCTTAAAAGGTACATTGTTAAGAAATAAAAATTTAAAATTTATTAATAAAGATGTTCATGTCAAAGTAATAAATAATGAAACAAAATTTTCAAATAAATATAAAAAAAATCAAATATTGAATATTAATATTGCTCACAACGAAGGCAATTATTTTACAAATTCCAAACATCTAGATCAATTAAAAAAAGATAATCTAATTGCATTTAAATATTGCAATGAAGATGGTAAAATTAACGAGAGCACTAACCCAAATGGATCATTAGAAAGTATTGCAGGAATTTATAACTCTAAAAAAAACATTTTAGGAATGATGCCTCACCCAGAAAGAATGGTAGAAGAAATTGTGTCGAATAAAGATGGCATAAATTTATTTTCAAGTTTGCTAAGTTAAAATGAAAATTACAAATAAAATAATTGAAAAACACGGTTTAAAATTAGAAGAATATGAAAATATAAAAAGATTGCTTCAGAGAGAACCTAATTTGTTAGAACTTGGGATTTTCTCAGCAATGTGGAATGAACACTGTTCTTACAAATCTTCTCGATTACACTTAAAAAAATTACCTACAAAAGGAAAACAAGTTATTCAAGGTCCTGGGGAGAATGCAGGAGTAATAGATATAGGTGACGATGACGCTATTATTTTTAAAATTGAAAGCCATAACCACCCATCTTATATAGAACCATACCAAGGAGCAGCTACGGGAGTTGGTGGAATATTAAGAGATGTTTTTACAATGGGTGCGAGACCTATAGCCTTACTTAATTCTATACATTTTGGCTCTCCTGACCATCCTAAAACTAAAAGCCTACTTAATGGTGTTGTATCTGGTATTGGAGGGTATGGTAATTGTATTGGCATACCGACTGTAGCGGGAGAGACTAAATTTAATGCAACCTATAATGAAAATATTTTAGTCAATGCAATGGCAGTTGGGCATGCAAATAAAAACAAAATTTTCTACTCAAAAGCAAAAGGTGTAAATAAATCTGTTGTTTATGTGGGGTCAAAAACTGGTCGAGATGGAATTCATGGTGCTTCTATGGCATCAGCAGAGTTCGATGAAAATTCAGACGAAAAAAAACCAACTGTTCAAGTTGGGGACCCCTTTACTGAAAAACTTTTATTAGAAGCTTGTTTAGAGTTAATGAAAGATAATTCTATTATTTCAATTCAAGACATGGGTGCCGCAGGTTTAACATCATCAAGTGTTGAAATGGCATCAAAAGGAGGTTTGGGTATGGAATTAGAACTAGACAAAGTTCCATGTAGAGAAGAGAATATGACTCCTTATGAAATGATGTTGTCTGAAAGCCAAGAAAGAATGCTTATAATTCTTGATGATGGTAAAGAAAATAGTGCAAAAAAAATATTCGAAAAATGGGACTTAGATTTTGTAATAATTGGCAAGACCACAAATACAAAAAACCTTACTTTAAAGTTCAATAATAAAATTGAAGGAGAAATTCCAATCAATGCACTAGCATCTAAAGCTCCTGTTTACGATAGAGAATGGGTTAAAAAAAAACCGACAAAGGAAAAAATTAATCTTAAAGATTTAAAAAAAATTAAAATTGAGGATGCTTTAGTAAAAATTTTATCCAGTCCAAATCATTCAAATAAGAGTTGGATAACAAATCAGTATGATCAAAGTGTTATGTGTGATACGATTCAAAAGTCTGGATCTGATGCTGCAATAATAAGAATTCACAATAAAGATAAAGCGATTGCTGTTTCGGTGGACTCTTCTGCAAACTATTGTAAATCCAATCCTATTTTAGGTGGTAAACAAATTGTTTGTGAAAATTGGAGAAATTTAATTACAGTTGGAGCTAAACCACTAGCTATAACTAATTGTTTGAATTTTGGTAACCCTGAGAATAAAGAAGTTATGGGTGAGTTTACAGAATGTTTAGATGGCATAAAAGAAGCTTGCGAATTTTTAAATTACCCTGTTGTTTCTGGAAATGTATCATTTTATAACGGGACAAATAAAAAGAACATTTTTCCAACACCTGTTATAGGTGGCGTCGGTTTAATTAAGAAGCTATTCAAACCTTTGGGGCATAGTTTTAAAAAAGATAAAAGTAAATTAATATTGATTGGAAAAACTTTTGGTCATTTAGAACAAAGCTGTTTTTTAAAAGAAAATTACTCAATAAATAAAGGTATGCCTCCTGAAATTAACCTCCTCAATGAAAAAAATAATGGTGAAAACTTACTAAAATTAATTGATAAAAATCTCATTTTATCATCGCACGATGTTTCAAATGGTGGACTTCTTGTTACTGTTTCTGAAATGATATTTAATTCAAATTATGGAGCTAAATTACATAAGCCAAAAAAATTAACTAGTCTATGTGAATATTTTTTTGGTGAAGATCAAGCAAGATATGTTGTTGAAATAGATGAAAATAATTACTCTAAAGCTGAAAAAATATTGAAAGATAACAATATATATTATGAAATGATTGGTAATACTCAAAAAGACTATTTAGAAATTGACGGTGAGTTAAAAATAAGTACTAAAGATTTATTTAAAGTTAATAACAAATGGTATAATAATTATTAATGCCTCTTCCAATTAACGAGATCAAAAAACTTATACTTGAGTCTATTCCTGATGCAACTATTGAAATAGAGGATCTAATGGGTGACAATAATCATTATTCTGCGACTATAAAATCTTCAAAATTTAATAATTTAAGTAAAATTGAACAGCATAAACTTGTATATAAGTCACTTAAAGGTAAGATGGGAAATGAATTACATGCTTTATCAATAACAACTCAAGGAAAGTAAAAGTGAGAGAAAAAATAGAGGACTTAATTAAAAATAACGATATATGTTTATTCATGAAGGGAACGCCAGACTCTCCACAATGCGGTTTTTCAATGGCAGTATCAAACATTTTAAAACATGTTAATGTGAAATTTAAAGGTATTAACGTACTGGAAGATGAAAATCTTAGACAAGGAATTAAAGATTTCAGTGACTGGCCTACAATACCCCAACTTTATATTAAAGGTGAATTTATTGGTGGGTGCGATATTGTAAAGGAAATGTTTGAAAAAGGAGAACTTCAAAACCTTTTAAAGAAAAAAGAAATCTTATAATGAAAAGTTATATTTACAAAGTAATAATCGCTTCAATAGCGATTATTTTTGTTTTTAAATTTACTATTGGTAAAGAAATATCCCAAATTAATGAAAAAATAAATTTTTTTTCAACTCCTGAAGGACGTAAACAAATAATAGCATCTGTAAAAAAAGAGTTGCGTAAAGCAAATGAAAAAGAAAATTATCTTGATGATGAGGAAAGAATTTTAATTCGAAATTTTTTGAAAAAAATAAATGATGAACTTAAAATTCAAAATTAATTACATTTATAAATTTTTGCTAATGTTAAATCTTCTGTAGAGAAATTCACTTTCGTTTTTTCTTCAAAAACAATTTGGCAACTATTTGGGCTACTCTTTTCAACACTTCTTTCAAAAAAGGCAACGTAAAAGGGTCTTTGATTTTTTTTATATAAATTTCTAAAAGATAAAAAACAACTGTTATTTTTAAGTAGAGCCTTCACACCACTGTTTCTATTTGAGATAATACATATTTTTTCATCTTCTTTATTTTGATTAAAATAATCAGCAACAGCTTTTGTGGATACGCCCCAATAATCTAATTCAAAAATACCATTTATTTTTGTAAAGTGAGAAAAATTATTTATCCATATATAGTTATAAGGATACAGAATTATATTTTGAGATAAAAAAAATAATATAGAAAAAGATAAAAATATCTTAAAAATTTTTTTTGAATAAAAGTAAATAATTGTTAGAGAAATAAGAAATATTAAAGGTAGTAAAAACATTACTTGTCTGATTTCGTCATAAAGATTTACTTCAAATACAATCAATATCAAAATTATAAAAAAGATTGAAAAAGTAAGTGCTAGTATTATTAAAGAACTGAAAGACTCATTGACTATTTTTTTTTCTACTAAAGGAAACATTATAATACCAAATAAGATTACTAACGGTAATTTGAAAAAAAACCAAATAGGCAAATAAGTAGAAGGTAAATTTTGAGCTTTCATACATTCCCCTAAAGTAATTGTACAAACTGTTTGTAAGTGTTTTGACATATATTTAATTGCTTCAAAAAAAAGAAAAGGATTTTCCCAATAACTAGGTTGCAAAATATAAAAAAGTAAAAAAATAGAAAAAAATGATAAAATTAATTGTTTATAATAATTTTTTATAAAACTATTTAAATCAATATTCTTTCTATTAAGTAATAGAAAAAACATTATTATGTACTGAATAAAAATTAATATCCCGCTTATTCTTATTGATAGTAACAAAGCAGTAAAGATACTTATATAAGCAAAATATTTGTTATTAATTTTTTCTTTATCAACTAAAATTTTTGCAATACTTATCATTAAATAAGTACAAATTAACCAAATACTTAAAAACGGAATATCTTTTACATTGAAAAAGCTGTGTCCTATTAAATAAGGATACATCAAATACAATATGCCACCTAAGTTTGAATAAAATTTATCTTGAATTATCAAATTCAAAATTTTTTGAAAAAAAATTCCTGATAAAATGAATAAAAAAAAGACCGTAATATGTTTTGAGAGAATAGACTTTACTTCTTGAGAATAGATAGTGTCACTTAAAAAAAAATTTGAAATTAATTCAAATGGAATCGATAAATAATGAAAACCAACTCCATAAAATTTTCCACCACCATCTAAATACTGGCTATCATAACTAGTTTCAAAAAAATTATTTTTAATTAAATTTTTATTAGCTTCCCAAACATAATAATCATGAAATTCGTCATGAGTAATTCCTACATTCATTGATAAATAAATGCCAAATAAGAATAAAAAAACTACAAATATTAAAAAATATTGATTTTTTAAATCTTTAAAAATTTTCACGATTATTGATTATATTCCAAAAATTAAGATTAAAAAAATATTATCTAGAGTAATATTCTATTACCAAATTTGGTTCCATCACTACCGGGTAAGGGACTTCTGAGAACTTTGGAATTCTCACTAATTTTGCAGTTTTGTTTTTATCATCGGATTGTATATATTCTGGAACATCGCGCTCTTTACTTTGTAAGGAACCATCAATAACAACAAGTTTTTTTGATTTTTCTCTTATTTCAATCAAGTCAGAAGCTTTAACTATATAGCTTGAGATATTAACTCTTTTTTTATTAACTTTAATATGCCCATGATTAATCATTTGCCTTGCAGAAAATACTGTGGGTGCAAACTTAGCTCTATAAATAACTGTATCAAGTCGGCTTTCTAGCAATGCTATTAAGTTTTCAGTTGTGTCCCCTTTTT
Organism: uncultured Pelagibacteraceae bacterium; assembly: GCA_902583585.1. Taxonomy (GTDB): domain Bacteria; phylum Pseudomonadota; class Alphaproteobacteria; order Pelagibacterales; family Pelagibacteraceae; genus Pelagilacustribacter. Next base: position 36,795 of record CACHWN010000005.1, read on the forward strand.
TAGCCAGGGCTTTTCTATAAATATTTCTAAATTGTCTTTCGTTGATATTCCCATAGTAAGCTTTTAGTTTTTGTTTAGCCTGAAGTTGTATACCGTAGTCTGTTGGTTTACCTTTTTTATTTTGTCCGTGCTGACCGGGAGGATAAGCTCTAGAATTAAATGGACTTTTTGGTCTTCCCCATATATTTGCCTTTAATCTTCGATCAACTTTATGTTTAGATTTTAGTCTTTTTGTCATATTTAATTATTCAGTGTTTATAAGGTTTAACTCTAGTTTGTCAATTATCGATTATCTTTTTTTATTTAGCGAACTAATAATACTCGCTAAAATCCTTAATTCTTTATCATTTGGCTCTAATCTGTAAATTAAATTATTGATGTTAAGTATCATCGCATGTTTTTTTTCATCCGGAGTAAAGAATTTTTTAGCATCTAGAAGTTCGATTAAATGTTTTGTTAATGAAAAAATTTTTGATTTAGAGGATACTTTTAATTTTTTTCCTATTTTATTAAACAAATTAATATTTGATATTTTGAAAATTTCATAACATATCAATGTTACAGAATGAGATAAATTTAAGGACTTAAAATTTTTTGAAGTTGGAATTTGAAGAATATAATTCGAATAAGATAAATCTTTATTAGATAATCCTGATGACTCCTTGCCGAACATAAGTCCAATATTTTTATATCTGTTTTTTTTTACTAAATTGTAAAAATCTAACATTGTAATATGTTTTTTATTTATATCTCTTTTTCTAGCACTCAATGAGATTACCATATCAAAAGTCTTTAAGGCATTTTCAATTTTATTATAAACTTTTGCTTTATGAATTATCTCTAAAGCACCTACTGATGTTACTTTTGTTTTATGGTTAGGAAAAGTAAATTTAGGTGAGACTAAGCTGAGATTTTTAAGTCCAAAGTTTTTCATCGAACGAGCACATGCACCAATATTTTCACCAAGTTGGGGTTTTACTAAAACAATCCCAAATTTACTTTTCATTTAAGTTAGCAGGTGCTTTTTCTTTGAAAAGTTTATAATCTAAACTATCTATAAGAGCTATAAAGGAAGCTTCAATTATATTTGGAGAAACTCCTACTGTGAACCAACTCTTGCCAGACTTATCAGTGCTTTCAATTAAAACTCTTGTTGTTGCCTCGGTACCGGTGTTTAAAATTCTTACCTTATAATCAAGAAGTTTTAAATCTGAAAAAAAATTATAATATTTTGTAACTTTTTTAAAATTCGATCTAATTGCATTATCTAGTGCGTTTACTGGACCGTTACCTTCACCATGACACTCGATCTCTTTACCGTCAATTAAAAAAACTACATTAGCTTTAGTTTTGATCGTTTCTGATTTTGAAACGTTAACATCGTAACTTTTAACTTTTAAATATTCTGGAACCTTTCCAAGCAGCCTATTAGCTAACAATTCAAATGAAGCGTCTGCACCGTCATACGAATAACCGCTAAACTCTCTATTTTTGACTTTATCTAAAATTTTTTGAACTTTAGGATCTTTAGAGTCAATCTTAACACCATATTTCTCAAGTCTGGATAAAATATTAGATCGACCAGATTGATTTGAAATAATTATATTTCTGTGGTTTCCAATTTCTTTAGGATCTATATGTTCATAAGTTTTTGGATCTTTTTTAACTGCTGAAACGTGAAGACCTCCTTTATGAGAAAAAGCTGAAGCGCCAACGTAGGCCATGTTCTTGTTAGGTTTTCTATTTAAAATTTCATCTAAAAGCCTTGAACATTCAGTTAATGAAGACAATTTTTCTTTTTTTATATTTATTTCGTATTTGTCACTGAAGGTTTTTTTCAAACATAAACTTGGTATAATTGACATTAAGTTAGCATTTCCACATCTCTCACCTAAACCATTGATTGTTCCTTGAATTTGTCTTACACCACATTCAACAGCCGCCAAAGAGTTTGCAACTGCATTTTCAGTATCGTTATGGGCATGAATTCCTAAATTTTTTCCAGGAATTACTTTAGTTACTTTAGAAACTATTTCTCTAATCTCATTAGGTAAAGTCCCACCGTTGGTATCACAAAGAACTATCCATCTTGCCCCATTATCGTATGCTTGTTTTAAACAATTTAAGGCAAAATCTGGATTTGATTTAAACCCATCAAAGAAATGTTCTGCATCAAATAAGAATTCTTTTTTGTTTTTAATAAAATGCTTTGTAGTCTCTCTTATATTTTCTAAATTTTCATCATTTTTAATTCCTAATGCAACCTTGACATGAAAATCCCAAGATTTTCCAACCACGCAAACTGCTGGAGTGTTTGCATTTATTAATGATGCTAGTCCAGGATCATTATCTGCACTTCTACCTGTTTTTTTAGTCATTCCAAAAGCAGTAAACAAGGTTTTAGACATTTTTGGAGGGTTTGAAAAAAATTTTGTGTCTACTGGATTAGCACCAGGCCAACCTCCCTCGATATAGTCCACTCCCAAATCAGAAAGCACTAAAGCAATCTTATTCTTGTCTTCGATTGAAAAATCTACACCCTCGGTTTGTGCTCCATCTCTTAAAGTAGTATCAAATATGTAAATTTTTTCTTTACTCATTTATATTTCCACTTAGTTTTTCCTTTTTCATCTTCTATAAGTATTCCTGCTTCTGAAAGTTCATCTCTAATTTTATCAGCAAGATCGTAGTTTCCACTTTTCTTTGCGTTTATTCTTTCTTTAATTTTACTTTCAATATAATCCTCAGAAATTTTTATTTGCTTTTTTTTTAAATTTTGCCATTCATCTTTAGAAATATTAAATAAGCCTAAAAATCTACAAGCGCTATTAAATAATGATTTTTTTTTTAAATCACCGGAATTAGCTTGATTATATAGTTCGTGTATTTTTGCTATAAATCCTGGAGTATTTAGATCATCTAATAAAATATCAGTACTGTCCATAATATCTTGATTTTTTTGTTCTTCGTAAAGTTTGTACCATTTATCAAGCGTATTTTTTTGGTTTTCTAAAAGTTCATCATTCCAATCTAAAGGTTGACTATAATGGGCGCTAAGTAATGCTAATCTCACTACTTGTCCTGAATATTTTTTTACAGCATCAGAAATAGTTACAATATTTCCCAATGATTTTGACATTTTTTCTTTATTTATAGTAACAAATCCGTTGTGCATCCAATAATTTGCAAATTTATCAGTAGAATTATTACTGCAAGACTGAGCAATTTCATTTTCATGATGAGGAAAAATTAAGTCAAGACCGCCTCCATGAATATCAAACACTTTTCCCAAATATTTTTCACTCATAACCGAACACTCTAAATGCCAACCAGGTCTACCTCTTCCCCATGGAGATTCCCAACCTGGATCATCCTGATTTGAAGGTTTCCATAATACAAAGTCCATTGGATCTTTTTTTAAATTAGAAACTTCGATTCTATTTCCGGATTTGAGTTCGTCTAATTTTTTATTCGATAATTTTCCATAATTCCCAAAACTTGATATTGAGAAATAAACATGACCATCATTCACGTAAGCGAATTTTTTTTTTATTAAAGAATTTGTCATTTCAATCATTCCATCAATATGTTCAGTAGCTTTTGGTTCAAAAGTTGGCTTTAGACAATTTAAGCTTTCACAATCTTTATGAAAAATCTCAGTAATATTTTTTGTAATTTCATTAATTGATTTTTTACTTTTTTTGGATGCTTCAATTATTTTATCATCAACATCAGTTATATTTCTGACATATTTTACATTATTTCCATAGATATATTTTAAAACTCGAAAAAGAATATCAAAAACTACTAATGTTCTTGCATTTCCTACATGAGGATAATCATAAACTGTAGGTCCACAGGCATATAAAGAAATCTTATTTAAGTTTATTGGTTTAAAAATTTCTTTTTTTCTAGTTAGAGAATTTGTTAGTTTTAAATTATTCATTAAATGTACAAACTGGTATAGGATTCATTTTGTGTAAATTCTTTTTTCTTATTTCTAAATATTTCTCATAGTTTGGATCATTTTTATCTTCCATAGCTTTTTCTAATTGCTCATAACTCATACCTAATTGTTGAACATCATTTCTTCCATCATCCCATAGACCGTCTGTGGGAGGGGTATTAATGATTTTTTCCGACACCCCTAAGTGTCTTCCTAGTTCCCAAACTTGAGTTTTTGTACAATCAGCTATTGGAGAAATATCTACTCCTCCATCACCATATTTAGTATAAAAACCGACACCAAAATCCTCAACCTTATTCCCAGTGCCTACAACAATTCCATTATTTGCTGCAGCTACCTGATACAAAGTTGCCATTCTTAACCTAGCTCTTGAATTTGCATATCCATGCTCATTATCAAAATTATTTAGAACTTGAGAAAATGAATTAAAGATTTTATCCATTTCTAATAAATGGTGCTCTACGTTTTTATACTTTTCCTTTAACCATTTCGCATGAGTTAAGCTCAAATCATGTTGTGATTTGATTTGTTTTATTGGCATCGTTAACACAATTGTTTTACGACCAGTGTTTGCACATAAAGTACTAACAACGGATGAGTCGATTCCACCGGATATTCCAACAACTAAAGCTTTAGGCTTATAAGATGCGGACTCACAATAATTATTGATCCAATCAGTGATTATTTTCGCTCTTTTTTTTACTTCCATAATTAATACTCCTTTCCCTTTTAAGGTTTCGTCTTAATAATTACAATAACTATTAAGACGCGGCTTGAATAATTTTATTAGATATTTTTGAATTTTTCTTAATTTCATCAGAAATCAGAAAAGCTAGCTCCAAGGCTTGATCGGCATTCAATCTTGGATCACAATGCGTTCTATATCTATTAGATAGATCGTTTTCAGAAATTTTTTGAGCACCGCCAGTGCACTCTGTAACATCTTGACCTGTCATTTCTATATGTAATCCCCCTGCATAGCTACCCTCAGCTTGGCTAACTGCAAAAAAGTTTTTTACCTCTTTTAAAACGCTTTCAAAAGTTCTTGTTTTAAATCCAGTCGCAGCTTTAATAGTATTCCCATGCATTGGATCACATGACCAAACTACTTTAATTCCCTCTTTCTTCACAGCTTTAATTAATTTAGGTAAATATTTCTCAACATTATCAGCGCCAAATCTAGAAATTAAAGTTAATCTTCCAGGTTCATTTTCTGTGTTAAGAATGTTGCAAAGTTTTAAAAGCTCATCCGGTTTCATAGTAGGTCCACATTTAAGACCTATTGGATTTTTGATACCCCTGCAAAATTCAACATGAGCTCCATCTGGTTGTCTTGTTCTATCCCCAATCCAAACAAAGTGCGCTGATGTATCATGATATTCTCCGGTTGTTGAGTCTATCCTTGTCATAGACTCCTCAAAAGGTAAAAGTAAAGCTTCGTGAGATGTATAAAAATTAACCGATCTTAATCTTCGATTATTATCAGAATTTATTCCACAAGCTTCCATAAAAGCTAGAGCATCACTAATCTTATCTTCTATCTCTTTATATTTTCCTTTAGTTTTATCTTTTATAAATCCTAAGTTCCATAAGTGAACCTGTCTTAAATCTGCAAATCCTCCTTGTGAAAAAGCTCTTAACAAATTTAACGTTGATGCAGATTGGGAATATGCTCTAAATAATCTTTTAGCATCAGGTATTCTCGCTTTTTCTGTAAATTCCATACCGTTTATATTATCTCCCAAATAACTTGGTAGTTCTTTTCCATCTTTTTTTTCCATAGGTGAGCTTCGAGGTTTAGAGAATTGACCTGCTATTCTTCCTACTTTTACAACTGGCATTGATGCAGAAGCGGTTAGAACTAAAGACATCTGCAAAAGAACCTTAAATGTATCCCTTATGTTGTCTGGATGAAATTCTGCAAAACTTTCAGCGCAATCACCTCCTTGCAATAAAAAAGCTTTGCCTTCAACTACATCGGCCAAAGCTTTTTTAAGTGATCTAGACTCACCTGCAAATACTAAAGGTGGATATTTTTTTATTTTGCTTAAAACTAAATCAAGTTCTTTTCTATCCTGATAAACAGGCAAATGTTTAGCAGGTAATTTAGTCCAACTATTTAAACTCCATTTTTTCATATTCAACTTACGGTATATATATATTGCAAATGCAATTTTTCCAAGCGGGAATATAAATAAATTGCTTTAAAAAATCAAAAAAGTCAAAATTTTTCAGCTTTTTTATTTAAAGAGATCAAAATTGTTTCAATGTCTAACGAAGGATACTTTTTTTTAAATTTGTTTTTAATCATTATGAAGGATTTACTGTGAATTTTTGTTTCATTAATCTTATTAAACTTTTTTTTACCATTAATCATTTTCGCAGCGCCACAATCATAATGATTAATTACAATAAGTTTTCTAATTTTATGTAATTTAACAGAAACATCAATGTTATCCCAAAAAGATTTATGCCATTTTTTAAATCTAATTGCTGTAACTCCAATGGCAGATCCTGCTAAAGTGAAAGCACTATATTTTCCATTTAATTTTCTTTTTTTTAAATAATTATAAACAATAGGCTGGAACCTTGGGTCCATACATGAAAGAACCATGGCCTGATATTTTTTTTTCATTTTATTCTACTGTAACTGATTTTGCTAAATTTCTAGGTTTATCAATATCACAATCTTTTAATAAAGCTACATGATAAGCTAATAACTGTAATGGTATAGTAAGTAATAATGGTGATAGAAGATTATCTATTCGCGGAACCCTCAAGCGATATCTTATATTAGTGCTTAATAATCTTTTTTTGTTATCTGTAATAAAAAAAATCTTACCTCCTCTTGCTATAACTTCTTGTGTATTAGATAAAGTTTTTTCATAGTATTTATCCTTTGGAGCTATTACAATTACTGGTAAGCCCTCTTCAATCAAAGCTAAAGGTCCATGCTTCATTTCTCCAGCTGGATACCCCTCGGCGTGTAAATATGAGAGTTCTTTTAATTTTAATGCTCCTTCAAGAGCGATAGGAAATGAACTTCCTCTTCCTAAAAACATTGAACCGTTTGCATCTAAGAATTCTTTAGCCATCAATTGAATTTCATTTTCCAATTTAAAAGTATTTTTAATTGACTCTGGAAGTTTATGTAAATTTCTTAAATATTCATCATACTTGTTTTTATCGATATCACCTCTGACCTTAGAAAGTTTTAAAGATAAGATATATAAAACTATTAACTGTCCTAAAAAAGCTTTTGTAGAAGCAACGCCAATTTCTGGTCCAGCGTGAATAGGTAAAACCCAGTCAGAACTTCTTGCGATTGTGCTTTCAACTACATTAACAATTGAACAAGTTTTAACTTTATTTTTTTTACATATATCTAATGCAGCGGCAGTATCAGCTGTTTCACCGGATTGAGAAACGAATATATATAAATTTTTAGGATTAAATTTAATATTTCTATATCTAAATTCTGAAGCTATATCTATTTCTACGTCAATTGTTGTTAATTCTTCAAGCCAATATTTTGCTACTAAACATGAATGATAAGCCGTACCGCATCCAATCAAAATAATTTTATTTATTTGTTTAGGTTCAATAGGAAAATTATAAATATTTATGTCTTTTTTAATACTATCAGTATATTCATTTAAACATTTCTTGATCGTACTAGCTTGTTCAAATATTTCTTTAGACATAAAATTTTTATAATCACCCTTGTCAGAAATGTTCTCGTCATCTGAAACTGTATAAATTTTTTTATTTATTTTCTTTAAATTAACGTCATAAAAAGCAATATCACTTTTCGTAAGCATACATAATTCTCCATCATCTAAATAAGAAATTTTATTTGTCATAGATTTCAATGCATAAGAGTCTGATCCCAAATAATTTTCCTCGTTAGAGTAACCTACAGCTAATGGGCTGCCTCTTCTAGCTCCGACAATAATATCTGAAAAATTTTTGAATATAATTCCTAAAGCAAAACTGCCCTTTAATTTTCTTAAAGTTTTAAAAACTGCCTCTAAAGGTTCAGATTTTTCCAAAAACTGTGTCACTAATAACGTGATTACCTCAGTATCAGTTTGCGACTTAAACTTAAAACCCTTTATTTCAAGATCTTTTTTAAGTTCATCTGAATTTTCAATAATTCCATTATGAACCACAGAGACTTTTTCTGATGAGTGAGGATGCGCATTGATAATATTGGGTACACCGTGAGTAGCCCATCTTACGTGACCTATTCCAATATTTCCTTCAGACGGGTTTTTAAATAATATTTTTTCGAGCTCATCTACTCTTCCAGAACATTTTTTTTCATTTATCTGACTGTTGTTCAAAGTTGCTAGGCCTGCAGAGTCATAACCTCGATATTCTAATTTCTTAAGAGAGTTAATTATATTGATTGAAACAGGTTTGTTACTTGCTATACCAATAATTCCACACATTATTTTTTCTTTCTTTTATAGTTTTTAATTTCAAGCTGAGGTGCTCTCGTGATTGCCAATGACTTTTTTTTCACGTTTTTTGTGATTACAGATCCAGCTCCAACAACACTATTTTTATTAATACTTACTGGAGCAACTAAGGAAGAATTTGACCCTATTAAAACATTATCAGATATTTTTGTTTTACGTTTTTTAAAACCATCGTAATTACATGTAATTGTGCCTGCGCCAACGTTGGAATTTTTTCCAATTGAGGTATCGCCAATATACGACAGGTGACTTACTTTTGAATTTTGATTAATTGAGGATTTTTTTGTTTCTACAAAATTTCCAATTTTAGTATTTTTTTTCAAAATAGTTCCCTCTCTTAATCTAGCGTAGGGACCGATGATTACATTTTTTTCAATTTTAGTTCCTTCTAAATGACTAAAAGATTTTATATGAGAATTGTCTCCAATTTTTACTTTTGGACCGATTACAACATATGGATCTATTGTTACGTTTTTTCCAAATGAAGTATCTTCCGATAAAAATATTGTTTCTGGTGCAATTAAATTTACCCCATTCTTCAATGCTTTGTTTCTTAATAATTCTTGCAAAAGCCTGTATGAATTAGCTTTGTTTAATTTATTATTTGTATTCATTAAAAATTTCTTTACATTATTAATGTAACTGAAATAAGTCACAAAATATTTCTTTTTAATACTTTAAAAATGAGTCAAATTTACACAATTCTTTTTGATCTTGACGGAACCATAGTAAATACTGCGCCAGATTTAATGGCTGCTCATAATCATGTAATGAGAAAGTTTGGTCACTCAGAAAAAAAACTTGAGGACATTAAGTCTCTTGCAGGAAAAGGTGCATGGGTGATGATGCAAAAATCTTTTAAACAAGAAATAAAAGATGAGAAAATAAAACAAGAAATGACTAAAGAGTTTATTGATTTTTATTCAAAAAATATTGATAAAGAGAGTGTTCCAGTAAAAGGTGTAATTGATTTTTTTAATTGGGCAAAAAATAAAAATATCTCAATGGCAGTTTGCACCAATAAACAAGAGAGGCTAGCGATAGATTTATTAAAAAAACTAAACTTATTCAAATTTTTTGATTATGTCGCTGGTTCAGATACTTTTGCATTTAATAAACCTGACCCTAGACATCTAACAGATGTGGTTGAAATTATTGGCGGTGATTTAAAAAAAACAATTATGGTCGGAGATAGCGAAGTTGATGCCTTATCTGCGCAAAATGCTACGTTACCATTTGTTTTAGTTAAAGATGGATATACGGAAAAAACTGAAAAAGAAATTAAGCACGATGAGCTAATTTCCGACTATATTAATTTTGAAAAAATTATTGAAAAATATTTATGATTAATTTTGCTCTCTTTTCAGCATTATCAACTTTTTATTTCACAATGTTTTTTACCCCAGGACCTAATAATGCAATGCTCACTGCGTCAGGTATGAAATTTGGATTTGTGAGGACTTTGCCGCATTTAATTGGCATACCTTTAGGTCATATTTTTCAAATTGGGCTTACTTGTTTTGGCTTAGCAAACCTATTCTTGATTTATCCTCAAATCCAATTTTACATGAAAATCTTATGCTTTGTTTATTTGCTTTACTTGGGCTGGAAAATGATTGGATCATTTTCTATGGTTCAAAAAGAGACTGGAAGACCATTAAGATTTTACGAAGCATCATTATTCCAATTCATAAATCCAAAAGCTTGGTCAATTGCAGTCACTGTTGCCTCAGGTTTTTTTCCCACTGATGAAAATATATTTATAGGGGTTGCGTTTGTAACCATCACCGCAGCAGTAATTTGTTTTCCAACAATCAGTCTTTGGGCTCTATTTGGAAGTGGATTAAGAAAATTTGTGGGAGATATTAAAATAAAAAAAATTATAGAATATGTGTTAGCGCTATTATTAGTATTAACTGGTATATTTATTCTTATTAAATAATAGCCTTTGATTTTTATTATTCTCTTTAATATAAACTTCGCAGATGCATTTTACAAAAAAAAACAGTTTTGAAAAAAGATTAGAATTTGTAAAAAATTTACAATCAAAAAAACTTCTTAGATTCCCTGGTGCTTTTAATCCGTTGTGTGCGAAACTTATAGCCGAAATTGGATTTGATGGAGTTTACATCTCAGGTGGTGTTATGTCCAATGACCTAGGTTTACCTGATATAGGATTAACAACTCTGGACCAAGTAAGTTACAGGGCTAAACAAATTTCTAGGGTAACTGACCTTCCTACCATAGTCGATGCGGATACAGGATTTAAAAATTGTAAAAAAACAATTATTACTTTTGAGGAAAAAGGTTTAGCAGGTTGTCATATAGAAGATCAAATAGCTGAGAAAAGGTGCGGACACTTAGATAACAAAGAGTTAATATCAAAAGATGAAATGGTAAAAAAGATCCAAGAGTCTGTAAATGCTAGAAAAGATAAAAATTTTCTTATTATCGTAAGAACTGATGCAAATACTGTTGAAGGTATTGATAAAACATTAGATAGAATTAAATCTTATGAGGATGCTGGCGCAGATATGATTTTTCCAGAGGCTATGAAAGATGAAAAGGAGTTTGAAAAAGTCAGAAAAGTATCAAAAGGATTTTTACTGGCGAACATGACAGAATTTGGAAAATCTAAATTATTGAATAAATCACAATTAGAAAATTTAGGATATAATTTAGTTATTTATCCTGTAACAACGCAAAGACTAGCTATGCAAAATGTTGAGTTAGGACTTAAATCAATATTTAAAGATGGTCATCAAAATAATATAATTGACAAAATGCAGACTAGAAAAAGGTTGTACGAGTTAGTAGAATATGAGAAATACAATACGCCTGATAAAAAAATCACAGATTTTTCTACAGAGGGACATGAATAATGAGTGAAGAAATTAAAAAAGGTTTGTTAGGAATAGTTGTTGACGAAACTACTATATCACACGTAGTTCCAGAACTAAGTGCCTTGACCTATAGAGGTTATACAGTTCAGGAACTTTGTGATAAATGTGATTTCGAAGAAGTTGCATATTTAGTACTGAATGGGGAACTGCCTAACAAAAGTCAGCTGAAAAAATTCATCAAACAAGAAAGATCAGAGAGAAAACTTTCTAAACAAATATTAAATGATATTAAAAAAATGCCTCGAAACGCTCATCCTATGGATGTAATCAGAACGTGTGTAAGTTTAATGGCCTTAGAAGATAAAGACACTAAAGACAATTCTCCTAAAGCAAACATGAGAAAAGCAATGAGAATATTTGCTAAAACGCCGACAGCTGTTGCTGCTTATTTCAGAACACGAAAAGGCAAATCAATTATAGCTCCAAGTAAAAAATTATCTTTTTCAGAAAATTTCTTTAAAATGATGTTTAACAAAGTTCCGGATAAGGAGATAGTAAGAGCATTTGATATTTCTCTAATTTTATACGCGGAACATAGTTTTAACGTTTCAACATTCACAGCTAGAACAATTACATCCAGCTTATCTGATTTACATGGTGCAATAACTGGAGCTATAGCTTCTTTAAAAGGTCCATTACATGGTGGAGCTAATGAAGCAGTAATGCATATGATGAAAGAAATTGGAAAGCCTGAAAAAGCAAAAGCTTGGATTGAAAATGCATTAAATAAAAAAAAGGTAGTAATGGGATTTGGGCACAGAGTTTACCGTACAGGGGACTCGAGAGTACCAACAATGAAACACTATATGTTTAAAGTAGCTAAGCTTTTGAAAAAAGAAAAATATACGAGAATGTACGAAATTTTAGAAAAAGTAATGTTACAAAGAAAAAATATCCATCCAAATGTAGATTTTCCATGTGGTCCAACTTATTATATGATGGGTATCGATATAGATTTTTACACACCAATATTTGTCATGTCACGTATCACAGGTTGGTCCGCTCACATCATGGAACAACATGCTTCAAATAAACTTATTAGACCTTTATCAAAATATAGAGGAGCAGAAGTAAGAGAAGTTATGCTTTTGAATCAACGATGATGATTACATTAACAGATTTACTTTTATTTTTTATTTTAGTTACACTAGCTACTTACACTTTCATGCCTTGGAAGGGTATAGACAAAGGCTCAGGTTTGAAACTCTACGGACAGTGGTTTATTTGGTTTGCCATTTTTGGTGTAGTTATCTTAGTGTTTAATAGTGTCATCAATTAAAAAATTTTTTCAAGAAACTAGAATTCTTGATGGCGGAATGGGTCAAGAGCTTCTAAATAGAGGAGTCAAAACCCACGGTTCTCTTTGGGGAGCGTCTGCACTTTTGAATAAGAAATATCATAAAGTTGTAGTGAAAACCCATTTAGATTTTATCAACGCAGGAGCTGAAGTAATTGTTACAAATAGTTTTGGAAGCAGGCGAAGAAGATTAATTGAAAATAATTTAGAGAATAAATATGCACAGTTAAATAAACTTGCAGGATTCTTAGCAAAAAAAGCAGTAAAAATCTCAAAAAAAAAAATTATGATCGCAGGAAGCCTTCCTCCTCAAAATTTTACATATATGGCAGACCTCGGGAGGGATAAAAAGTTCATCAAAGATAGTTTTAAAAGCCAAGCGAAATATTTATTTCCTTATGTAGATTTTTTTTATTTAGACGTTATGAGTAGTTATGAGGAATGTAAAATCGGTTTGGATGTTACTAAAAATTTAAAAAAAGAAACTCTAATTGGTATTCATTTGAGAAAAAACGATACACTTCCATCAGGTGAAAAGTTTTTTGATGTAGTAAAAAAATTAGAGAAATATAAGCCTCTAGGTTTTATTGCATCCTGTGTTTCGGTAGAAGACGCTGGCAAAATAATGAAAAAAATAAAAAAAGTAAATTATCCAATAGGATTTAAGATAAATGCATTTAGACATATACCAATAGGATGGAAGCCAGATGCTAACAATCCCAATTTACAACTAGGGATGAGAAAAGATTTAACTCCAAAAAAATTTTTTAATGTTTGTAGAAAATTTAAAAATTTAGGTGCAAAGATAATTGGTGGTTGTTGTGAAATCAGCCCTAAACATATTCAATTATTAAAGGATTTAAAGTAATTATTTTTTTGCCTCTTTATGTTTTTGAATTCTTCTAGCGTAATTTTGAGAAATTCGATCAAATATTATTGCTAGTGCAACTATAGCTAATCCATTCATTAAACCCAATGCGAGGAATTGATTGGAAATAGATCTTAAAATTGGAACACCTAAACCACTTACACCAATCATTGAAGCAATAACAACCATCGCTAACGCCATCATTATGGTTTGATTTACTCCAGTCATGATTGAAGGGAGTGCTAAAGGTATTTCAATTTTAAATAAGATAATTCTTTTTTTAATACCCAAAGCTTTTGCTGCCTCAACCACTCTCCTATCAACCTCCCTGATTCCTAAATTTGTAAGTCTCACAATTGGTGGAATTGCATAAACACAAACAGCTAATAAACCAGGCACTTTTCCAATACCTAAAAGCATTATAATTGGAATTAAATAAACGAAAGTTGGAATAGTTTGCATCATATCTAATACTGGAGACAAAATATTTTTTAATCTTTCAGATCTAGCCATTAAGATTCCAATAGGGGTGCCTAGTATTAAACAAATTAAAGTGGCTACAGATATGATGGCCATTGTAGACATAGTATCTTTCCACATACCAAAATAACCAATTACAAAAAAACTTATCGCTGTACCTATTGATAACTTAAAACTTCTTGAGCTTAGCCAGGCCAAAAAAGACAATAAAAAGATTATTAAAGGCCAAGGAGTAGTAATTAAAAACTTTTCAAACCAAACTAAAAATTTTAATAGAGGGCCAAAAAAGCCCTCTATTGAATCTCCATACTCTCGAGAAAAGTCTTTAAAGGTAAGGTCAATACCTTTTTTCAAATCTCTTAAACTTTCCCTCTCCATTGAGGGAAATTTTAAGAAGAATTCGAGTTGCATCTAAAACAGTAATTTAAATTAAATTCCTGCTTTAATTTTTTTTGCAACAGATGAAGAAACCCACTTAGACCAAACTTTTTCGTGTTTCTTCATAAACTCAATTGCTGCATCTTCACCTTCAGCTTGATTATCAGTCATGTAAACTAACATTGAATTCATCACTGTACCTGGATAAATTCTTTTTTTCATGAATTTCATAGCTTCTGGTCCTGCAGATTTTTTAAAGTTATCGGTAACAACTGAATAAACTTCTGAGTCTACCCATCTTGTTTTTTTTGGTGTAGCACATTCTTGTTCTGGTTTTACTACACATTTGTGCCAATTATCATCTCCACCCCACTTAACTCCAAAATCTAAAAGTCTCATATCATACTTTCCAATTATTGCAGTTGGGCTCCAATAATAACCAACCCAGTTTTCTCCTCTTTCAACAGCTTTAGCGATTGAACCATCAAGTCCTGCTGCTGATCCTGGATCAACTAATTTCCAACCTTTTGCTTCCATATCAAAAGCTTTAAAAAGTTGATTGTTTATCAGTTGGCATCCCCAACCGGCTGGACATCCTACAAACGCACCTTTAGATTTGTCTTCAGGATGTGGAAATAGATCAGGTCTTTTTAACAAGTCCTGAACAGTTTTAATTCCATGTTTTTCCATAGTGTAAGGTGGAACAAACCAACCCTCTCCAAGTCCAGTTATTGGACCTTTATTTACAATATGAATTCTTCCCTCACCCACAGCTTTTTTAAGTGGACTCATTACTGAATTAGCCCAAAGCTCAGGTGCAACATCCGGTTGACCTTTTTCATTCATAGAAGTGAATGATGGCATCGTGTCACCAGGTAATAATTCTACCTCGCAACCATATCCTTTTTCTAAAATAATTTTATCAATATTCGCCATTAATGAAGCTGAAGCCCAGTTCATGTTTGCATAAGTAATTTTTCCGCACGCAGCGTTTGCGATATTATTGAAAAATAAGGCAGCGAATATTACTGCCAGTAGCTTTGTTAATGATCTCATTTAACCCCCCTAGAGTTATTTAATTTTTTAAATAATGTAACAAAATGTAGTGTGTATTGTAACCGGAACACAACTAAAAAGTGAAATATGGAATATATACGTCTGAAATATATTTGATGGCTTATATAGAAAAAATTACTTACATTTTTTACATAATCCGAAAAATTCTAAGTTAAATCTTTTAAATTTCATTCCTTTTTTATGATTAAAACTCGATAAGTATTTTGAAAGTTTAGCGTCACTTATTTCATCAACCATCTCGCAACTTTCGCAAATTGAAAATGCTGTAGCTTTAGAAATTTCACAATCTGAACTTCTACATGCGACGAAAGCATTTTTGCTTTCAATTTTATGAATTTTACCCATTTCAATTAACTTGTCTAAAGCTCGGTAAATTTGCTGAGGTGCGTTAATTCCTTTTTTTTGTACATTAAAAAGTATGGAATAAGCTTTTAAAGGACCTTTTGCTTTTTCGATAATATCCAAAACAATTTGTTGATTTCTAGAAAGTATTTGTACTTGTGTCATAAATGTAAATTACCAATTAAATATCATTTTTTCAATTCAGAATAATTTTTGATCTTAATAAGTGTAAGACAAAATAAAACTAATGCAGCTGTAATTATCGAAGGTCCGGAAGGGGTATTAATTTCTAAAGATGAAAATAAACCAATTATTACTGATAACAGGCCTCCTATAATTGATAACTTAACCATCTGCTTTGGATTGTTAGAAATATTTCTTGCCATTGCAGCTGGCATAATTAACATTCCTGTAATCAGCAAAAGACCTACAATTTTAATTGATATTGCAATTATCGCTGCTAATAAAACTGTAAAGATTGCATTTACCTTATCAGGATTCATGCCTTCAGCTTCAGCTAGTTCGTGATTAACTGTTGAGGCAAACAAAGGTTTCCAAATGTATTTTAGTATAAATAAGATTAATGCTCCACCGATCCAAATTATTAAAAGGTCTATTTCATTCACGGCTAGGATGTCTCCAAATAACAATCCCATTATATCAAATCGTATTGTAGTTAAAAAACCAATAACAACCAATCCAACTGCAAGAGATGAGTGTGCTAATAAACCTAATAATGCGTCTCCAGGTAGTTTTGTAGTTTTTTGAAGTTTTAATAATATTAGTGCAATCGCTGATGAAATTAAAAAAACAGAAAATGCTATATTTAATTCAAAAAAGAAAGCTATAGTTACCCCAAGAAGTGCAGAGTGAGATAATGTATCACCAAAAAAAGATAATCTTCTCCAAATTATAAAACATCCAAGGGGTCCAGTTACTAACGCAATCCCAATTCCAGCAATTAAAGCTCTTATAAAAAAATCATCTAACATCTATTGTTTCCTTTTTATTGTTCCGTCTGGTGAATGGGTATGATCGTGTTTGTGTTCATATACAGATAAAATTGTTGAAGCACGGTCTCCAAACAGTTCTTGATATTTATTGTTGTTAGCTACAGATTGAGGTGTGCCAGAGCAGCAAACATGTCCATTAAGACAAACTACATAATCTGTGGAAGACATAACAACATGTAAATCGTGAGATATTAATAAAATTCCACAATTAACCTTTTCCGAGATTTCTTTTATTAATTCATAAAGAGAGATTTCACCTTTAAAATCTACTCCTTGAACTGGTTCATCCAACACCAAAAGATCTGGATTTTTTGCGATCGCTCTTGCAATTAAAACTCTTTGAAATTCACCTCCAGATAAATTACTTAAATTATTATTTTTAAGATGTTCAACTCCAGTTAATTTTAAAGCATTTATTATTTCCTCATTACTTAGATTTTGGGTGAGTAACATAAAATCAACAACTCTTATTGGTAATGTCCAATCTATAGAAATTTTTTGAGGAACATAGCCAACTTTTTCTGTAAATTTTAAAACTTTTCCTTCTATATTCTTGTAAATACCAAGAGCAATTTTTGCCGTTGTTGTTTTTCCTGATCCATTTGGTCCGATTAAAGTAACAATTTCTCCCCTTTTTACTTCTAAGGAAACTCCCTTTACTAACCATTTATCGTTTTTAAATAGACCTACGTTTTCTACTTTAATTAATGTCTCTGAATTTAATTTATTCACAATATTTATCCTTGCATTAATAAACGTTATATTATAACACTATGTTACTTTATAACATATTATGAATAAAATACTTAAATTAATTTCAGCTGTATTTATTGCACTTTTCACAACCATTTCAGTATCCAAAGCTGAAGTAAAAGTTGTTGCATCAATCAAGCCAATACATTCCTTAGTTAGCTACGTTATGGATGGTGTTGGAAAACCTGATGTAATTGTGGACGGCTATAATTCACCACATGGATTTAGCCTTAAACCTTCACATGCAAAAATGATTGAAAAAGCTGACTTAATTATTTGGGTTGGTGAAGATTTAGAAGCATTCTTAGAAAAACCATTAAATACAATTGCTAAAAAGGCAGTGAATGTAGAAATAATGGACTTGAGTGGAATTAAAAAACTTGAGTTCAGAGAAAAAAATATATTTGAGGGTCATGATGATCACGGACATGGACATAAGGAGAAAAAACATGATGATCACGGACACGGTCATAAAGAAAAGAAACACGATGATCATGGTCATAAAAAAGCTAAACATGATGACCACGGGCATGAGGGACATGCTCACGGTGAACACGATCCACATGTTTGGTTAGATCCAATGAATGCTAAAGTAATTATAAAAGAAATCGAAAAACAATTAGTTAAATTAGATCCAGGTAACGGCTCTAAATATAAATCTAACTCTAAAAAGGCTCAGACAGAATTAGATAACTTAACTAAAAATATTAAAAAAGATCTCAAAGGCAATTTAAGGTTTGTAGTTTTCCATGATGCCTATCAATATTTTGAAAATAGATTTGGTATAAAAGTTCTTGGAGCTTTAACAGTAAATCCAGATGTTTTACCTGGAGCTGAACAATTATCTGAAATTAGGGAAGTAATCGAACATGAAAAAGTTAATTGTCTATTTTCAGAACCTCAGTTTAATCCTGCAATTATAAAATCAATAGCAAAAGATACTAAAATTAAAACTGGTGTCCTAGATCCTCTTGGTGCAACTTTAGACAAAGGTAAAAATATGTATTCTGATCTTTTGCAAAGTATGTACGCTTCCTTTAAAGGTTGTTAGGAAATTTATCTTTCAATAACTAAAGTGTCTTTAGAGCCACCACCTTGAGAACTATTCACGATAGTACTGCCTTTTTTAAGAGCTACTCTAGTAAGTCCACCTGTTGTAACCCAAGATTTTTTACCAGTTAAGACAAATGGCCTGAGATCTAAATGTCTTGGTTCAATTCCTTCCTCAGAAATCGTTGGGTTAGTAGATAAAATTTCTAATGGTTGTGCAATATAATCACAAGGTTTAGCTTTAATTTTATCTATCATTTTTTCTCTCTCTTCTTTTGAGGCTTTAGGACCAATTAATATTCCATTACCACCTGATCCATTGGTAGGTTTTACAACTAATTTAGAAATATTTTCAATAACATGATCTTTATGGATTTTTTTTCTACATAAAAATGTTTTTACTTGTTTTAGTTTTGGTTCTTCGTTCAAATAGAATTTAATCATTTTATCAACGTAAGAATAGATAGCTTTATCATCTGCAATTCCAGTTCCTGGTGCATTAACAATTCCTACATTGCCTTTACGCCAACATTTAAATAAGCCAGGCACTCCTAGTAAAGAATGTTTATAAAAAACTTTTGGATCCAGAAAGTTATCATCTATTCTTCTGTATATACAATCAACTTTCATTGGACCTGTTACAGTTTTCATATAAACAAAATCTTTTTCGACGAATAAATCTTTACCCTCTACAAGCGCGATACCCATTTGTTCAGCTAAAAATCTATGTTCGAAATAAGCTGAGTTATATCTTCCCGGAGTTAAAACACACATGTGTGGGTTTCTTGTTTTTCGAGGCACACATTCAAGCATGCAGTGATATAATTTATTTGGATATTGGTGTACTGAGGAAACTTTATATTTTGTAAATAATTCGGGAAAGACATCTCTCATTACCATTCTGTTTTCAAGCATGTAAGAAACTCCTGATGGAACTCGCAAGTTATCTTCTAGAACCATAAATTCTCCATCAATATTTCTTATTAAATCTATTCCCGAGATATTTGACCATGCTTTATATTTTGGTGAAAAACCATAGCACTCTCTTAGATAAAACGGAGAATTGAAAACCAAATCCTCAGGAATAATATTATCTTTAAAGATTTTTCTGTCGTTATAAACATCGTCTATAAAAAGGTTAAGAGCTTTTACTCTTTGAAGTAATCCCTTTGAAACTTTAGCCCAATCTTTTTTTAGAATAATTCTTGGAATAATATCTAGAGGCCACTTTTTTTCTTGGAGTTTTTTCCCAGAAGAATAAACTCGGAAATTTATTCCCCTTGCATTTATTGTACTTGCACAGTTCTTCTCAATTTCGTTTAATTTCTTGATTCCATGTCTCTCTAAAATGTGAGAGATAATTACAGCTTGCCTACGTAACTTATGGTCAGAGTTTAAGTACTCGTCATAAGTTTTTTTAGAGTCATATTTTTTCCACAAATTAACCATGTATCAATTCTTTATAGTTTAATGCCTTAATCAAATGCACAAATTCGATAATAGCTATGATAATTAAGAATTGAATATTTACTGTTTTTTAAATAAGAATTCACCATGACATATTGTATAGGTATTAAGACCAATGAAGGCGTTGTATTAGCGTCTGACTCAAGAACAAACGCTGGTTTAGATAATGTAAACATTTATTCTAAAATGCTTACTTACGACGTTGGCGATAGAACGGTTGTTATAGTTACTTCAGGAAATTTAGCAACTTCACAGGCAGTTTTTAAGTCTATAGAGAAGGATATAAAAGATAATTCTGCTTTAAATCTTAACAAATGTAAAGATTTTGAGCAAATTGCTTCATATGTTGGAAAACTTACAATCAAGCATTCATCTCCAGACGGTGTGAACACGGATAGCTTAGTTTTAGGAGCTACATTTATTATTGGAGGACAAATAAGAGGACAGGATTTAGAATTGTACCTCGTTTATCCTCAAGGAAATTATATAAGACCAGCAGATAGCAAGCCTTACTTAGTAATTGGTGAAGTAAAGTATGGTAAACCTATACTTGATAGAGTTATAACACCAAATGTATCTATAGGCGATGCATCTAGATGTGCATTGATCTCTATGGACTCAACACTTAAAAGTGATTTAACAGTTGGCCCACCAATAGATATTGCAGTTTATAAAAAAGATCAGAAAAAATTATCTTACCTTAAGTGTTTAAATACATCTGACGAGGATTACAAAAAAATTTGTAATCAATGGTCTGATAAAGTTCTTCAGGTGTTTGATACTTTTCCGAAATTTGATTGGGAAAAATAATCTTTATGCAAAAACCTCACCCCATGTACCTTTTGTAGATGCTTTAGAATATTCTGTTGCTCTACCTTCGAAAAAGTTCATGTGCTCTACTCCGTTAAGCATAGTATCCAACCAAGTTAATGGATTTTTCTTAACGTCGTAAATAGGATTTAGACCTAATTGCTCTAATCTTCTATTACCAATAAATCTAATGTACTGTTTAACTTCATCCGCAGTTAAACCTTGCATTGGACCCATTTGAAAAGCAAGATCGATAAATGCGTCCTCGTGGTGAACAATTGTTTTACATGCTTCATAAATTTCGTTTTTTAATTTATCGTTCCAAATTTGTGGTTCTTCTTTAATGAAATCTCTGAAGAGTCTAATCATAGAATTACAGTGCAAAGTTTCATCTCTAACTGACCAAGTTACTATTTGACCCATACCTTTCATTTTATTAAATCTAGGGAAGTTTAATAAAATTGCAAAACTAGCAAACAGTTGTAAACCTTCTGTGAAAGCAGAGAATACTGCCATTGTCATTGCAATATTATGTTTTGATTTTACGTCAAAACCTTGCATATAATCGTATTTATCTTTCATTTCTTTATACTGTAAGAATGCTGAATACTCTGTTTCCGGCATACCGATAGTATCTAACAGATGCGAGTAAGCAGCAATGTGTACTGTCTCCATTGCAGCAAATGCTGTCATCATCATCAAAACTTCTGTTGGTTTAAATACAGTTGTGTAGTGTCTTAAATAACAGTTATTTACTTCAACATCTGCCTGAGTAAAAAATCTAAAGATGTGAGTTAAAAGATTTTTTTCTTCAACCGATAAATTTTTTTGCCAATCTCTAACATCGTCACCAAGGGGCACCTCCTCTGGCAGCCAGTGAATTCTTTGTTGAGTTAACCAGGCGTCATAACACCATGGATATCTAAAGGGTTTGTAAACTGGGTTTTCTACTAATAAGCCCATTTTATTAGGCTGGATTATTGTTGGTTTAGTTTTTTCTGCTACTGACATGATAAACATTCCTCATAGTTATTGCTTTCATTATTTGATTCTTGTTTTCCAGAGTAAACATTTTTTGTCACATCTGTTGAAGATCCATTGTTTACATTTTCAGCTCTCTGGATTGATTTGGATCTACAGTAATAAAGGCTTTTCAGACCTTTTTTCCATGCTTGAAAATGAATATCGTGAAGTTCTTTTTTATGAATATCTGCCGGAACAAAGATATTTACTGACTGTGCCTGTGAAATGTGAGGCGTTCTATCTGCACCAAGTTCAACAATCCATCTTTGATCAATTTCAAAAGCAGTTTTAAATGTATCTTTCTCATTCGCAGTTAAAAAATTTAAATGTGATACGGATCCTTGATTGGTTGTTATAGTTGACCATACTTCATCTGTATCCTTATTATATTTTTGAAGTATCTTTTTTAAATATTTATTTCTTACATTAAAAGAACCTGATAGCGTTTTATGAGTATAGCTATTAGCAGCAATTGGTTCTATTCCCGGAGAAGATCCTCCGCAAATAATTGAGATAGAGGCTGTTGGAGCTATTGCTGTTTTGTTTGAAAATCTCTCCTTCATTCCATATTCTGCCGCATCTGGACATGATCCTCTTTCATCAGCTAAAATCTTTGATGATTCATCAACTTTTTCTTGAATATTTTGGAATATTTTTTTGTTCCACACTTTGCTCATTACTGATCCAAAAGGAATATTTTTTTGTTGGAAGTATGAGTGTAATCCCATAACTCCAAGACCAACACTTCTTTCTCTCATTGCTGAGTATTTTGCATGAGCAAATTCATCAGGGGCTCTATTGATAAAATCAGTCATAACATTATCTAAAAATCTCATTACGTCTTCAATGAATTGAGGATCATCTTTCCATTGATCGTAAGTATCTAAGTTTAATGATGATAAACAACAGACTGCTGTTCTTTGGTTCCCTTCGTTGTCTATACCAGTTGGCAAAGTAATTTCACTGCAAAGATTAGATGTTTTAACTTTTAACCCGGCAAGTTTGTGATGCTGTGGAATTTGTCTGTTAACTGTATCAATGTAAACGATGTAAGGCTCACCAGTTTCAATTCTTGCAGTTAATAATCTTATCCATAAATTTCTTGCTGGTATAGTTTGTTGAATAGATCCATCATAAGGACTTCTTAATGCCCACTGACCACCTGTTTCTACTGCTCTCATAAATTCATCTGTTACTAAAACACCATGGTGTAAATTTAGAGATCTTCTATTCACGTCTCCACCAGTCGGCCTTCTCATTTCGATAAACTCTTCGATTTCAGGATGGTCAATTTGTAAATAACAAGCAGCTGAACCTCTTCTTAAAGAACCTTGACTAATTGCTAACGTTAAAGAGTCCATAACTTTGATGAATGGAATTATTCCAGAAGTTTTTCCAACTTTTCCTATTTTTTCTCCAATTGATCTCAAGTTACCCCAATAACTTCCGATGCCGCCACCTCTTGCTGCAAGCCATACATTTTCTTCCCAAAGGTTTGTAATGCCTTCTAAGCTGTCGCTTGCCTCGTTTAAAAAACATGAAATAGGCAATCCTCTCTCAGTTCCTCCATTGGATAAAACTGGTGTTGCTGGCATAAACCAAAGATTACTTATATAATTATATATTCTTTGAGCGTGTAAATTGTCATCAGCATAAACACTTGCAACTCTTGCAAATAAATCTTGAAAACTCTCGTTCTGACCTAAATATCTATCCGTAAGTGTAGCTCTTCCAAAATCAGTTAGATTTGCATCTCTAGATCTATCTATCTTGATAGTTATACCCTTCTCGTTTTGAAATAATTCAGTCTCTCCTGATAAAGAAAACAAATCAGGCTTTTTAGGCCCGTTGTTCTTTAGTTCGTTTTGGTTTTTTTGGCTTAAAGAGTCGAAAGCTTTCTCTATTGCCAATGATACACTTTTATTCATATATTCCTTGTTTTTACCTGATTTGTTAACAAAACAACTACATGTTGTGTTACAGTTATGTTAATATACCATATAACATCGAAATCAATAGAACATTATAAGAACATCTGATTAATTTTGCAAGTGGAAAGTTTTGTTAATAAACATTTAATAACAAATACCTATATTCTCTAGTATTTATTACTAATGAAAATCAATCCAAATGGTTTTAGAGAGTACGACGCTAGGTGGGTCTTTGAAAAAGATATCGATATTGAGGGAATCACTAATTTAGGCAAAGGCCTTGGAACTCAAATAATAAGTTATACCAAAAAAAATAATCCGAGAGTAACAGTTGGTCATGATTATAGGTCATACAGTGAGAAAATCAAAAAAGCTTTAACTGAGGGTTTAATTTCAACTGGATGCAATGTTGAAGATGTAGGTTTATCTCTTTCTCCAATGGTTTATTTTGCTCAGTTTAATTTAAACTCAGACGCAATAGCTATGGTAACTGCTAGTCATAATGAAAACGGTTGGACAGGAGTTAAAATGGGCATTCAAAAAGGTTTAACACATGCACCAGAGGAAATGGCAACTCTAAAAGATATCACTTTAAATGAAAAATTTTTAAATGGAAAAGGTTCAGTAAAAAAAATTGATGATTTTAAGGACGTATATATTCACGATTTAATAAAGAAGAATAGATTAAATAAAAAGATTAAAGCCGTAGTTGCTTGTGGAAACGGGACAGCAGGAATATTTGCACCAGAAATTTTAAAAGGTATTGGATGCGAAGTCATAGAATTAGATTGTAATTTAGATTGGTCATTTCCAAAATATAATCCAAATCCTGAAGATCTTGAAATGCTCCATGCTATTTCAAAAGCTGTAAAAGATAATAAAGCAGATATTGGATTTGGTTTTGATGGAGATGGAGATAGATGTGGAGTAATAGATGAGCAAGGAAATGAAATATTCTCAGATAAAATTGGGTTACTAATTGCAAGAAATCTTTCAAGTAAACATAAGGATTCAAAATTTATCGTTGATGTAAAATCGACTGGGCTATTTAAAAATGATAAAATCTTGAAAGAAAATAATTGTGAAACTATATATTGGAAAACCGGACATTCACACATCAAAAGGAAAGTTAATAAGGAAAAAGCATTAGCAGGTTTTGAGAAGAGTGGGCATTTTTTCTTTAATCAACCTTTAGGTTATGGTTATGATGATGGGATTAATTCAGCAATACAAGTTTGCCGCCTCATCGTAGATCAAAATAAAAAAATGAGTGAAATTATAAGATCATTACCAGTAACTTATCAAACCCCAACAATGGCTCCTTATTGTAAAGATGAAGAGAAATATAAAGTAGTTGATGAAATGGTAAAAGAGGTAAATAAATTAAAAGATGAGGATATTAAAATTGATAATCAAAGTATTATAGAAGTATTGACAGTTAATGGTGTGAGATTTTCCCTAGAGGATGGGTCATGGGGCTTAATAAGAGCATCATCAAATAAGCCTTCTTTAGTTATTGTGACTGAGAGCACCAAATCTAATGAGAGTAAAAAAAAAATATTTGAATTTATAGATAATCTTTTACAAAAAACTGGAAAGATTGGAGATTATGATCAAAAAATTTAGAGTTTAACATATTCGTATAAAAATCTAGTTCCAATAACTATAAGAAACAGTCCAAAATATTTTGTCATTCTCATTTTATCGACTCTATGGCTAGCTTTTGCTCCAAGTCTTGCCATGAATGCGGTAATAGGAAAAAAAACTAAAAAGGCAGGAATATTCAAAAATCCAATACTCAAAGGTAAATCAGCATCTAGGTATGAGCCGGAGATTAAAAACCCCCCTGCGCCAAATAAAGCAATAATAAAACCAATTGCAGCTGCACTACCAATAGCTTTATTTATTGGATAACCGAAAAATTTTAAAATTGGTACATTCATAACAGCTCCACCAATGCCCATTGGTGCAGAAATAAAACCGCTTACAATACCTGAAATGGCTTTTGAGAATAATCCTATTTTGATTTCTATATTTGTCTCTTTTTCTTTTAAGAAAAGTAAGTAAAACGCAAGAACATATACAATTATAGTAAAAAATAATATCAAAGGTTTTGTTTCTAAGCTTGCAGCGAAAATTGTTCCTAGAATTACTCCAGTAGCAACAAAAAACCCAAAACCTTTTACAATACTAAAATCTACAGCTTTGTGTTGATGGTGGGTTAGTACAGAAACTGTTGAGGTAGGTATAATAATTCCAAATGAGGTTCCTACTGCTAAATGCATAACATAAGCTGTTTCTATTCCAGAAAAACTGAATATATAAAACAATATAGGGACTGTTACTAATCCTCCCCCAATACCAAAAAGTCCAGCCGCAAACCCTGCAGGTATTGCTGTAGCAATCATTATTAAAACTAAATAAATTATTTCTGATTGAGAAAGGATATCCAAAACTATCTCTCTAAAGAAACAGGATTAGTTTTTCTAACTTGATCCATAATATGATTTACTTTTTGTAAATCCGCATCTCTTATGCACATATTTTTAGATAGATATTGTTTCCAAGTTTTTGAACCATTTTGCCCATGAAACAAACCAACCGTATGTCTCATAATATGATTTAACTGCACACCTTTTGATGTTTGTTCTTGAATATAAGGAATTAGATTTTCCATTACTTCTGTTCTTGTCGGTACATTTTCATTTTTAAAAATTTCTTTTTCAATATCTGCCAAAAAATAAGGTGAGTGATATATAGCTCTACCAATCATCACTCCGTCTACTTTTGTTAAATGATTTTTAATTTCTTCTGTTGTTTTTACTCCTCCATTAATAATTATCTCATCATCTTTAAAATAATTTTTCAATTTGTAAACAAAATCATATTTCAATGGTGGAATATTTAGATTTTCTTTTGGTGTTAGTTTTTTAAGTAAAGCTTTTCTTGCGTGAATTATAAATTTTTTTGAACCTGCATCTTTAGTGGTTTGAATAAAAGATTTTAAAAATTCAAAATTTTCAACATCGTTGTAACCAATTCTTGTTTTGATTGTAACAGGTAATTTAGTTGCTTTAGTCATTGCTTCAATACATTTAGCTACAAGATCTGGTTCTTGCATGAGACATGCGCCAAATTTATTTTTTTGAACTTTTTTACTTGGGCAGCCTAAATTTAAATTTATTTCCTTATATCCGTAGTCTTCAGAAATCTTACATGCTTCAGCAAGCTCGTTTGGATTCGATCCACCGACTTGAAGAGTAACTGGATTATTTATTTTTTTAAAGGAAAGTAGTTTAGATCTATCACCTCTTATAATTGCATTAGCAACAATCATCTCGGTGTATAAATGTATGTTTTTACTTATAAGACTTAAAAAATAAATTTCGTGCTTATCAGTGCAATCCATCATAGGTGCGACTGAAACAGTTTTCTTCATAATCTACTCTGATTTGTTTTCTTCTGCTGGTGCTTCTTCACTTAATTCAAGAGGAGCTTCCTCTGTATCTAAGTTTTCTTCTTTAATCTCTGGTTGCTCTGCTTTTAGCTCTGAAAGGGCTTCGTCGGCCAAGCTTGGTTTTTTTGCTTCAGGAACTCTTCTTGTTCTTTTCGAGGGTAATATGGCTACGCCACTTTTTGAAACTTGTCCTTTATATAAATTTTCAAAATCATCA
Source organism: uncultured Pelagibacteraceae bacterium (assembly GCA_902583585.1). Classification (GTDB taxonomy): domain Bacteria; phylum Pseudomonadota; class Alphaproteobacteria; order Pelagibacterales; family Pelagibacteraceae; genus Pelagilacustribacter. Next base: position 64,312 of record CACHWN010000005.1, read on the forward strand.
TTAGTTTCCTCTTCAATTTCTTCTTGTTCCTCAGACTCATCTGGTTCTTTTCTTAACCTTTTTATTGCGCTAGCCTCAACATCTTTAACATTAATTTTACCGTCACCGATTTCCCTTAGTGATATGATTGTTCTTTTGTCGTTATCCTCTTCAACTAACATTGGAGCTCCAGCGTTTAATTGAACAGTTCTCTCTTTAGCTAATAAGACTAGATCGTACTGATTATCAACTTTTTCTAAGCAGTCCTCTACGGTTATTCTTGCCATGATGGTGAGTATATATTGAAATAATCCAAAGAAATCAATTATTTTTTAATTTTAATAGGTTCAAGTTTTTTTCTTATTAATATTAAAAGAAATAACGAAATAACTATATAAATACCAGATACGAAAGCAATATCTTCAATTGAAAAACCATTGTCGATCATTAAACCAAATACTGCTGTTCCAAAAGCAGTTGAAAACACCATGAAAGCAGTGGTCAAAGCCTTGATAGATCCAATAAATTTTACTCCATATATTTCAGCCCAAGTAGATGACCCAAGTACGTTAGCCAATCCATTTGAAATGCCTACTAAACCTAAAAAAATAAATGCTGATATTTCATGTTGATAATAAAAAAGCACAAACATTGCTATTAATAGAGGTATATTCATAATTGGGATTAATTTTCTGCTAGTAAATTTATCAACTAAAAAGCCTGAGAAAAATAAAGTTATTATTGAAGCTAACGAATAAACCATAAATGCTTTTGGTATTGTGTAAATATTCCATATCTTCGAATCTGAAATAAATGACTGATAAACAAATACTCCAGTGGCTATCCAAGGCATCGCAAGCATATTGAGCGAGACAATATAAAATCTATAATCTCTAACTACTTCTCTTCTTCTCCAGCTTTTAATTTTAAAATTTTTTTTAGGACCTAAATCTTTTTCTCTAGAATCTAGTTTAATTTTTTTAATTGTATTTAAAACTACAAACGGTAAAAATATAATTATAATAATTGCTATTCCTTGCCAAACTGATCTCCAAGAATAAATTACAAACAGATAAGTTACTAATACCGGTAAAATAAATTCCGCAGATGACAATCCAAACCAAATTGTGCTTAAAGCTTTCCCTCTAGATTTTTCAAAAAATCTTGAGATTGTAGTTGTAGATGTATGACTCATTAAACCTTGGCCAGAAAATCTCATTAAAAATATGCCAATTGATAAAAAAATAATACTATTGATAAAAGAAAAAAATAAAGATGAAAAAAACAATAATAGAATAACAAAAAAAGAATAATAGATTATTTGATATTCATCAATTTTCTTTCCGACCCATATAAGCAAAAGACTAGAAAATATTGTTGCAGTAGCATAAATATTTCCAAATTGTCCGTGAGTAATACCTAATTCATTTCTGATTGGTGCGTTAAACAATCCCAAAAAAAAACTCTGTCCAAAACTTGAAAAAAATGTAAATATAAATCCGAATATAATTACTTTTTTATTTATTGAGAGGTTAATCATTTATGACTTGTAAAGTTGCTTTCATAGGTTTGGGTGTTATGGGATACCCTATGGCAGGTTATATATCAAAAGCTGGTCACGATGTAACAGTTTTTAACCGAACTAAAGCTAAAGCAGAAAAATGGGTCAAAGAGTACAAAGGTAAAACAGCAGATACGCCGATGGAAGCTGCAAAAGACTGTGATTTTATTTTTACATGTGTTGGAAACGATAATGATTTAAGAGAGGTGACTTTAGGTGATAAAGGTCTGTTTAAAACTGCAAAAAAAGGTGCGATCTACGTAGATAATACTACTGCATCTGCAAATATTGCTAGAGAACTTTACAAAGAAGCAAAAGCAAAAGGATTTGATTTCTTGGACGCCCCTATTTCAGGCGGACAAGCAGGGGCAGAAGGTGGAATTTTAACTGTAATGGTTGGTGGAGATGAAGCTCCCTATATAAAGGCTGAACCAGTGATTGATTGCTATAGTAAAAAGATTAAACTTCTCGGTCCATCAGGAAGTGGTCAGTTAACTAAGATGGTAAACCAAATTTGTATAGCAGGTTTAGTACAAGGATTATCTGAAGCAATAAATTTTGGAATGAATGCAGGATTAAATATGCATGATGTGATTGAGGTAATTTCAAAAGGTGCAGCTCAATCTTGGCAAATGGAAAATAGACATAAAACAATGATTGAGGATAAATTTGATTATGGTTTTGCAGTTGATTGGATGAGAAAAGATTTAAAAATAGCCATGGACGAAGCTAAGAAAAATAACTCACCTTTACCTATCACAAAAATAATTGATGAATATTATGCTGAAGTACAAAAAATGGGTGGTCAAAGATGGGATACTTCAAGTTTAATCAAAAGATTTAGAAAATAAATCGTGTCAGAAGCAGTTAGTTATTACGAAGATTCAAAAGAGATTGAAAAAAAAATCTGGGATTTATTATCAAAAGCTGTCAAAGATAGATCCTCTGAATTCAGAACACCCGTATTTATTTGTGGAAATGATATGGATCTTGATGGAAGAGTCGTTGTTCTTAGAAAGGCAGATCAACAAAAAAATTTTATTCAATATCATAGTGATATTAGATCCTCAAAAATCGAGAAAATAAAAAAAAATCCCAAGTGCTCAATTTTATTTTATGGTAAAGAAGAAAAAATACAGCTTAGAGTTAAGGCTGAGTGCGAAGTAAATTACAACAATGATGTTACAAAAGAGTCTTGGGAAAAAACTGGCCATATCAGTAGAAAATGTTACTTGGTTACTAATGGACCTGGAACAGAGTCTGAAAAACCAACCTCAGGGTTAGATAATAAATTTGATAATTTTGATTTTACGAAAGAAGAAAGTGAAGCCGGTTATAAAAACTTTTGCGTCATAAGATGCAACATTAAAAGTATTGAATGGCTTTATTTGGCAGCCAAAGGTCATCGAAGAGCTTTAATTGATTTGAATAGTTCTAAAAAATTTACTTGGTTAGTGCCTTAATTACTCATTGTAGCCTTTTAAAGACTTTGCATCTTTTTTTTCAACAATAATAGATTTTACGTCATCCCAAAATTGTTTGGCGCCATATTCTTCATACCCTTGTAGAGTTCCTTTATCTATACAATTTTCTCCAAACCATTTTTTTTGATCTGTTTTATATCCTTGTTTTTCTCCATTCCATTCTTTTGATCCATCTCTTTTTTTAATAACTTGATGAAGATTAGATTTATAATTTAATGAACAAGTTGGAAGCGCGTGTGCGCTTTCGGTATCATATCTTGAAGGTGGATACATTCTACTTTCAAAATGATGTCCGCCTGAATAAGTTAGAAGATGTAAGTTAGGATTGTTTGAGGAGTCTTTTAAATTTTTACAGACCCACGGAGGTGTTGATTCATCTTGCTGCCCATTTATTGCAAACATTTCAATCTTATCACTATAATTAACTTCTGATATATCTGGACAAGCGGCATTAATCATAAATCCTTTAGTAATTAAATTCATCGAAGGGTATTTATCCCTAAAATCTTGCCAACCTGCTTTAAATATAGCTAATGATCCAGTTGAGGATCCAATTAAAATTACTTCTTTAGTTTTTCCGTAAAGTTTTGTGACTTCATTTATAGTAGCTATAGCATCATAAAGAATCATAGAGCTTGTGTATGATCCAGTAAACTTTTTTTGATACCTTGGTTCAGCTCCATACACTATTGCAGTTGCGAATCCATGTTTGCTTACTTGCTTTTCGTAATAAATCTCATCATCCATGTTGGGGGTGCTTGAAGGAACTATAATTATTAGTCCATTTGAAATTGACTCAAGATTTCTTAACTCTACTCTTACTTTTTGATCCTTACCTTTGTTATTTAATAAAGTTAGATCATCATTAGTATTTTTTGAATTTATCGATATATCTGTTACTTTCCTATTATCTTTCGAAACAATTTTTTTTGGAACATCTCCAACTCTTTTAAAATTAATAACACAAGGAACATAATCACTGTCTCCTTTATATTTTCTTTTCATTTTTAGATTCCCGTATTTTTTATCTCCATAATACTGTGATTTACCTCCTACCTTTCTTTTAAATTGATAAACAAAATATTTTTTTTCATCATCATTCAAATTACCTCTGATGATGCTTTTATTACCACGTCTTTCACCTTTAATATAAATTTTACCTTTATCATCAACTCTTGATTTTTTTTCATCTATAGTCCATCTACCAGCTCCGCCCCTATCATTTGTTACCATTCCCTCTTTAATTATGAATTGACTTCCATCATAAGCGTTACTATTTTTACTCCCCCTACAATAATCGCTAAATGTATATACCCCATCATACTTTGACGAAGGTTTGCCTGTTGCAAAAACAGGACTTATTAAAAATAAAGAAATTAAAATAATAAAATTATTTTTTATATTTTTTAATATTCTCAACATAATCTCTAGCGTTTTCTTTGATATGTTTTATTTCTTCATCTGTAACTTGCCTAACAACTTTACCTGGGCTTCCTAAGACAAGTGATCTGTCTGGAATAACTTTATTTTCTGTCACTAATGAGTTTGCTCCGATGATACAATTTTTTCCAATCTTTGCTTTGTTTAAAATAGTTGAACCTATTCCTATAATACAATCATCTGAAATTTCACAACCGTGAAGCATAACCATATGACCTACTGTAACTCCTTTTCCTATAATAGTTGGACATCCTGGGTCTGTGTGTATTACGCTACCATCTTGAATATTCGAACCTTCGCCTATAATAATTGGTTCTAAATCACCTCTTAAAGTTGCATTGAACCAAATATTAGAATTCTTTTTTAATTCTACTCTGCCAATGATTACTGCATTAGAAGCTACCCAGCTTTCTGGATCCATTTTAGGAGTGTGACCGTTAACATCGTAAATCATAAATTTGCTGTAATGTATTATTAATTATCTTATAATATATTATGGCTTTAACAAAAACACCAGTTTGCGATTTTGGAAAAAAAGCTGAGGATTTCAAACTAAAATCAATAGAAAATAAACTAATTTCTTTAAATGATGTGAAAGGTGAAAAAGCAACACTGATAATGTTCATTTGTAATCACTGTCCTTACGTGAAAGCGATTGTTCGTGATTTAGCAAAAGATTGTAATGAATTAAGAAAAGATGGGATTAACTCTGTTGCAATCATGTCTAATGATACTAAAAATTATCCTGAAGACTCGTTCGATAACATGATTAAATTTGCAAAAATAAATAATTTTGGTGAGATAAATTATTTAATTGATGAAACACAAGAAATTGCAAAAAAATACGGTGCTGTTTGTACACCTGATTTCTTTGGATACAATAAAGAATTAAAGCTTCAGTATCGAGGAAGATTTAGGGAACTTAAAGATTTAAAACCTGTTTCAGGCGGAGATAGTGATTTAAAAATAGCAATGAAAATGATTTCTGAAACACAAGTCGGTCCTAAGAATCAAACTCCTAGTATGGGATGTAATATAAAGTGGTTTAATTAATGTTTTTAGTATCTACAAGAAATTTTCCTCCTGAACTTGGTGGAATGCAGAACCTAATGGAGGGTTTATCTAACGCTCTTACAAATCATGGTCCAGTCAAGGTTTTTGCGGACAACCATGAGGATGCTATTCAATATGATCAAAATTCGAAATTAAATATAGAAAGAATTTCAGGTTTTAAAATATTTAGAAAGTATAGAAAAGCTAATTTAGTAAAAGATTTTATTAAACAAAATCAAATACGTGCATGTTTTTTTGATCATTGGAAAAGTATTGAAAATATTGATTTAGAAATCCTCAGGAAAACAAAATCTTTTTGCTTAATTCACTCTAAGGAAATAAATCATCCTGTTGGTTCTTCTTTAAATAAAAGAGTTTTAAAATCTTTAGGAAAAGCAGATTTTGTAATTGCAAATTCAAAATTTACTAAAGAATTAGGTTTTAAACTTGGAATAAAAGACATTCATGTCATCAATCCTGGTTGTAACTATCCTATTGATGTTAGTGAAACAGCAAAACAATTTTCCAAAAATATTTATGCTAATGCATCACCAAAGTTAATTACTATTTCTAGATTAGATGGGCGTAAAAGCCATCAAAATATTTTAATGTCAATTAAAAATCTTTTACCAAAATTTCCAAATTTAAAATATGTATCAATTGGTGATGGGGATGAAAGAAAAAATCTTGAGAAATTAAGAAAAGAATTAGGTTTAGAAAAAAATGTCGAATTAATTTTTAGCTCTACAGAACAAGAAAAAGTTGGTTTACTTGAACAATCAGATGTATTCGTAATGCCCTCGGTTGTTTATAAAAAATCGGTTGAGGGATTTGGTATTACTTATATTGAAGCTGCATCTTACGGGAAGCCGTCGATTGGAGGAATATATGGCGGTGAGGGAGATGCAATAAAATCTGGTGTAACAGGATATCTTTGTAATGGTAACGACTTAAATGCTATTTACGATACTCTTTTAAAAATCTTATCAAATGAAAAATATAAAGAACTCGGTGATAATGCTTTTGAATTTTCCAAAGGCTTTGCTTGGAATAAAATTATCAAGAATTACATTAATTTAATTTAGATTTTACTTTTTCTATAACGGTTTCGACCGTTAAATTATTTAGATTTTCAACACTAATTGCTTTAAAATTAAAATTTTCAATACTAACTTTTTTCGCAGTTGTGTGACTTCCAAAAAGTACAATTCCTGCTTTATCTAAATGTGAAGCTATATGAGCGGGTCCTGTATCATTTGCAATGATAAATTTAGCGTTACTTATTAAAGATACTAAAGTTTTAATATTAATTGGCTGATTATTATCTAAAACTACTTTAGCATTCATCTCGTTAGCTTCATTTATTTCGTCTGGTCCTGGAGCTAACAGAATTGGATATTTATTTTTATAATCTTGTTTTAATCGTAATATTAAATCTTTGAAAAAAGGCCATTTTTTTTTTGGAAGTTTTTTTGAACAAAAAGGAAATAATAAAATGTAGTCATTATTTGCATATTGTTTTTTTAACCTGGAGATATCTGATATAGCCCAATTCAAGTCTATATTTTTTACAAATTCAGTTTGAATGCCACTTTTTTTTAATTGAATTTCCATTCTGTCAAGAACAGGATCTTTGTCGAAATCACTCTTTTTTTGACCTGGCTCTAAGGAGGTTTCAGTGGATGACCATTCAACGTTTTTTAAAATAAATCTTTTATAAAATTTAGTTCTGCTTGAGTTTTGCAAATCAAAGATTTTTGTAAAATTATATTTTATAAGATTTTTTTTCAAATTATTTAAATAGAATAAATTCCATCTAGGCAACCTTTTATCTATTATTACGCCATCTAAATAAGGGCATTCTGACATAAAGATAGCGTAAGGCTGAGCTGTAAGTAAAAAAACTTTTCTATTTTTGTAAAAATTTTTTATATCTTTTATAGCTCCATTTGCTTGGATTAAATCACCTAAGGAACCATGTTTTATTATTAATATATTTGACATTATTATTTCGAAGTATATTTAATGATTAATATAGTCAAATATTAATATGGACAAGAAAATGGACAAAATATTGGCAGAAATCTCAGCTGGCGAATTAATAGATAAAATTACCATTTTAGAAATTAAAGAAGAAAAAATAAGTAATAAAGAAAAATTAGTAGAGGTGAGAAAAGAACTGAGTTCATTAAATGAAACTTTAAAAAAGTCGATTAATGACGAAAGTAAAATAATTAACTTTAAGAACGATCTTAAAAAAATAAATTTAAAACTTTGGGATATAGAGGATGGAAAAAGGTCAGCTGAGAAAAATAATAAATTTGATGAAAAATTTATCGAACTTGCCAGAAGTGTTTATAAATTTAATGACGAAAGAGCAAAAATCAAATTAGCAATTAACAATGCTCTTGGATCAAATATAAAAGAAGTAAAATCCTACGAATAGTTAGTGACCCTTCAAGCTAGGTATTCTTATTCTAAGATTTTTTGATAGTTTTGGATTTACAGAAGCCGTGATCACGCCCTCTGATTTCTTTAATTCTTTTAATATTTCTCCATCTGGAGAAATTATTAATGAGTGTCCAAAAGTTTTTCTTCCATTATAGTGTGTCCCTCCTTGTGCAGGAGCGAAGATATAACAAAAATTTTCTATAGCTCTAGCTCTTAATAAAGAATGCCAATGTTTTTTGCCGGTAGTCTCAGTAAAGGCAGATGGAACAGTTAAAAATAATGATCCCGCCTTAGCCAGTTTTCTATATAGAATTGGAAATCTAAGGTCATAACAAATAGTTAGGCCAATCTTTCCCCAAGGTAAGTTGAAAGTCCTTACTTTGTTTCCTGGATTAAAACTCTTTGACTCAAAATATTTCTCTTTTTTACTTAACACAACGTCGTACATGTGAATTTTATCATAGTGAGTTCTTATTCTCCCGCTCTTATCAATTAAAACAGATCTGTTAACTAATTTATTTCTTGAAATCTTAATTATCAAAGATCCTATTAAAATCCATTTCTTATATTTTTTTGCAAGTTTTTTAATTCCATTCAGATAAATATCATTTTGCATTGACGTACAAACTTTTAGCAATTCTTTTTTATTTAAAGAGAAATGTGACGAAACTTCCGGAGTAATGATGAAATCAGTTTTTTGTTTTACTGCTTTAATAATAAGTTTTGATGTTTTATCTAAATTACTATGAATATTGTTATTTGATCTTAATTGAATACAAGAAACACGAAACATTACTTCATTATGGATGAGGCAAAATTCCAGTTACAGTCAAAACTAGGGATGTAAGCCCCGGATAATTTAACGTTTCCAAAGCTTTTTCCTAAAACCTTACACCAGTTATCAACTTGTTTAGGTTTTTTATCCTGACTTCCAACTTGAGCAGTTATCACGCCACCTTTTTTTAGAATTCTTTTTAAACCCTTCATATTTTTTTTTGCTAAATCAATACAATATTGGTCATCGTTTAAATCTACAAAAATTTTATCGTATTTTGAGTCTTCTATTTCTTTTATACTTTTAAATGCATCTCCCCAGAATGTTTTAATTTTATTGCTTTTTTTAACTTTTGAGCAAACTTTAGGTAAGTGACGATAGCAAACATCTACTATCTCAGGATCTAGTTCAAACCAATCGATGTAATTAGAATTATTCTCTAAACAAGCTCTGGCAACACCGCCGTCTCCTCCACCAATTATCGCAACATTATTATTTTTTTTACTCAAATCATAACTGGATTTAAAAAAGTTTGAGCTATAAATTTTTTCATCTTTTTCAGCTACTTGAATTTCATGATCAATAAACAATGCATGACCAAACTCTTCTAGGTCCATTATTTCAACAAATTGACCAACTTTAGAAGTGAATTTTTCTAAAACATCTTTGACCACATAAAATTTCTTTTGACCTGGGGTGCTATAAATATCGTCATAAAGACCTATGCTACTTCGATCAAAAGCATTGGTCACAACTCTTTGATGATCGATCTCTTTTCTTAAAATTTTAAGTGCAACTTTAGGGTTCACTTTTCCACATGTAAAAAAATCGAAGCTTATCACACCTCTTTCAGGGAAGGTGTGAAAGCTAAAATGGCTTTCTGACAATAAAGCAACTAAAGTAAATCCTTGTGGTTCAAATTTGTGGGAGGCAACATTTAATATTTCTACCTTTGCAGCTTTTGCTATTTTATAAATAACTTTTTCGTAAAACTCGGGTGAATAGTCTTTTTTAACACCAAGAAAATCAATGGTAATGTGTTCACCAACTTTAATCATAAAAATTACCCTTTTTTATAATTTTTAAATTTTCCTAAGACAATTTTTATTTCTTTTTTTGAAAGAATCTTAGGTATTCCAATTCTTAGGGCATTTATATATTGATGGCAAATATTTTCGATCTCTTGAGCAAGTTCAAAAGTCTTCTCTAAATTTTCTCCAAAAGCAACCTGACCGTGATTAGCAATCAAACATGCTGTTCTATTTTTTAACGCTTTAATAATATTTCTTGAAAGACTCTTTGTTCCAAAAGTTGCGTATTTACTGCACTTAATATCTTCCCCGCCTGCTACTGCAACCATGTAGTGAAAAGCTGGAATACTTTTTTGATGAGTAGAGACAGCTGTAGCACAAGTTGAGTGGGCATGAACTATGGCTTTAGCCTCTTTTTTATTCACATAAATATCTTGATGAAATCTCCACTCTGATGATGGTTTACCCTTTTTTTTATCATAAACACCTTTAAGAGAGACAAAGACGATGTCTTTTGTTTTTAAAGACGAATACTTTCTCCCCGATGGAGTTATATAAAAACCATCAACACCTTTTTCTTTTGCTCTTGCAGAGATATTCCCTGATCTTAAAGCAGATAAATTAGTAATATTTAATTTTTTAGAATATTTTATTACTTCTGACTTTAGCTTACTCATTAAATTCTGGAAGATATATAATCTAAGATTTTTGGATTATAATATTGAAAACAAGTAGCATGATCCATTCTGTGACCATCTTTAACAGGCTCTTTTTCATTGGCATGTTCCTTAAAACATTTTTGACCGTTGATTGTATAGTCTTCTGAAATAATAATTCTTTCTAAACCAGGTATCTCATCAAGCCAGTCAGACAATAATCCCTCGTAACTATCTTTTGGATGTGTAAATGCAAGTAGAGGTAAATTTTTAGAACTTTTTATTTCCTCAATTTGTGACTGTCTAACAAATGAGGGTCCTGGTTTTTTTTTTTTAAAACTTTCTAAAGCTGCTTCAGGGCCAACTTTTGCAGCTTTATATTTTTTTGAAATTTTACCAAAACAAGCTTGATTGAAAGAAATACCTCCGCCTGCTGCATTAGGATGTTTAGCAAAAAGCATTAATGTCATAAGACCGCCACAGGAATGCCCGGTGACTATTATTTGTTTTTTTGGAACACCCATATTAACTAATTGCTCTATAAGTTTGATGTTTGCATCTACCCTTTTTTCTAGTTTATGTTTTCCTTTATAAGGTCCTACATATTTTTTGTGCCATAGAGGGTATTTTTCTAACATTTGATCACCTTCTAAATGATTAGTGCAAAAATTGTACACCATTATTTCTTTACCTTTTACTTTTTCCCCAATAAGTGATGCCATATTTCTAACATTACCTATCCAAGTGCATTTATTTGTTTTTTTAGAGTCATTAGAGGACTGCCCGTGATTAAAAATAATAATTATTTTATTTTCTGGTTCTGTAATTTCCAATTTATCTACTTTTGTGCTTATTGGTTTTTTTAAGAAGCCGCTTTTCTTTATATCATCGCTTCCAGCAAATGCTAAAGACGGAAAGATTATTAAAATAAATATAAATTTTTTCACTATAATAAATTATCTTTAAAGAAATTTACAAATTGAGGCATATAAGCATCAGCGTTATCTCCACCTATAGTAACTCCTTTAGAAATACATTTTTCTTTTTTCATAATCTTAAAACCAGATTTCCACGCTTTTCTTGGATTCTTTTGAGCCATTTCATAAAATGCTTCTACTGAAGGGTAAACTTTATGTTTATTTACCATCCACTCTACCCATGTAGGATTAGTAAATCGACCTTCGTTATCAACGTAAAAATCAGGACACTCATGAACGGTCATTGCCATTTTTTCTCTCCAAGGTTTTTTACCTGCATGCCATGCATGGTACCAACCTTCTTTAATATCAATTTTTACTTTTCCTGGCGGAGCTTTTATTCTTTCTGCGTGCTCTTTGCAAAACTTCGCTAAAGTATAATCATCTGCGCCACCATGCACTACAAGCATAGTTGTGTTAGATGTTAACTCTGGTTCAGCAAAAAACCCTGCCATCCTACATTCTGCTGCTTCTGGAAGAATTGCATCAAAACCTTTTGTGCCTCCAAGGAACTTAGAAGTTAGTTTTACATCTGCTAAGAAAAAAGAATTAGTTCCACCTCTTGAATGACCAGTTGTTCCAAATTTTCCATTAGATCTTGGATGAGATTGTAAAAGTTTTAAAGCCATAAGTGCATCGATTGCACCATTTATAAGAGGAACTCTTGATTGATCCCTCCAAGTTTCTCTAGCGCCTCTTGGGCAAAAATTATCGATATACATAACACCTATGCCCTCTTTCAGAAGATTTTGTGAAGCATGATATACAAAATCGTCCCAAACATAATCTCCGGGTCCTCCGCTACTGTGAGTATAAATTACTATAGGAACTTTGCCTGTTCCTTCTGGCAATCGAAGATAACCAGTAATTTCAATAGGATTATTCAAATGACCATCTATCAAAACTGTTCTTTGGTCAAATCCAGTGTATGAATTAAATTTGATAATTTCTCCCCCATCATAACCTTTTAATTTTGAGATGCCTTTAAGCATTGATAATTTCTTTCTACAATTCTCTTTGGAATTAAATTGTGGAGATGAATGAGCTAAGAGGCTAGTTGAAAATAAAACTGCGAATAAAATTAATAATATTTTTTTCATTTAAATAATCCTTTCAATCCTTTTTCTGATGCTTCACAAATGCCTTTTTCTGTAATTAATCCTGTTACTAGTTTAGCAGGTGTAACATCAAAGGCTAGGTTTAAAGACTTACTTTTTTGTGGGTAAATTCTTACTTTTTTTATTTCATTATTTTCATCTACTCCCTCAACATGTGATAGTTCTTCTGAATTTCTTTCTTCGATAGGAATTTGTTTATGATCTTTAATGCTCCAATCTATTGTTGAGCTTGGTAAGGCAACATAAAAAGGAACATTATTATCTTTAGCAGATAAAGCTTTTAAATATGTTCCTATTTTATTACAAACGTCACCGTTTGATAAAGTTCTATCGGTTCCAACGATACACATATCTACTTCTCCTCTTTGCATTAATATACCGCCAGCGTTATCTGTGATTACGGTGTTTGATATTCCTTCTTCGTTTAATTCAAAAGAGGTTAAGTTAGCTCCTTGGTTTCGTGGTCTTGTCTCATCAACCCAAACATGTACTTTAATCCCTTTTTGATGTGCGTGATATATTGGTGAAGTAGCCGTACCCCAGTCAATAGTAGCTAACCATCCCGCATTACAATGGGTTAAAATATTTACTGTATCTTTTTTTTTATTAGCAATGTCTTCAATTATTTTAAGACCATTCAAGCCGATATTTTTACAAAATTTTTCATCCTCTTCTGTGATTGCCTTTGCTTCGTCTAGAGCTATTTTCAAGATATCTTTATCGTTTGCTCCATATAATTTTTTCATCATTCTGTCTACTGCCCACTTAAGATTAATTGCAGTGGGTCTTGATGCAATTAATTCTTCGCTGGACTTTTTTAAAAAAGATAAATCATTTTTTTCAATTATGGATAAAACTAAACCATAGGCAGCAGTAGCGCCAATTAATGGAGCGCCTCTTACCTCCATTGTTTTAATGGCATTTATTGCATCATATATATTTTTTAAGTCTTTAATAACAAAATGATGAGGAAGTTTTGTTTGATCAATGATTTTTACTAAATTATTTTCAAACCATATCGTTTTGTATGATTTCCCCTCAATTTTCATTTTCTTTTTTCCATTTTTTTTAATCTTTTTCTTAAACTTGGTGATAACGAATTAAACCATTTTTTTTCCTGTCCTGATTTAGGTAAAACTTTCCCATATTCAATCATTTGATCTGGTAATAGATCTTCTAAGTAAACCCAAATAAAATCGCTGCGTAACTTTGTGTTTTTAATCAAAATTTTTTTTAAACCTAAAATTAAATGTTTTTTAACTTTAGATGTTCGTCCAGCTCTTATTTGTCCGTTTAAAAAAACTTCTTTAGTTTTTACTAATTTTCCGCCCATAAAATGAGCGTTTTTTTGATTTTTTTGAAATATTACTTGAGCAAAAAAGGTATTTGCACCAGTAAATTTACTATGAGTTTTTGTTATATCGTTAGCAATAGAATTTTTTTGTTTTTGTGAAAGATTAATATTTGAATATTTTAATGTGTATGTTGGCATGCGAATTATTTTTTATTTAAAACTCTACCAGCAATATTTTTTAATTTTTTAATAGTTTTTTTTGTTCTTAACTTTGGATCAGTAATTATAGCGACATCTAAACAGTCGTTTGCAGGATCTTTTTCTACTGAATGATTTTTAAATGTTTTAATTATTTCTTTAATCATATTTTGTGCATTTTCAGCATTTTTCATTAAGGTTTGAACAACCATGTTAACATCAACTTCTTCATGATCAGGATGCCAACAATCATAATCTGTTACCATTGCAACGGTGCAATATCTAATTTCTGCCTCTCTTGCTAATTTTGCTTCGGGCATATTGGTCATTCCTATGACATCTGCTCCCCAAGATCTATATAGATTTGACTCTGCTAAAGTAGAAAATTGTGGTCCTTCCATAACAACATAAGTTCCTCCAACTTGATGTTTTATATTTAATTTTTTTAATGCAGCTTCACAAGAATTTGATAAGCCCGGGCTTATAGGTTTTGCCATTGACACATGAGCAACTATTTCTTCATCAAAGAAAGTTTTAACTCTTGAAAAAGTTCTATCAATAAATTGATCAATAATTACAAACTTTCCTGGTTCTAAATTTTCTTTTAAAGAACCAACAGCCGAAACAGAAATAATATCTGTAACACCCAATTGTTTCATTGCATCGATATTTGCTCTAAAATTTATGTTTGTAGGGCTAATTTTATGACCCCTTGCATGCCTGGGAATAAAACAAATTTCCTCTTTATCATATTTTGCAATTAATATTTCATCTGAGGGTTTTCCCCATGGTGTATTTATTTTTCTCCAAATAGTTTTTTCAAAACCTTCCATTTTGTAAAGACCACTGCCACCAATTATCCCAAGTTTTCTTTTTTTCATTATTTAATTATTAAAGCTTTTTTGTTAGAACTTGAAGCTAAATATGGATTTAAAAAAACATATAAGGTCAATTGCTGATTACCCAAAAAAAGGTATCTTATTTAGAGATATAACTACTTTAATTAAAAACGCAGAAGCTTTCAAATATGCAAATGATAGAATTATCGAAATATCGAAAAAAATTAAATTTGATAAAGTAGCGGCCATCGAGTCAAGAGGATTTGTATTCGCCTCAACTGTCTCATATCAACTTAAAAAACCTTTTATTCTCTTAAGAAAAAAAAATAAATTACCAGCAGAAACTCATTCTGTTGATTTTGAACTTGAATACGGAAAAGCTACAATCGAAGTACATAAAGACTCGATTGAAAAAGATGAAAAAATTTTAATTATTGATGATCTTATTGCAACTGGAGGAACAGCAGAAGCAGCTGCTAAACTTGTAGAAATTTCTGGTGGTAAAGTTGCAGGTTTTATATTTGTTATAAATCTTTTTGATTTACCTGGTAGTAAACTTTTAAAAGATAAAGGTTATAAAACAGAAAGTCTTATCGAATTTCCAGGACATTAAACTTCTTTATTTTTCCAAGTTGTAGGGGTCAATTCATTATTAATTTCTATATTAATATTATAATCAAATGGCCGAATACCTCTATTTTTAATATATTCAAACGTTTTTTGAATTCCCTCTCTCAAGTTTACTTTAGTTTTGTAATTCAATAATTCCCTAGCTTTGTCAGCTGAACATGTGGCATGTTTTACTTCTTGTGGTCTATCTTTTTTATAAATTGGCTTTAAATTTACGCCAGTTATATTAGAACAAATTTCTGAAATCTTATTTATCGTAACAAACTCTTCGTCAGGTCCAATATTTATAATTTCTTTATTTAAGTTTTTTTGATCGAGCATTGGGATCAAACAACTTAAACAATCATCAATATAAGAAAAACATCTTGTTTGTTCTCCATCTCCATAAATTATTGGTGCTTTACCTTGTAGCATTCTATTAATCATAATTGAAACCACATTACGAAATGGATCATCATACTTTTGTCTAGGGCCTATTATATTATGAGGAATAGCAATTACCCACTCAATACCATTCAGTTCACAAAGGTTTTTTAAAACTTCCTCTGCAGCTACTTTTGAAATTGCATATGGGTCAACAGGTTTTGGCTTCATTGACTCTGTGAATGGGGTAACTTGATCTCCATACCTTGCCATCGATGAGCAAAAAATTATTCTCTTTACTTTTTCATTCACTGCTGCCGAAAAAATTGAAACTGAAGCTAAATAATTATTTTTAGTGATTTCAAACGGAGAAAATACTGATAAGCCTTCATGAGCTGTTGCAGCACAGTGATAAACAACATCTATGTCTTTCATAATTGATTTAACTTGTTCAAAGTTACAGCAATCGCCTTTATGAAATTCTATATTATTTGGAATATTGTCTTCATACCCGCCAAGCATATTGTCTATTCCAACTACCTTGTGCCCTATGGAAACTAGTCTTTCGCTCAAATGAGAACCAAGAAATCCTGCGACACCTGTTACTAAAATTTTTTTGGAATTTGTTGACATAAAAGTTTTATATATAAAATTAAGAATTTATCAATTAGATAAAATTTTTGGTCTATACCAAGATTTTCTTCCCAATATGGAGTTTATCAAACCTGAAAATCTTTGAAAGTAAATTTTCCTTTTTTTATTTTTAAATATAATTGAAAAAAAAATTAAATTAATTAGTGATGAAAGAAATTTTCCACTTATTTTTACAAGAGAATAAAAGTAACCATAATGTTTTCTATTATAATAAAATGTGGACCACATCCAATGCCAATTTCTTGAAAGTTCCATCTCAAAATTAATCGAGGAGTCGTGGGAACGACCGCCTAGATGATGAATTATTATATTTTTATCTAAATAAATTTTTTTGTTTTCTTTCCTCAATCTTTTGCATAAATCAATCTCCTCTAAATAAATAAAAAAATTTTCATCAAAAAAACCAATCTCTTTAAATTGTTTCATATTTAAAAACATTGCAAAACCTTTTAATTCATTAACTTCAAAAAAATCTTCTTTTTCTGAACTAATGTCGTTCTCATTTAATTCATCTTGTTTCGCAGGGCCTATAATAGAAAAATCTTTAATTTTGCTAGCGGTAATAAAAAAGTTTCTTAATGTATTTTTTTCAAGTTTTGCATCAGGGTTCAAAATTAAAGCGTATTTACTATTTACTGTAGATAAGCCTAAATTGTTCCCTTTTGCGTAACCTAAATTATCTCCAGCTAAAATACATTCAACATTTGAGTATTTTTCTTCAATTTTATTTTTGAATTCACTATTTTTAGAATTTTCAACTACCACTACTTTGTATGTATTGGGGATGGAGTCTAAACAGTTATATATTTTTTCTTCGCTTTTGAAAGTATTGATAATAATTGTAATTTTTTCATCACCCATTTTAATTTAAAATTATTGATTTAAGCAAATAACTATCTTATTACATTATATATTAAAAAATGTCTTTCATATCAAAATTTTAATGAAAAAATTAATTGTTACTGGCGGAAATGGCTTTATAGGAAGTAACTTGGTAAATTTTCTTTTAAAAAAAAAATATTTTGTAATTAATATAGACAAGAATAAATATTCAAAAGGTTCGTATTTACTTAAAAATATAGATAATAAGAATTACAAATTTTTAAATTTAGACATTAATAATAAAAAAATATTCAATATTTTTCAAAAGTATAAACCCGATGCAATATTTAATTTAGCTGCAGAAACGCACGTTGATAGATCAATAGACTCACCGAAGGAATTCATTTATTCAAATATTTTAGGAACTTTTAATATTTTGGAACAAATAAGGAAATACGAAAAAAAATTTAAAAGAAAATTAAAGCTGATACATATTTCAACTGATGAAGTTTATGGAGATTTGAATAAAGGTGAACGATCTACTGAAAATAGTGCTTATAAACCAAGTTCACCATACTCAGCAAGCAAAGCAAGTTCTGACCATTTAATAAAATCTTACTCCAGAACTTACAAATTACACGTAATGATTTCAAATTGTTGTAACAACTATGGACCTGCTCAATTTCCAGAAAAATTTATTCCTACATTAATTTTTAATATTCTGAATAACAAACCCCTACCTATTTATGGTAGAGGCAAAAATTCTAGAGAGTGGATACATGTAGACGATCACTGTAATGGTTTGTTCAAAATCTATAAAAGTGGAAAAATAGGTGAAAGTTACAACATTGGATCTGGAAATAATATAAATAATCTTAATTTAACCAAATTCTTACTAAAGATTATCAAAAGTAAAAAAATTTACATTGGAAAAAAAGTAAAAATAAAATTTGTTAAAGATAGGCCGGGTCATGACTTTAGATATGCTCTTAATAGTAATAAAATACAAAAAAATCTCAAGTGGTATCCAAATATGAAATTTTCTTTCGGTTTGGAGAAAACTATAGATTGGTATTTAAATAATTATAAATTTTTTAGTTATTTTTCGAAAAAAAAATTTTTTAAAAGATTGGGCTTAAGTTTATGATAAAAAAAGGTATAATATTAGCTGGTGGGATGGGTACCAGAATGAGTCCACTAACTAAAGCCGTTAACAAACAACTCTTGCCACTTTATGATAAGCCTTTAATATTTTATCCGCTATCAATATTGATGTTAGCTGGGATAAAGCATGTATTAATTATTGTTAATAAAGGACAACTAAACCAGTTTAGGAAAATTCTTCCGGAAAAAAATAATATTGGTTTAAAAATTGAGTACAAAGAACAACTAAAACCAGCCGGACTTCCACAAGCGTTCACGATTGGAGAAAAATTCATTGGTAGAGATAATGTTGCACTAATTTTGGGTGATAATTTCTTTTACGGACAAAGTCTTACAAAAATTTTAAAAAAAAACGCCTCTTTTAAAAAAGGAGCAAAAATTTTTGTTTATCCTGTTAAAAACGCTCAACAATATGGAGTAGCTACTTTAAACAAAAATAAGAAAATACTTAAACTAGATGAGAAACCAAAGAAACCAAAATCAAATTTAGCTGTGACTGGTCTCTATTTTTTTGACAACAATGTAGTTAGTTTTTCAAAAAACTTAAAACCCTCATCTAGGGGAGAATTAGAAATAATTGATCTTTTAAAAATTTATCTTAAAAGGAAAAAATTATCAGCAGAGTTTATAGGACGAGGTGGCGCATGGCTTGATACAGGAAATGTAAAAGATTACTATGATGCGTGTAATTTTGTATCTGCTATTGAAAATAGACAAGGATTAAAAATAGCATGTTTAGAGGAAATTTCTTTAAAAAATAAATGGATAAATAGTAATAATATATTAGATGCTATCTCGTTTTATGGTAATTGTGAATATTCAAAATATCTTAAATCACTAATAAATTAATGGTGAAAATTTTGGTAACAGGATCAGACGGAAGATTTGGAAAAATATTAAGAAAAGTTAAAACTAGATATAAGTTTATTTTTAAAGATAAAAAAGAATTAAATATACTTTCTCAAAAATCTATTGTTCAAAATATAAAAAAATTCAAACCTATTTATATTCTTCATCTAGCCGGTCTATCAAGACCAATGAAATTACATGATACTAATATATCAAAAAGTATCGATTTAAATATAATAGGTACATGTAACTTAGTTAAGGAAGCTTCAAAAGAAAATATAAAATTTATCTATTTGTCTACTAATTATGTTTATGAAGGAAATAAAGGAAATTATAAAGAAACAGACTCATTAAAACCTTGGAATAATTATGCATGGTCAAAATTAGGTGGCGAGTGTGCAGCTCAAATGTACAAAAATTCACTTATAGTAAGAATGTGTATGACTGAGAAACCTTTCATTCATAAAAAAGCTTATGCAAATGTAAAGTCAAATTTTATATTTCAGGAGGAAGCGGCAAAATTGCTTATAAAAATTATAAAAAGAAAAGGGATAATTAATTTAGGTGGCCCGAGTCAAAGTATTTATAATTTTGCAAAAAAATATAATAAAAAGATTAAAAAAATATTTTCTAAAAAAGAATTTCCAAAAAGAACTGATATGAATTTGAGTAAATTGAAAAGTATAATAAAGCATGAAAATAATTAAGACAAAATTTAAAGATCTAATAATTGTTAAACAAAAAAATAATACCGATAAGAGAGGTTCATTAAGAGAAACTTTTAATAACAAAATTTTAAAGAAGAAATTTGTTTTTGAGTACTGTACTACATCGAAAAAAAACGTCTTGAGAGGTTTTCATTTTCAAACAAAATTTAAACAATCTAAATACGTTAATGTAATTAAAGGAAAAATACTTGATGCTGTTATCGATCTCAGAAAAAATTCAAAAACATTTGGAAAAATTTTTAAAATTGTTTTATCGCAAAAAAATGCCTTAAGTTTATTTGTACCTGCAGGGTTTGCTCATGCTTATTACAGTATTGAAAAAGAAAATATAATTTATTACAAGTTAGATAATTACTACTCACCTAAATTTGAAGACGGTATCATTTATAATGACAAATCTTTAAAGATTAAGTGGCCAGACAGTAAAATAATTATCTCAAAAAAAGATAAAAATTTACTATCATTTAAAGAATTTAAAAGAAAATATAAAGCCCTTTAATCTAAAAAACTAATGTCAGCAAATTTAATTGGAAGAGTTGAAAACTTTGTATATTTTCTAAACCAATAAGAAAGATATCTCTCAGCTAAAAATCCATATATTCTTTGTAATCCGTAACCCGAAAGGTCAAATCCAAATTCTTTTTCACATCTCTCAAGCCATGGAAAAACTGACTCATAGTAATTTCTTAAAATATTTTCTGATTTACAAATAAACATATTATGTGGACTAAATGATACTTCAGAATTCACATAATCTTTGAAATCAATTCTATCTTTGATATCAAGTAGATTAATCGCTTTTTCTAAATTTCCCTCTCCATGCATCATATCAAAATGAAATTTAATATTTCTTTTTTTGCTATCAAAAAATAAGCTTGGTTTTTGAATCATTTTTTTAAAGTTTCGTTTTAAGAATTTCGATAATTTAAATTCATTTACATAAAATGCATTTCCTAAAATACTTTCATAATTCTCATAATTTTTTGGAATATTTTTAATCAGATTTTGACTTAATTGATTTAAATTAATAATTTTTTCATTTTTTTCATTTATAACCCAAAATTTTCTATACTGGCAGAAACCTATCCAATCATTTTTTAAATCAAGACTATTATTTTTCCATAACCAAAAATGAAAGGAGTACTCTCCGTAATAAGGATTTTTTTTTGTTATATTGTATCCTGTGTTATCTCTTAAAAAATTCTCATTTTTGATTTTAGGACCTAGTCCAACAGGATAATAGCCAAAATCTTTTATCTTTTGATAGTGGTTATTATCTAATGTAATACAAAACATTTTCATATTAAAGCCTAAAAATTTTATTTATATCATTATGATTTATTAAATTCATAAATTTTTTATGGTGATTGAAGTAGTCAGAAAATTTTAAACTTTTAAAATTATTTTCTTCTAATTTAAGTATATTTGAGTTTTTTCTTTTAAAGATAATTCCAATTCCATGGTCTGCGATACAAGTGTATGTGTCAGCATAATCATATGTTCTTGCGCGCACAATTGCTTTCCAAACGTCTCCGTTCCAATGACCATAAATTCTAGGAACAACTTGATTCCAAATTTTTTTGGGTAAACAGTCGTGAACAAATATTGCCCCGTGCTCTTTTATTATTCTAAGTGAATTATCAATATCTTTTATAGTTTGTTCATAAGTGTGTAATCCATCTAGAAAAATTAAGTCAAATGACTCTTTATTTTTTTGAAAAAATTGATCACTTGTCATTCTTAATGTGCCTCCTCTTTCAGGGTCTACGCCAACTTTATGGTCTATAACAATTTTCGAAAAATTCTCATTTCGATCGCACCCTATCTCAAGATAGGTTTTATAATTTCTTGTATTAATTATATTTTGAAGTATCTCAATTCTAGATGGAGATTTGCTCCAATCATAATTCAATCTTTTGTAAAATTTTTCTCCATAAAAGTAATATAAAAGTCTTTTTAAGAAAAATTTGTATTTTTGTTTCATTTAAAATGGTAGCGAGGGGCGGATTCGAACCGCCGACCCCAGGCTTATGAGTCCTGGCCAGCAACCTCTACCCTTCACTTCTTAACGTTATACAATACTTTTTTTGCAACCTAAAACTATATTTTGCTTCTGAGTGAGTCCAATTTGTGACCAGAATATTGTATGATTGTTTATGATGAATACTAAGAAGTATAAATTAAAAGAAGTGCTCAATATTTCTGATGATAACAATTTAGTCTGTTTCACAAATTTAACTTCGTTAAATAATAATAATAAATTTAATAAAATTATTGCAAGTTCAATTATAGGGTTATCGGAAAGTTGCGGTTATTGGTCGGCCTGTCATAAACTAGATAAAGATGTTTTTATAATTGATAATGATCAAGATAATTCACAACCGAATATTTACTTAGTATATAAAGAAAAAAAATTTATTGGTGTTTATATCCATTGTGGATTGTTTGCTGAAGATTTTGAGGTGCTTCTTAAAAATAATAAATACCCTCCTGAACATAGAATTAATATTAATGATCAAAAATTTTTAATTTTCAGAACTCCTGATAATGAATTAAATCCTATTAATAAGAAAAAAATTAAAAAAGAAAGTTTAATTAAGGATTTTGTCGAAGAAAGAACTAATAATAATAAATTTTTAGAATTAAATGTCCATAAAGGAAAATACAATATTTATACTTTTAATTCAGCAATAGACGGAGCGGGTGACGCAGAGGTAGCTGGACATTTCATTGAATTAAAAAAAATTGACTAGTTTCTGTGTGACCAGTTTGTGACCAAATAAATATTTTTGGTTGTATGAAAATAAATTAACGTTGATTTTATTGGTAGCGAGGGGCGGATTCGAACCGCCGACCCCAGGCTTATGAGT
>CACHWN010000006.1 GCA_902583585.1 uncultured Pelagibacteraceae bacterium
ACTTAAATAAAAACAAATATTTTTTAAATTCATTAAAAGTTAAATAGAACCAACGCTAAAAATATCCTCAACTGCTTTTAATTGTTCTCTTTTTGCTAAAAAGACTACTAAGTCATCTTTTTCAAATATAAAATTTGATCTTGGTATTATGACTTTATCTTTTCTTACTATGGCTCCTATTCTTATATCTTCAGGCAAATTTGAGTCTTTTATTTTTTTATTAAGTAATTCAGATTTTTCTAATATTCTAGCTTCTATAAATTCATACTCACCATCCAATAAAGAATAAACTGTTCCAATTGTACCTCTATGAACATGTTCCATAATTCTAGATACTGTGGTCATTCTTGGATCAACTAGGTCATCAATGTTAAGTGAGTCTTGTAATAAGTTGTAGTTTGATTTGTTTACAATGGCTATAGTTCTTTTTTTTTGTCCAGTTTTCTCGGCTAAAACGCAAGCCATCATATTATTCTCATCATCATTTGTTAAAGCTAGAACTGTTTCAGATCCCTCTAAATTGGCTTCTTTTAAAATTTCTTCATCTAAAGCATCGCCATTAATAACAATAGAAGATGATAAATCATTAGCTATTTCTTCAGCTCTATGCTTGCTCTTTTCTATAATTTTAATTCTTAAGTCGCTAAAATTTTCCTCCAGCATTTTTGCTAAATTTAAACCAATATTCCCACCACCTATAATTAGCACATTCTTAGACACCTTTTCCTCATGCCCGAATGCTTTTAAAATTGGATTTAGTTGATCACTACTTATTACAACATAAACATTATCATCTTCTAAAATTTGATCATTTTTTTTTAAATATATGAATTTATCTTTCCTCAAAGCCCCTATTATATTTGCTTTAAAATCTGGGAATTTTTCAGTTAATTTTTTTAAGGGGATATTTTTTATAGGACAATTTTTTTCGATAGAAATTTCTAACATCTTGACTTTATTTTTTCCAAATGGGACGTTATCTAAAGCTCCAGGCGCCTCTAATCTTCTATATAATGATTTTGCAACCTCAATTTCAGGAGATATTATAACATCGATTGGTATATTTGATTTATTAAAAAGTTTACCCCATTTACCCTCCAAAAAATCTTTTGTTCTAATACGGGCAATTTTTTTTGAAATATTAAATAATGAACTTGCGAGTTGGCATACTATCATATTTGTTTCGTCATTTCTTGTTACAGCAATAATCATATCTGTCGTCTCAGCGCCAGCATTTTCAAGCACTGTGGGCAAGGAAGCTCTTCCTACGATACCCTTTACATCTTGAGTGTCATTGATCCTTTTTATATCCTCAGCAGATTGATCGATTACTGTTACTGAATGACCTTGAGCAGATAACTGTTTACTTATAGAGTAGCCTACTTTACCGGCTCCACAAATTATAATATTCATTTTAATTTATGCCTTTTATACCAAGAGATTTTAATTTTCTGTGAAGAGCAGACCTTTCCATCCCAATAAAATCTGCAGTTTTTGAAATATTACCATGATTTTTTTTTAATTGAGTTATTAAATATTCCTTTTCAAAATGTTCTCTTGCTTCTTTAAGAGGCGAAGCAAACGATGTTTCAAAAATATTTTTACTAGTGTTTTCATTTTTAGATGGATTCAGTATATCTTCAATTATCTTGTCTATATTCTCTTTGGTTTCATTTGCAGAAAGTATCGTGATCCTCTCTACTAAGTTTCTTAATTCTCTTACATTACCTGGCCAACCATATGTGTAAAAGTTATCATTATTTATATCTATGTTTGGTTGTTGCACGCCATTAATTTCTGAGAGTTTCTTCTTAAAATAATCTATTAATAATGGAATATCTTCCGTTCTTGAACTGAGGGGATTTAATTCTATTGGCATTACATTTAATCTATGAAATAAATCTTCTCTAAATTTATTAATCTTAACAAGATCGTTTAAATTTTTAGAAGTTGATGAAATTAACCTTATGTTTACATTTATATCATTAGAACCATTTACTCTTTTAAATTTTTGATCAATTAGAACTCGTAATACATTTGATTGTGTAGTAAACGGAATTTCAGAAACCTCATCTATTAGTAAGGTTCCTTTATTTGCTCTCTCTAATGCACCATATGCAATTGTTCCATCTTCGAGTTCTTCACCGAATAGTTCTTTTTCATACGTATTTTCTTTAAGTAACGCAGCATTGATAATTATAAATGGATGTTTTGATCTAGGAGAATTTTTATGTATTTTTCGTGCGACGAGTTCTTTACCTGAACCTGTTGGCCCAGAAATTAAAACCCTACTCTCAGAAGTTGCAAGTTTTTCTATAATCTTTTTTATTTTTAAAATTGCATTACTTTTTCCTATTAAATCAAACGAATGAAAAAGTTTATCTTCAATAATATCTTTCTCTTTTTTTAATTCAAATGACTCCAGTGCCCGATTTACATAATTTAAAATTTTTTCTTTTGAAAAAGGTTTTTCAATAAATTCGTAAGCTCCAATTTTGATTGCTTCTATTGCTACTTTAACCGTAGCATGACCTGAAATCATTATTACAGGTGTAGTTTTATTTTTTCGTATTAAAAGTTTTAAAAGATCGATTCCGTCTTTATCTGGTTTGTCTAGTTTGATGTCGATAATTGCTAAATCTGGTAATTTTTTATTTATTTCAAAGACTGCTTGATCATAGTTTGCAGCAGTTCTTAATATAAAATTTTGCTCTTTCAAAATATTACTGACTAAAAATCGAATGTCAGGATTATCATCGATTACTAAAATTTCTTTATGCATTTATTTTTGGTAATGAAATACTTATAATTGTTCCAATTTTCTTTTTATTTTTTTCTATCGAAAAAATACCCGAGTGCTCATTTATTATCTTAGTTACAATAGGTAAACCAAGGCCTGTTCCTTTTTTCTTAGTAGTAAAGTAAGGTGTCATAGCTTTTTTAGCGTCTGTAATACCTGGTCCATTATCTTTCAATCTACAAACTATATAGTCTTTATTCTCAAGAATTTCTATGTGAATATTACCTTGAAAATTAGGCTCTTTTTCTAACATTTCTGATAATGCCTCTTCTGAATTTTTAATTAAATTTATAAAAACTCTATTTAGCTGGTCTTCGTCACCGTAAATCAAAAATTTTTTTTGAGTAGGTTTAAAAATTATCATATTTTTTGAAGATATTTTAATAAAATCTAAAGACTTTTTAATAACATTTATAATATTTATTTTTTTTAATATTGGCCTTGGCATTCTGGCAAAATTAGAAAATTCATTTACTAGTTTCTCGATATCATTAATTTGTCGATTGATGGTAGCTAGATATTTTTCAAAATCATTTCTCTCCTCAGAAAGTTTGTTTTTATATTTTTCTCTGAGGCTATCTATTGATAATTGTATTGGTGTCAAAGGATTCTTTATCTCATGAGCTAACTTTCTAGCGACACTTTCCCATGCTTCATATCTTTCATTTAAGAGTAATTTATTTTGTTGTTTTTTTAATCTATCTATCATTAAGTTAAAGTTTCTATTTAATTGACTAAATTCCTCATCAGTTTCAAGCTCAGGTACTTTTACGTCAAGAGCGCCTTTGCTAATAGAGTCTGATGCGCCAATTAAATTAACTATAGGTTTTGTTAGTCTTGAAGCAAACGTAATAGCAATGGAAGTTGATAAAAATAAAAGTAATGTAACAACTATTATATAGATAACTGCAAACGTTACTTTTATTCCTGTTTGACTGTTTTCAACAGAATAATAAAAACTCACCGCTTGTTCAGTTTCATTTAAATATCTTAAAATTTCAGGATCTATATTTCTTGAAATATAAAGATACGTGTCAACTAACGAGTTTAGTTTGATCATAACAGTAGTCTTATTATCCAAACTATCAGTTATAAAAACAGGTTTGCCCTCTAAAACTTGTGTATACTCTTCGTCAGAGGGAATGATAAATTCTTCAGTAATATCTCTAACATCAGATAAAAGTATATTTCCTAAGCTATCAATCAAATACACATCATCTATTCTCCTTAAAATTTTTTCAGATCTCATAATATTTTTAAAACGATTAGGGTTTGAATAATAAAGGTTTGATGCTCTGTTAAGTCCAAAACTCATTAAAATGACATCCGATAAAACATTCTCTTTGCTTTCCTCCAAGTAATTTTTTGCTACATCAAAAGAATTATTTACAGCTTTTGTAATTTGTTTATCAAAATAATTTTGTATCCCAAAATTGAAAATAAATAGTGAGAATACAGCCACTACCAAAGAGGGAATGACTGTAAACAAGGAGAATACTGAAATATACTTTAAATTAGTTTGTGCGCCCTTTTTATTTTTTTTTCCAGTGTAATAAAATCTGTAGAAATTTTTAAATATCAGTCCAAAAAATAGTATTAGTAAAAAAATATCAATTATGAGTAAAGTCTGTAAGTTTTTATCTGTTAAGGGGATAAATCCCTCATTTATAAAAGTCAAAAAAGTTACAACCCCCATAAAAATACATAAAAATGAGGATAAAATTATCCAATTTAAATTTTTTATAATTCTAAACATCTTAAATAAGCATTAAATATTTATATAAATATAATATAAGTTTATACAATGAGTTTTTGTTTAATAATTCTTGCAGGAGGTAATAGCCATAGATTTAGTTCTAATATTGGCAAACCTTACCAAAAAATAGCAAGCAAATCATTAATTGAGATAAACGTCAATAAAGCTCGTAAATTAAAACAAATTAAAAAGATAATAATCGTATACAACATTAAAGACTCAAAACGGGTCAAATCACTTAAACTTAAAGATGTCGTTTTGATTAAAGGGGGAAAAACTAGACAACAATCAACCTTTAATGCTTTGAAATATTTAATTAATCAGAAAAGAATAAAAAAAGTTTTAATTCACGATGTTGCTAGACCTAATTTTTCAACGAAACTATTAAGCTTAATAATAAGAAATATGAGAAATGCAAGAGCAGTAGTCCCTAAAATTAAAGTTCAAGATGCAATCAAGCAAATCATAGACTCTAGCAAAGAAGAATACGTAATTGGAAAAAAAAGAGATAATTTATTTTTAACTCAGACACCACAAGCTTTTAATTTAAGAGAAATATATCGTTTGCATGGAACTAATGCTGGAAAATACAGAGATGATGATATCTCGTTATACATGGATCTAAATAAAGTAAAGTTTATCCAAGGTGAAAAAAATAACTTTAAAATTACTGATAAATCAGATTTTGAAAATCTAAAAAATATTTATAGAGCTAAACAAACTGTTGGTATTGGATTTGACGTTCATAGATTGGTAGCCAAAAAAAAACTTTTTTTAGCTGGTTTAAAAATAAAATCAAAACTAGGAACTTTAGGTCATTCTGACGGCGACCCTGTTCTTCACTCAATAACAGATGCAATTTTGGGTGCGTGTAAAATGGGGGACATCGGTCAAATGTTTTCGGATAAAAATAAAAAATTTAAAAACATAAGATCTACTATTTTACTTAAGAAAGTAATAGAGCTAATAAAGATGAAAGGTTATTTAATAAATAATATTGATATTAATATTATTACACAAACACCTAAAATCAAAAAATTTAAAAATAAAATGATTTATAACATTTCTAAACTTTGTGAGATTTCTGAAAATCAAATAAACATTAAAGGAAAAACAGCAGAAAAATTAGGTGTTATTGGAAAAGAAAAGGCAATTGCGTGCGAAGCAATATGTTCAGTTATAAAATATGATTAAAACTATTAATTATTTATTTGTTACATGTTTTGGAATTGGATCTTTAAGATTTGCACCTGGAACAATAACCTCTTTAGTTACAACAATTTTTTTATACAGTTTGTTTCATATAGTTAATCTATCTAGCAATATTATATTAATAATTTTATTTATAGTGTTTATTTACTCTTTCCACGCTGTATCTGAATATATAAAATATAATGAGAATAAAGATCCTAAAGAGGTTGTTGTAGATGAATTTATTGGCCAATCCATCCCAATTTATCTTTATGAAATATCACATGGAACATCAAAAGTTTCACAAGAAGCAATTTTATTTTATTTTTATATTTTTATTTTATTTAGATTCTTCGATATAAAAAAACCGTTTCCGGTAAATTTTTTTGATAAAAAATTTAAAAATAGTTTTGGAGTAATAATAGACGATGTGGTGGCTGGTTTATATGTGGTTCTAACATTGATAATTTTTATGATAATTAAATCTAAGTTTTTGTAATGACCTCGAATACACAAATAATTAATTTACTTAAAAGAAAAAAACTAAAGTTAGCTATTGCTGAGTCGTGCACTGGGGGCATGCTTTCTAGTGCTATTACATCAGTTAGTGGATCATCAAAAGTATTTACAATCGGTTTTGTCACTTATTCAAATCAAGCCAAAACTGAAATATTAAAAGTTCCTCAGAAAATAATAAAAAAATATGGAGCAGTAAGTGTTCAATGCTGTTTGGCTATGGTAAATAAACTCAGTAAAATTAGTAAATCAACAGTCTGTATTTCAATCACAGGAATAGCTGGGCCTAAAGGAGGATCTAAACAAAAACCAGTTGGTTTGGTATATATTGGTATCAAGATAAGAAAAAAAGTTGTTGTTAATAAATGTAATTTTAAAAATAAAGGTAGAGCTTATATTCAAAAACTAACAGTAAAAAAATCACTTAATTTATTATCAAGGTTAATTATTAATAATTAAAACTTTCGTTATCTGCAAAATTTTAAACAGGGTAGCTAAATTCAGGGTTTACAATTACATCTAAAAGATGTGCAGTAAAACTATTAAGCAACAAAAAGATTCCAAAAGCAGTTAAATAGAGTATAAAAACTAAAAAATTTCTAGCCCGTTTTCTTCGCAATAATTGTTTATCTTCGGGTATCCATTCTTTAGTTTTAGACTTAAAATCATAGGAAAACATCCAATAAGTAAGATTAGTTTCGTTAGGATCACCTGTTCTAATTGTTTTAATGTATGAAGATAAAAACTTAAAAGTTAAAATAAATAAAATTAATAAAGATGATATTGTAAACATTATTTATATAATTTAATTGCTCTTTCTTCAAAAGCCTTGGCAATTTTATTCAAACCAAGCTCAAAAGATTTTTTCATTATCCCATTCAAAATTGGATTTTTCAATTCAAAATCAATAAAAAACTCTAGCTGTGTCGAATTGTTTACCTCCTTAAATTTCCATTCATTTTTCAAATGTTTTAATGGTCCATCAAGATTTGTTACTATAATTGTATCTTTTTCTTTATAATAGGACACATGACTTGAGAAAGTTTCATTCAAGATGCTTTTACCTACTTTTAAATCTCCGTTAAACGTAATTAGATCCGCACTTTCGTTTTTATCAAAAACCTTACCTTCGATGCACCAAGGAACAAATTCAGGATATTTTTCAATATCAAGAACCATTTCTACTAATTGTTCTTTTTTACAAGGAATAATCTTTTTTATTGATGCGGAAGACATTCAAGCTGTTTATTTCTTGCATCTTGTAATTTTTTAAAATCTTCATCTGCGTGATAAGAAGATCTTGTAAGAGGTGATGAAGAAACAAGTAAAAACCCTTTTGTTTTTGCTATTTGCTCGAACTCTTTAAATTCATCGGGTTGATAGTAACGATTTAGTGGGTGATGTTTTGGAGAAGGTTGCAAGTATTGACCTATAGTAATAAAATCAACTTCAGCAGACCTGAGATCATCCATAACTTGGATTATTTCTTCTTTATTTTCACCTAAGCCAACCATAATTCCAGATTTTGTAAAAATTTTTTTGTTAAATTTTTTTGCATTTTTTAAAAGTTCTAATGAAGCGAAATATCGTGCTCCTGGTCTAACAGTTGTGTAAAGTCTTGGTACTGTTTCTATATTATGATTAAATACGTCAAGGTCAGCCTCTAAAACTTTTTTATAGGCTTCACCTTTTCTTAAAAAATCAGGAGTTAAAACTTCTATTGACGTTTCTGGATTTTTTTCTCTTGTCGCTTTTACTACTTTGTAAAAATGATCAGATCCACCATCGTCAAGGTCATCTCTATCTACAGAAGTAATTACTACATGTTTAAGATTTAGGCTTTTAACAGCTTTAGCAATTTTAGCTGGCTCGAAAATATCTAGATCACCTGGCTTTCCGGTTTTTACATCACAAAATGCACAAGCTCTTGTACAAGTATCCCCCATAATCATAAATGTTGCATGTTTTTTGCTCCAACACTCAGTGATATTAGGACAGTTTGCTTCCTGACAAACTGTAACTAAATTATTTTGATTAACAACTTTTTTGGTTTGAAAGAAAATTTGCGAGTCTACTATTTTTGATCTAATCCATTCAGGCTTCTTTTTGATTGGATTAACGGGCTTGTTTACTTTTTCTGGATGTCTAGGTTTTTCACTCATTTTAATTTTATAATAATCTCATCTTTTGTACCGTATCTAAATTTTTCTCTATAAAGTATATCTAAATAATCAAAGTCATTATTTTGAACTAGTGATATTTTGTGTTCCAAATCTTTCAATTCGCTAGTCAGCAACTTATCCTTAATCTCTAGCTCTTCGTATACTTTCTTTTTATCAAAATACGAGATTAAGCCCCTCTCGCCTCCAATTAAATTTATACCTATATAAAGCGTGAGGAAGATATTCAATAATATAAATTTTTTTCTCTTTAAACTTTCAATAAGTCGCATAAGTTAGATTCTAGCCATTTTGGCCTGATTTCCAAGTTCTTCTTCAATGCGTAATAACCTGTTATATTTAGCTACTCTTTCAGATCTCGCCAAAGATCCAGTTTTAATTTGAGAGGACATAGTCGCGGACGCCAAATCAGCTATAAATGTATCTTCAGTATCTCCTGATCTGTGAGAAATGATAGTGTTAAAATTTGCAGCTTTTGCCATTGAAATTACTTCTAAAGTTTCAGTCAAAGTGCCTATTTGATTTGGTTTTACTAAAATACAATTAGCTGATTTTTCTTTTATTCCTTTTCTTAAACGCTTTGCATTTGTAACGAATAAATCATCTCCTACAATTTGAATATTTTTACCTATTTCATTTGTAATTTTTTTCCATGATTCCCAGTCCTCTTCAGCAAAAGGGTCTTCTATTGATTTTATTGGATAGCTAGATGTCAGTTTTTTATAATAACTAATATTATCTTCAACCGATGAGAAATTTTTAGATTGAATAGAGTACTCCCCTTTTTCATTAATTAATTCATTGGCTGCTACATCTAAACAAATAACTATATCTTTTCCTGGTTTTAAATTTGACTTTTCAATTGCATTTACAATTAACTCCAAAGCTTGCTCATTTGTATTAATTGATGGAGCAAATCCACCTTCATC
The DNA here is from genome assembly GCA_902583585.1 of uncultured Pelagibacteraceae bacterium. Taxonomy (GTDB): domain Bacteria; phylum Pseudomonadota; class Alphaproteobacteria; order Pelagibacterales; family Pelagibacteraceae; genus Pelagilacustribacter. Next base: position 9,373 of record CACHWN010000006.1, read on the forward strand.
TCCTACATTTGTGAGCATTTTATTAGATTTCAATAATTTCTTCAAATTTTGAATTACGACATAACATTTTTCTATAGCATCCATAAAATTTTTAGCAGAATCAGGTCTTATCATAAATTCTTGAATATTTAAGTCATTGTCAGCATGTGCTCCACCATTAATAATATTCATTAAAGGTATGGGCAAAGAAAAAGTATCTCCTAAGTATTTAAATAATGATTTTTTATTTGATAAAGCTGAACATTTTGAATTAGCAAGTGAAACTGCAAGCGTAGCATTAGCTCCTAAATTTTTTTTATTTTCACTTCCGTCTAAATCTAATAAAGCTTTATCAATTTTTTTTTGGTCTTCTGACTCGAAGCCTTTAAGTTTACTTGAAATTTTATTATTTATATTTTCAACTGCTATATTTACACTTTTACCTAAAAATTTACTTTTATTCTGATCTCTTAATTCATGTGCTTCAAATGCACCGGTTGATGCACCTGATGGAGAAATTGCAGTTGCAGAAATATCATTTTCTAAAAAAACCTCTGCTTCTACTGTTGGATTTCCTCTACTGTCAAAGACTTGTCTGCCTTTTATGCTTTTAATTTTTGCCATTTTTATTTTACTATTTTGTCGATTTCGGTAAGTTTTTTTAATAAAGTTTTTACTTGATTCAATGGCACCATGTTTGGACCATCTGATGGAGCGTTATCTGGATCTTGATGTGTTTCTATGAAGATTGCTCCTACACCAACAGCGATAGCCGCGCGCGCTAAATAAGGAACAAATTCTCTTTGTCCACCACTTTTCTCTCCCATGCCACCTGGTTGTTGTACCGAATGAGTTGCGTCAAATACGATTGGAAATCCAAATTTTGACATTATAGGTAAGGCTCTCATATCTGAAACAAGAGTATTGTAACCAAAGCTCGCTCCTCTTTCTGTAATTAAAATATTTTTATTCCCAGAGTCTTCAATTTTTTTTATTACATTAGTCATATCCCATGGGGCTAAAAATTGTCCCTTTTTAACATTAATTATTTTACCCGTCTTAGCTGCAGCAATTAATAAATCAGTTTGTCTACATAAGAATGCCGGAATTTGAAGGACATCTACATGATTAGAAACTACAGAACATTGTTCAACGGTGTGGACGTCAGTTAAAACTGGAACACCAACATCTTTTCTAATCTTATCGAAAATGGGAAGTGATTTTTCTAAACCTAAACCTCTTTTTCCCCTTAAACTTGTTCTATTAGCTTTATCAAAAGAAGTTTTGTAAATAAGATTAATATCTAATTCGCTTGTAATTTTTTTAAGTTCAGTAGAAATTTTTATAGCATGCTCTTCGCTCTCAAGCTGACAAGGACCAGCAATTAGTGTAAATGGTTTGTTGTTAGCAATTTCAAAATTAGAGCATTTTACTTTATAGTTATTCATTTTCTAGAATTGATTTTTGCGGCTTTTATAAATGATGAGAATAAAGGATGTGGTGCTAAAGGTCTAGATTTAAATTCAGGATGAAACTGTACGCCAATAAACCAAGGATGGTTTTCTAATTCAATAATTTCTGGAAGTTTATTGTCTGGTGACAAACCTGAAAAAATCATACCTCTATTTTCAAAATCTTTTTTATAGTTGATGTTAACCTCATATCGATGACGATGTCTTTCATATATTTTTAAAGTTTTATAAATTTTACTTATTTTTGTGTCTTTTTTAAGTCTTGCTTCATAACTACCTAAACGCATTGTTCCACCTAAATCTTTATTAGTCCCCTTCATCAATTTCCCATCTTTTGTCCATTCACTCATAAGTCCAACGACTGACGCTTTAGATGGTCCAAATTCACTAGATGTTGCTTTTTTTATATTTAATTTATTCCTCGCAAATTCAATCACTGCCATTTGCATACCAAAGCAGATACCTAGGAAAGGAATTTTATTTTTTCTTGCATAATTAACAGCAGCAATTTTTCCTTCGGTTCCTCTTTTACCGAATCCTCCTGGTATCAAAATCCCAGATACTCCTTTAAGCTTAATTTTTATTTCATTTGGCTTTAAAAAGTCGGATTCAATTCTTGTCAAATTCACTTTTAAATTATTTGCTATTCCACCATGCGTTAATGCTTCATCTAAAGATTTATAAGCATCTTTAAGTTCAACATACTTACCTATAACTGCTATATTTACTTTATGTTTAGTATTCAAAACTAAGTGTGTGATTTTTTTCCAAGGTAAAAGGTTGACTTTTTTTCTAGATTTTATCTTAAAAAATTTTAAGACTCTTTCATCCAATTTCTCTTTATTAAAGCTAATTGGAGCTTCGTAAATTGTTTTTACATCCACAGTTTCAATCACATCTTCTATCGCAACATTACAAAATAAAGAAATCTTCTTCCTTTGATCTAAAGGTATAGATCTTTCAGATCTGCAAATAATAATATCTGGTTGAATACCTATACTTCTTAATTCTTTAACTGAATGTTGGGTTGGTTTTGTTTTTATCTCATCAGAGGCCTTCATGTAAGGAACTAAAGTTAGATGGATAAATAATGTATTTTTTTTACCAATTTCATTTGAAAATTGTCTAATAGCTTCTAAAAAAGGTAAACTTTCAATATCCCCTACAGTCCCTCCTATTTCACAAATAACAAAATCTTCTTTAGCTACATCATTTTTTATAAATTCTTTAATTCTATTAGTAATATGTGGAATAACCTGAACAGTTTTTCCTAAGTATTTTCCCTGTCGCTCTCTTTTTAAAACGTCATTGTAAATTTTACCTGTGGTAATATTATCTGATTTTTTTGCAGAAATTCCTGAAAATCTTTCGTAATGTCCAAGATCTAAATCTGTCTCAGCCCCATCATCAGTTACATATACTTCGCCATGTTGAAAAGGACTCATTGTTCCAGGGTCTACATTTAAATATGGATCTAATTTTCTTATTCTTACTTTGTAGCCCCTTGATTGTAGAAGATATGCAAGAGATGCCGAAGATAATCCTTTTCCTAAAGATGAGACCACGCCGCCAGTTACGAATATGTATCGCGCCATGGAAGTATGTTATACTTCAAAATTTAGTAATTACAAAGTCTTAATTACTTCGATTGAGGTATTTGTGGAAGGTTTGAATTTTCTTCTTCCTCTTTTTCTAAAACTGACTGTGTTTCACGAAGTTCGTCTCTTGAAATAGCTACTATGGCTATACTGCAAATAATAAATAATGCTGCGATTATTGAAGTAAATTTAGTTAAAAAAGTTCCTACAGATCTAGCAGATGTGAAATTATCTTGTGAAACACCTAAGCCTAATGCTCCACCTTCTGATCTTTGTAAAAGTATTACTATTATAAGTATTACTGCTAGAATGATATTAACTAAGATTAGAATACTTTCCATGATGTTTATCTATAGTAATTCTTTATTATATCAATAAATTTCTTCGAAGATTTTGATGCTCCACCTATCAAAAAGCCATCGATTTCTCTTATTTGTTTGAATATTTCAACGCTACTACCATCTACTGATCCACCATAAAGGACTTTAAAACTGTTTTTTCCAGAAATTCTTTTTAAAACTTTTTTTATAAAAATTATTGTTTCCTTTAATTCATCTTTTGTAGGAATTTTTCCAGATCCAATCGACCAAATTGGTTCATAGGCTACAATAATATCATTCATATTTAATTTTTTATCCAAAACTTTTGTAAGCTGCTTTTTAAGAACATTAAAAGTTTTATTATTTTTTTTTTGTTTTTTATTTTCTCCAATACAGAAAACTACTTTTAATTTATTTTTAAGTGCAAAAAATACTTTGTTTTTTAAAATCTCATCAGTATCACCTTCACTTCGATTATCAGAGTGGCCTACTAAAGTATATTTTGCTCCAACGCTTCTGATCATGTAAGAACTTACTGCCGCTGTATTTGATGAAAACTGCTCTTTTTGATAACAATTTTGTGAACCAATTAAAATTCTTTTTTTTTTGAAGTGTTTTGCATATGTCTCGATGAGTGTATAAGGAGGCGTAAAAACTATACGATATTTTTTACAATTTTTATCTTTTGAATGAAAATAATTAATTTTATTGAGTATATTAATAGATTTTGGAACACCAAACATTTTCCAATTACCAATAAAATATTTCATTATTTGCCTTAATTTAAATTATAATCTATAGGTGTATTATTTTAAAGAACTTAATAAATTATTATAATGTTTACTGCAATAGGAAAATTTTCTAAGTCTTTTTTTGTAAAGCTCTTAGTGGGAATAATTATTCTTCCATTTGTTTTTTGGGGGATGGGTGATGTGTTCAGAGGTGGAAATCAAAATGTAATTGCTTCTATAGACTCAGAAAAAGTCAGCACTCAAGAATTTGTAGAATATCTGAGAAGACTTAATCTTACCGAGGAACAGATTAAAAATTTGCCTAAGACAGATTTAATTGAAAAGATATTGTCTGAATACATCGGAAAAAAGGTTATGGCTTTAGAAATAGAAAAACTAAAAATTACCGTTAACGATAATTCTTTAAGAAATATAATCAAAAACGATAAATTGTTTTTTAAAGACAATAAATTTTCTAGAACAGAGTATGAAAAATTTCTTATCAAAAGTGGTGTAAATGCACCACGCTTTGAAGAGAACATAGTTGAACAGGAAAAACGAAGACAGTTTTTGAGTTCTTTATCGGGAGGGATAGTTATTCCTGAAATTTTAGTTAAAAAAGAATATAGAAAAGAAAATCAAACAAAAACAATTAAATATATCGATTTAGAAAATTATCACTCTAAAAATAAACCATCAGAGAAAAGTAAAAAAGAGCTTTATGAAAAAAATAAGGATATTTTTTTTACAGAATTTAAAAGTTTTCGATATGCTGAAATTGAGCCTGAAAAAATAATTGGTGAAAAAGATTATAATGAACCTTTTTTTAAACAATTAGATAAAATAGAAAATAATATACTAGACGGGCAATCTTTTGACGATACTGTTAAAATAAATAATCTTAAAGTTGTTTCGCTCGAAATGATTAATGCTAAAAAAGAAAATGAAAATAAGAAAAAAGCTGAAAATTTATCGGATAATTTATTTAAAAAAATATATAATTTAAAATCTTCAAAAGCACCTGAAATTATTAATGTAAATAGTAAATATTATATCGCAGAGATATCAGAAATTGAAAAAAGAAATCGACCATTCTCGGATCCAGAGGTACAAGAGTCATTGAATACTCAATTAAATTTTATAAAAAAAATAGAGAATAATACATCTATATTAAAAGATATTAGTATGGGCGCATTAGATAAAGAAAAATTCAAAAAATTTGCATCTGAAAATAATTTAGAAATTACAGAGTATAAAATTAATAATTTAAAACAGAATGAAATTTTTTCACAGGGAATAATAAAGAGAATTTTTCTAACAAAAGACGGTGATATAGATTTAATTACAAATAACACATTAACAAAAAGTTTTTTAGTTTTAGCTCTAAAAACTGAGTATGAAAATTTAAAAAAAGATAGCAATGACTATGAACAATACGAGGCAAAAGCTCGTCTGAATTTAATTAATAAAATTTATCAATCTCATGATAATAATTTGAATGAGAAATATAAAGTTGAATTAAATCAGAGAACAATTGACAGAGTAAAGAATTCATTTTAATGCTAATAAATACAAGCTTTAAAGATTTCAAAAAAAAGCACTCTAATAAAAGTCATCAAATTTTATTTAGATCTTTTACGTGTAAAAATTATTTTAAAGTAGAAAACTTATATAAATTTCTTTTAGCTGAAAAAAACAGTTTTATATTTGAATCTGTTGAAAAAGGAGTGAATAGAGGACGGTATACAATTATTGGTTTAAACCCTGATAAAATTTGGGACATTAACAATAATGTGATTACGTTAAAAACAAATGGGAAAAAATTTAGGATTAAAGCAAAACCTTTAAATTATTTAAATAAACTTATAAAGGATTTTAAAGTTAAATTACCTAATCAATTACCTTCAATGGCTTCAATGTTGGTTGGTTATTTTTCATATGATATAATTCGTTATATTGAGAAAATACCTAATAAATGCAAAGATGATTTAAAGATTCCAGATGTAAGACTATCTAGACCAACAAACTTAGTTATTTATGATAATTTAAAGAAAAAAATTCACTATATTGAAAATATTTATGCTGACACAAAAATTAAAAATTATAAAGAAACTTATAATTCAATAATTAAAAAGTTTGAATTATTTGAAAGTTTTGAAAATATAAAGCTACCTGAAGAGTTTACATTTAAGACAAACAAGAGTGTAATAAAATCAAACTTTACCAAAAAAAAGTTTAAGCAATTAGTAAAAAAAGCTAAAAATTACATAAAAGTTGGTGATATATTTCAAGTAGTTCTAAGTCAAAGATTTGAGAGAAAAATCAATAAGAAACCTATAGAAATTTATAATCATTTAAGAAAATCAAACCCTTCACCGTTTATGTTTTACTTTAACTACGAGGATTTTAATGTTTTGGGAAGTAGTCCAGAAATATTAGTAAGACTTAGAAAAGGTGAAGTTACAATCAGACCGATTGCAGGTACAAGACCAAGGGGAAGAAACACAAAGGAAGATAAAAAATATGTTTCTGATTTGCTTAAAGATAAAAAAGAATTAGCTGAACATCTCATGTTGCTGGATCTTGGAAGAAATGATGTAGGAAAAGTCTCAAAAATTAATACTGTAAAAGTGACTGAAAAATTTAAAGTAGAAAAATATTCTCATGTAATGCACATCGTTTCGAATGTAATTGGAAAGTTCAACAATCAAACCTCAGTATTTGAAACACTTTTATCAGGTTTTCCTGCAGGCACAGTAAGTGGAGCCCCAAAAATTAGAGCGATGGAAATAATTGACGAACTTGAAAAAAATAAAAGAAAATTATATGCAGGTGGAATTGGTTACTTCACCCCTAATAATGAATTTGATACCTGTATTGCTCTAAGAACAGCTTTAATTAAAAAAGATAAGTTTTATGTTCAAGCTGGAGCAGGAATAGTTGCGGACAGTAAACCTGAAAAAGAATACGCAGAAACAGTTAATAAAGCTAAAGCTCTTATGAAAGCAGTAGATTAAATGAAAATTTTATTAATAGATAATTATGATAGTTTTACTTACAATCTATTCCACTATATTTCAAAAATTAAGAAAAATGTTGAAGTAATAAGAAATGATAAAATTGATGGAAAAACAGTTTTAAGAAAAAAATATGATAAAATTGTAATATCCCCAGGTCCTGGAAATCCTAATCAAGCTGGAAATTGTCTTAAAATCGTAAAAGAAGTTTACAAAAAAATCCCAATACTTGGTGTTTGTTTAGGTCATCAAATTATAGGTCAAGTTTTTGGTGGTAAGATCGTAAATGCAAAAAATTTGATGCACGGGAAAATAAGCAAAATTAGGCATGATAAAAAGGGTTTATTTAAAAATGTTCAAAATAACTTTGAAGCTACTAGATATCACAGTTTAGTTGTTGATCACAAAAAATTCCCAAAAAATCTATTAATTACAGCCGAAACTAAAAACAAAACAATTATGGGAATAATGCACAAAAAATATGATATTCATGGGTTTCAATTTCATCCTGAGAGTATAAGTACTAAGGTAGGTATGAAATTAATTAAAAACTTTATAACTAATTAAATGTCTAATTTTATAGAAAGTTTAAAAAAAGGCCAAAACCTTTCTTTTGAAGAAAGCAAAGCTCTATTTAACGAACTCATGGAGGGAAAATACGATGAAAGTTCGATTATAGAAATTTTAGAGACTCTTCTAAAAAAAGGTGAAACTAAAGATGAGCTAGCTGGAGGAATTTTTGTTTTAAGAGAAAAAGCTACTAAAGTTAGAGCCGATCAAAATACTATAGATACATGTGGAACAGGAGGAGACGGGCAAAACTCCTTAAATATTTCTACTGCAGCAGCCATAGTTTTAGCAAGTATGGGTGTAAAAGTTGCCAAGCATGGCAATAAAGCTGTTTCTTCAAACTGTGGATCTGCAGACGTATTAGAAGCTTTAAAAATAAATATTAATTTAAAACCAAATGAAGCTGAAGAAAGTATAAAAAACTTTAATTTCGCTTTTATGTTTGCACCTAATTATCATTCAGCAATGAAACATGTAGGACCTGCTAGAAAAAAAATGGGAAAGAAAACAATCTTTAACTTGATTGGCCCTTTAAGTAGTCCCGCACAAGTAAAAAGACAGGTAATAGGAGTATTTGATAAAAAATGGATGAAACCTTTCGCTGAGGCTCTTAAAGATAACGGAGTTGTTCACGCATTTATCGTTCATAGTGAAGATGGTATGGATGAGATATCTCCATTTGCAAAAACTAATGTGGTAGAACTTAAAGATTCAGTGATTAAAGAATTTATAATTGATCCAAAAATTTTGGGAATTGATTCTGCAATTAAAGAAAATTTAAAAGGAAAAAATGCAGAATATAATTCTGAAAGAATTATTGAAATTTTTAAAGGAAAAATTAATGAATTCTCTCAATCTGTTGCTCTTAATGCAGCAGCAGGTTTAATAGTTTCTGGTAAAGAAAGTGATTTTAAGATTTCGTACGAAAAGGCTATGAAACATTTAAGTTCAGGACAGGTATTTAAGCACTTAGTAAAAATTCAAACAAATTAATGACAAATATTTTAGAAAAAATTATCGAAGAAAAAAAGCACTCTTTAAACTTAATTAAAAAAGAAAAATCTTTAGATATTTTAGAAAAAAAAATCAAAGAGCAAAGTTTTTTAAATTTTAAAGAAGCAATCCAAAAAAATCAGGGTGTTTCTTTAATAACCGAAATTAAAAAAGCTAGCCCATCTGCTGGTGTGCTTATAAATAATTTTGATCATTTAAACATTGCAAAAATGTATGTAAATAATGGTGCTACTTGCCTCTCGGTTTTGACAGAGGAAAAGTATTTTTTAGGAAAATTAGATTATATTCAAGATATAAAAAAAAAATTTAAAATACCAATTCTAGCTAAAGATTTTTTTATAGACCCTTATCAAATCATTTTATCTAAAAGCTATGGTTGTGATTGTATTTTGATAATAGTTGCAGCACTTAATGGAACCCAAGCAGATGAGATTTACTCTGAAGCATTAAAACATAATCTATCAGTAATAGTAGAGGTGCATGATCAAAAAGAAGCTGAAATGGCCTTAAAATTTGATCAAGCATTAATTGGAATAAATAATAGGAATTTGAAAACACTTGAGGTTTCTTTAAATAATACTATTTCAATTTTTGAAGTTATTAAAACACACAAAGGACCTATTATTTCTGAAAGCGGTATTAAAACTGCAAACGACGCAAAATATATTTACGAAAAAACCGGGATTAAAAATTTTCTTATTGGAGAATCACTTTTAAAATCTGACAATCCTGATGAATTAATGAAAAAATTAATTCAAATTACTCAATAAATTCGCCATTTATTTGAAGTTGTAATTCAAAAAGAACTTTTATAGAACATACATGTACGGGGTTTGTTCTATGCTAACAAAAAAACAAAAAAACTTATTAATATTCATCAATAAGAAGATTAGATCTTCGGGGATTTCTCCATCATATGAGGAGATGAAGAATTCACTCAACCTTAAGTCGAAATCAGGAATACATAGATTAATTTCTGCATTAGAGGAAAGAGGTTTTGTTAAGCGATTAGCGCATAAAGCTAGAGCATTAGAGGTAGTAAAATTGCCAGAGAACGCTAGCGCTAATGATATATTTAATACTTTCACTCCAAGCGTTATCAAAGGTGGATTAGATAAGAATAATAATAAATCTACTGATGTTTCAATATTAGGAAGTATTGCCGCTGGTACACCAATTGAGGCTATTCAACAAGAAGTTGATAGAGTTGCTTTACCAGAGGATATTCAAAATAACGGTGAGCACTATGGTCTTAAAGTAAAAGGTGACTCAATGATTGAAGCAGGTATTGCTGACGGTGATACTGTTATTATAAAAAAAGTTTCTAACGTAGATAATGGTCAGATTGCAGTAGTCTTGATAGACGACCAAGAAGCTACTTTAAAAAGAGTAAGAAAAAAAGGAAACACTATCGCTCTTGAAGCTGCAAATCGAAACTACGGAACTAAAATTTACGCTGCAAATAGAATAAAAATTCAAGGTAAACTTGTTTCTTTATATAGAAACTTTCATTAAAATAGTCTAATTAATATTAATGTCTTTTAATTGTAGGTTTGCGCCCTCTCCTACCGGGCCTCTTCATATTGGCGGAGTTCGAACAGCCTTATTTAATTGGCTTTTAGCTAAAAAAAATAAGGGAAAATATTTTCTAAGGATAGAGGATACTGATAAAGAAAGATCTAAAGACGAATTCAAAAAACAAATTATTACATCTTTGGCTTGGCTTGGTATTGAACATGATGGAGATGAATATATCCAATCTAAAAATATATCTAAACACGTTACAGTTGCAGAGGAACTGCTTAAAAAAGGTTTTGCATATAAATGTTATTGCTCTGAGGAAGAAATTAACGAACAAAAAGAAAAATGTAAAAAACAAGGAATACCATATGTTTATAATAGAAAATGGAGAGATGCCAAAGATTTAAAAATTCCAGAAGGAGTAAAACCAGTATTAAGATTTAAAAGTAAAATATCAGGAAATACGATTATAAAAGATTTGGTTCAAGGAGATAGAAACATTTCAAATTCTACTATTGAGGATTTTGTAATTTTAAGAAAAGATAATACTCCAACGTACCAGTTATCAGCTACAGTTGATGATCATGAAATGAAAATAACTCATGTTATTAGAGGAGATGATCATATGATTAACTCTTTTAAACAAAGACAAATTTACGAAGCCATGGGTTGGGAGGTTCCAAACTTTGCACACATTCCTTTAATTCATAGTGAACAAGGAAAAAAATTATCAAAAAGAGATAATGCTTCCACTCTTGAAGATTATATTAAAATAGGAGTTATTTCAGATGCTTTGAGGAATTATTTATTAAGATTGGGATGGTCTTACAAAGATAAAGAAATTTTCACAAAGCAGGAAAGTATAGATTTATTTGATCTAAGTGGTGTAGGAAAATCACCTTCAAAATTGGATATGAATAGGATTTATTCAATAAATGAGACATATATAAAGAGTATCGATCAGAAAGATCTTTTTAATTTTTTTAAAGAATATGTTTCAAAATACAAAAAACCTTTAAATCAATCAAAAGAGAGTATTCTTTTAAAATCTATGGGTTTTTTAAAAAATAAGGCAAAAACTCTAGAGGATATTTGGAATAATGCTCAATACATTATCAAAGATAAAATTGAGATTAGCGCAGATGATAAAAAGTTAATTGATGATTTATCAAAAAAAATAATAACTGAATTTATTAATGAATATGAAAAACTTTCCTCATTATCTAGAGAAACTTTAGAACCTTTAATAAAGTCTCTAATTGATAAACATAAAACTAATTTTAAAGGTGTAGGACAGCCTTTAAGAATAGTGCTAGTTGGCTCAAGATTTGGGCCTGGTATTTATGATGTTATTCTCTCATTAGATAAGGCTGAAGTGCTTAAAAGACTAAGACAAATTTAATGAAAGACGCTGTATCTTTCAGAACAAGAAAAACTTCTATTTACGATAAAAAATCTAATACTCCTTTTAAAATTAGCAGATCTAAATTTTTCAACTTTATGAACTGTAAAAGATGCTTTTATTTAGATCGTGTAAAAGGACTAAAAGAACCCTCAGTGCCTGGATGGGCTCTAAACGTTGCAGTCGATGAGTTATTAAAAAAAGAATTTGATCAGTATAGAAAAGAACAAAAACCCCATCCAATTATGGTTAAACATAAACTCAACTTTGTTCCTTATAAGCACAAAGATTTAGATTTGTGGAGAAATTCTTTAAAAGGTGGTATTTCATATTTGGATGAAAATACAAACCTTATAATTCATGGAGGTATTGATGATATTTGGTTTGATTTAACTGAAAAAAAATTAGTTGTTGTAGATTATAAAGCCCAATCTTCTACTTATCCCGTAACAGTTTCTTCTTATCTCGATGCTGAATGGCATCTAAGTTATAAATTACAGATGGATATTTATGTTCATATCTTAAGAAAAATGAATTTTAAAGTTTCAGACCGAACTTTTTTTTATGTTTGTAATGGGGAGAAAACAAACAATAAATTTGATAATAAGATAGATTTTAAGACGACACTAATCCCATACCGGGTAAATACTGATTGGATAGAGAAAAAAATAATTGAAATGAAAGATGTTCTAAACTTAGATGAACCACCTAAAATTGAAAAATCTTGCGAAAAGTGTGCTTATCTTGAAGGTGGAAAAAAATTTTAATTTATCTATTATTATTTTCATCATCATTATTAGATGATTGATCTGTGTTAGATGATTGGTCTGTATTTTCTGATTGAGGTTCTTCTTGAGTAGTTTCTGTTGGTGTTTCCTCTTGAACTGGCTGTTCAGGTTCTGGCTGCGGTTCTGATGTTGGTTCTTTTGATTGAGCTCTTGCAATATCTGCTGCACTTTGTGGAGATGGCTCTCTTCTCATAAAGAAATATATTCCAGCAGCAATAACTGCAATAGCACCAAGAATGTACAACATGATGTTTACAATACTTAATCCTTCTTTTTCTTCTTCAATTGGAGTTTCTTCTGTAACTGGTTTCACTTCATCTTCTTCAGGTTTAGCGTCTTGTTCTTGGTTGGCTTCAGCGTTAACTTGTTCTTTTGGCTTTTCAGTTTGAGGAGCTGGCTCAGGTTCTGGTTCCGGTTCTGGTTCCGGTTCTGGTTCTGGCTCTTTAGCTGGTTCTGGTTCTGGCTCGGGTTCAGGTTCTGGTTCTGGTTCCGGTTCCGGTTCCGGTTCTGGCTCCTTTTTTGGCTCAGGAGCAGGTATTGAAACTTCAGTTTTAGGTGCTTGAGCAACGTCTTCTTTATTCTTGATGAGAGGATCTATTGCCCCTGTTACCACAAGAATTATGCCAGCAGCTATAACTATAATTGGATCCATGAGTCGGATTCTAAACTTTTGGTTTATTAAATCACCTTTATATGTGAACGATTTGGGTATTGTGTGAATAAAAAAATACTAAAATATTGAGATTTTAATGATAAAATTTACTCAAAGTTGATAATATCAAATAATGAATTCAATTTTTCTATTTTTTTTGACGGCATATATTATCTATTATCTTTTTAGACCTGTAACAAAAAAAGAAATAGAGAAATTTGAAGATCCTGATAACTGGTCAAATATGGGTCTTTAATCCTTTAAGGTGCTCAATTATACTTTCAGATAAAGCTTGCAGATCATAACCACCTTCCAAAAAAGAAATTACTCTTCCTTTTGAATGAATATTAGCAATTTCAATTATTTTTTTTGTAATCGTAAAAAAATCACTAGATTCTAAGTTTATATTTGCTAAAGGGTCTCTTTTGTGAGCATCAAAACCAGCAGAAATTAAAATAACTTCTGGTTTAAATTTTTCTACAGGAGTTAAAACTTTTTTTTCGAAAGTATCGATAAATTCTTTACTTTTTATACCAGCTTTTAAAGTAGCGTTGTAAATATTACCTACACCAGTTTCATTTTCAGCACCAGTTCCTGGAAATAATGGAAATTCATGAGAGGATCCATAAGCTACAGACTTATCTTTAAAAAAGATTTCTTGGGTTCCGTTACCATGATGAACATCAAAATCAATAATAGCTACTTTTCCAATATTATATTGTTTTTGTAAATATCTTGCAGCTACTGCAACATTATTTATGAAACAAAAGCCGTTAGCTCGAACAGTTTCTGCGTGATGACCTGGGGGTCTAACTGCACAAAAAACTCGCTCATTATTCTTAATTAAATCATCACACGCGGCAATACCTGAACCGCAAGATCTTAAAATTGCATTCTCACTATCAGGACATAACATTGTATCTGCATACGGCTCTTTCTCAACACCAATAATTCCTTCCTTTGGAATATTAGCAAATATCTGTTCAATGTGTTTCTTAGGATGCACTAATGAAACTAGTTCTAAATCTACCTTAGGAGCCTCTTTAAACTTTACTTGTAAATTGGATGATTTGATAGATTTTAGAATACTATCTAATCTTTCTTTTCTCTCTGGATGACCTTGTCCATTAAATTTTAGTAAACAATCTGGATGACTGTATACAATCATCTTAAATTTTTAATTTTTCCGCCGTCTATTGAAAAGTTTTTAAAATTTGAATTTTTATCTTTAATCAGTTTATAAGCTAAATTTGCGACTTCTTCAGGTTTTGTAGGTCTTTTTATTTTCTCTATTTTGCACCTTTGTTTTAAAATTTGTTTAACGCTTCTTTTAAATATTTTTGCATCTGTTTGTAGAAGTTTTTCTAGTCTGCTTGTTAAAGTCATACCTGGATGAATTATCGATACAGAAACTTTATCAATTTTACCTTGCATAGCTAAAGCTTTGGAAAAATTATTTAATGCTGAATTAACAGCGCCGCCTATCATAAATGTATTAGAGGGATTTCTAGCGGCCCCTCCTCCAATATTAATAACTTTTCCTTTACTTCTTTTGAGGGCAGACCAAAAAGCTCTGCTTAATCTTACTGCAGCTTTAAATTTTAAATTAAATCCATCTTCCCAGATATTGTCATTCAAATTTAAAAATTTTCCTCCCTTTGTTGCCCCTGCTACATTTATGAGGTAATCCAATTTTTTAATTTTTTTAGCAATTGAATTGCATGCAGATAATGATCTCAAGTCTTTAGAAATAATTAAAGAATTTTTAGGAAATTTTAAATTCTTTTGAAAACTTTTTAATTTACTTTTTGATCTTGAAACTAAAATAACTTTAATTTTTTTATCATTAAGCTTATCAGCTATTGCTGCTCCGATGCCTTGGCTAGCCCCTGTGATTAATGCTGTTTTCATAAGATCTTAATATTAATATCTCTTAAATTTTCGTAAGTCACAATAATTTTATCTTTCATATTAATTTTGTATGGTTGAGTTAAAGAACCACAAAGTAGATAATCTCCTTTTTTAAAGCTTATATCTTTATCTTTAAACTCATCAACAAAAGCTTTTAATGAGTCTCTAGGATCTATTCTCTTTGTACCAGTGAAATAGGGTTCAGTAACTTTGTTGTTGATTTTTAATCTAATTTTAATTTTATTAATATCTGTAGTTTGCCAATTCCTTATCTCCTCTCCTATAATAATCTTACCACCATTTCCATGGTCAGAAATTCCAAGATACATTTGAACTAGTTTATCAAATTTATTTTTTGAACTTTGTAAATATCTAGAAGATGTAATATCAATAGCTGTATATAATTTAAAATTATTCATCTTATTAAGTAATTTGCCATCAATTTTAACATCTTGATCAATTTCAAATGCATATTCACATTCCAAGTTGGAGTAAGGGATTTCTGAATATTTAATCGTACAATTAGAAGGTAAAATAGTTTCTTTAAAAATTTTACCTGGAACAGGCCCATCAAAGCCTTCCTCTTTTTGAACTTCTTTTGCGACTGCCCCTATTTTCCAACCTACTGTTTTTTTATCCAATTCTTCATAAAATAAATTCAAAACTTTGTATGCTTCATCTCGATTTTTAGGAATTTCATTTTCACTGAACCCATTTAGATCAACTAAAGTTTTCTTCATCCACGCGTTTGCTAATTCTGTGACTAACTTGTTCATAATAAAAATTATATTTAATTGATAAACTTCTTTAAATGATATTAATAGATTATGGAATTAACAATCGAAAAAGCCAAGTTTCATCAAATTTCCTTAAAACAAGTAAGCGAAGCTTTAAAAAAAGGTTTATCAAAAAACTATATTGAAGTTGATGTTTCAATTGTTGAATGTCCTGATCTAAGAAAGTGGGATTGCCCTGCTGAAGGTATAAGTGGAAACCAAAGAATTATAGATGTTGGAGGTGAACCATACATGCACGACAAAAGGTTCATAGGTACTGAATTTGATTATGAAGAAATAGCAACAAGAATAGGCTCGGAAAAATCATATGCTTTAGGTGCGGGATCAGGAGCAATGTCGTGCTTAGAGGGTCACTGTGGAGAGCTTATCATTAATGAAAATTTAATTACTAATGAGTCAAAATCAATAATTGCTCAAATTGATGAAAATAAAAAATGTAAATCAACTTCTTACAATCACCGAAAGCATGGCGGACTAGGAAATATCTATTACTCTGAGGGGAAAAAAGGAGATGTTATAAAAATTAAAATTAAAGGAAGGTCAGGTGAGCAAGGTTCTTTACCTCAGTCTATGAGAACTGCACTAATTGAAAATTTACAAACAAACTTTAGTGTTGCGCTGGGTGGTGTATTTAGGATCTTAAATGGTAAGATTAAATCCCATGTCCAACCAGACTATGCAGATATAAAACACGAATATTATGATCCAAAACAAATGAAATGTGTTAAGGATTTTTTACAATTTTACGAACCTATAGGGCCACATTTTCAATGCTATTCAGTTTTATGGACTAATGATCCCTCTGGAGGAAAATTAGATTTAAGAGAGTCAGGAGAACACACTCATTTTCATTCTTATAAAGGAACTCAGGATGCAGGTCATTATCATTTCGATGTAACCCCTAATGAAATTGAATATGAATGCTATTTCAATACCGCCGAAGAAGTTCATAGAGTAAACAATATTTACAAGGAATTGAAAAATACTAAAAAGAAACTTTAATCTTTTTTAATAGGGATAGTCGGGTGTCTCGCTGTTGAAGTAACAATATTTTTCTTTAATTTAACTTCTCTCAAAACAATATATACACCTGCTGCAATTATTATTAAGTTTCCTATATAATTATTAATTGTAGGTATTTCGTTAAAAACAACATAACCCAAAAATACACCTGCAAAAATTTGAGTATATAAAATTGATCCAAAAATCGCTCCAGGTAGGTGTCTGGCAGCATTGATAACAAATATCATGGCTGTTCCTCTAGAAATTCCAGAAATAGCGTTCAAAACTAAATCATTAAAAGTCATCTCTTTGAAAACAAAGAATACAAATATACCAGAAAACAATATCATAAAAATCTTTCCAAATATTAAAAATGAAAACAAACTCTCTTCATAACCATATTTTCTTACTATTAAATAACTTGCAGACGCAAAAATTGGGCACAACAAAGCTACAAACACGTAACTGTTAATTTCGGCTCCAAAAGGATTAATAGAAATAAGTGTTCCGATAAAGCCAATTACTATAGCAGTAAATCTTTTCCATCTAACAACTTCACCTAAAAATAAAACCGATCCGATGGTTATTAATAATGGTATTAAAAATACAATACTGTACATAGTAACCATTGGTAATAAATAGAATCCTGTGTAGGCAAAAAAAACGGCTAATACCATCGTTAAAGTTCTAAAAAAATGAATTTTTAAATTAGCACCCTTTAATTCTTTCCAGCCATCAAGGGTTTGGGTGTACAAAATAATAGGTATAAGAGCAAACAAGGAATTAACGAAAATTATCTGTATTATGTCGTAATCTTCAGCAATATATTTTACTATTGCGTCTTGAGTTACAAATAAAAAATATCCAAGACAAGCTAGAAAAAATTCGGGAAGATAATTCTTCTCCGATAATTTTGAATTCATTAGATAATATTGGGTAAATCTCTTTTTGATCCTTTGAAAGTAGGAAGAGGATATTTATATGACCATTTTCTTGGAATGCATTTTGCTTTAGCTTTTTCCCATAAAGCAATCCATTGTTTGTAATTTTGCACTTTGATTTTATTTTTGTTTTTGCTTTTGACAATAAAATTAGGTAATGGATCTCTTCCAGAGGGTTGGCCTGCTTTATTATACCTTAAGTCCATACTAATTCTAAAATTTTTCGATTTATTTGGAAGCGAACAATGAAGTAGGTATCTATTTAATAATATTATATCGCCGACATCAGCTTCAAGAGGCACGGTTGATAATTTATCAATGATTTCTTTACCTTTTATCTCCACTTGTCCTTTGCTTCCGGTAACGTGGTTAACAAGTCCAAATTTATGACTTTCTTTAACAGCAAGCATACAACCATTTTCTATTCTTGTTTTAGTAAAAGGTATCCAACAAGTTACTAATTCAGTACCCTTCTGTCCTTTTTTATTCATAACGCCGGCATCTTGATGCCAAGGTGTTCTTCCAACTAGGCCGTCATTTAAATTCTTTTTTGCAACACCTTTTTCAGGTTGTTTAATTCTTGAATTTTGACAAGGATTAGAAGCTATCTCGGGACCTAGAATTTTTTCAATCTTATCTAAAATCTTTTTATTTTTAATTAAATTCCATATTGATTGACTCGCAAAAAAATCACTATTAGCGTTTATGTTTTTTTCAGGAAGTCTTATGTTAAAATATTGATCAAGCTCGGGGATATCTAAAGAAACCAAATATGAATATTTTTTCTTAAACTCATAATTTAATACTTTTACTTTATCGCTTTTAGAAACAAATCTATGAATAAGCCTATCCATGATAAAAGCCATATCATTTAAAATTGGTTCTAAATCCTCTTTATAATCTAAAACGCCCTTTAATCTTATGAAGCCTTGTTTCTCAAAAATTCTTTTAATATTTTGGTTCATTAAATCGATATGATTTAAAAAATAATATCAAATCCACTTTAGACTGCAAGAGCTTTTCTCATCTCTTCATCGTCCATTTTTTTACCCAAATACGCCTCGATTACAGCGTTGTCATCTTTAACTTGAGCTGGAGTACCCTCTGCAATTTTCTGACCATGGTCAAAAACAGTTACTGAATTACAAGTATCCATTACGACTTTTAAAATATGCTCAATAATAATAAGAGTAAGGCCATATTTTTCTTTCAGCTGCATAATAATTTTCATTAGATTATCTACATTGACTGGAGATAAACCTGCGGCTGGTTCGTCTAACATTAGTAATTTTGGTTTCATAGCAATTGCTCTTGCTAAAACTAATAATCTTCTCTGACCTCCAGAAAGCTCACTAGCGTTAAGCTCTGCATAGTCCGCTAATCCTACAAAAGAAAGGAGTTCCATCATTTCCTCTTTAATAGCTCTTTCTTGATCCCAGATTTTTTTTCTTCCTATAACTGCATCGAAAAACTTGTAAGGAACTCTAGTATGATACCCTGACATAACATTATCTATAACTGTCATATCTTGATAAAGTCTTAGTAATTGGAACGTTCTTGATAAACCATAACTAGCAATCTCATGTGGAGGTGTAAAAGTAATATCATGACCATCAAACTCAATATAGCTTCCAGGATCACTATCATAGATTCCTGAAACTAAATTAAAAAATGTACTTTTGCCTGAGCCATTGGGTCCAATTATTCCTCTAATTTCATTTTTTGGAAGTTCAAAATCAACTTTATTAATAGCTTTCAAACCACCAAATGATTTAGATAATTGTTTAGTTTTTAAAATCATGTTGTTTTTTCTGTTCCAGTTTTCTTTTTAAATCTCTTTTCTAAGAAATATCTGTCAATAAAACCGCCTAAACCCTTAGGCATAAATAAAATAGTTAATACAATTGTTAAGCCAAATATTAAAAGCTGATATTTATATAATGGTCTAGTTAAGTCATAAACAATAGTAATTACTATAGCGCCAATAATTCCACCCCAAATATGACCTAGACCTCCTAGGACAACCATAGCTAAGAAGGTTACCATTTCTATAACTGTGTAATTATTAGGATGAATGTATCCTGGAGGCATGTGAGCATAAACTGCACCTGCCGCTCCAGCAAACATAGCGCTAAGAATAAAAGCTAAGATCTTATATTTTTTTACATTAATTCCAGCGGCTGCAGCACAAATTGGATCCTCTCTGATAGACATAAACGCTCTTCCAACTCCAGATCTCAAAATACTGAATGAGAAATAAACCGCTATAATCATTATTGTCATTGAGATGAAATAATATCTATCTGGAGAGTCGAAGTTGTAACCCATTAAAGAAGGTGTTGGAATATCAGAAATACCAAATGTAGATCTAAAAAAGTTTCCGTTTTCAATAAATAATCTTATTGCCTCACCTCCACCTAATGTCGCTAAGGCTAAATAAGGACCTTCCAATCTAAAAGATGGAATTCCCATTGCTACTCCAAAAAATGCGGTAACTATTATAGCTATGGGTAAAGTTGCCCAAAAACCAAGTCCTAAATATAAAAACAATGTTCCAGCGGTATAAGAACCTACTGCAAATAAACCAACGTGTCCTACTGTAACTTGACCGCAATAACCCTTAACAATGTTTAGTCCTGCGGCAACCACAATGTTCACAAATATTAAAGTAGCTAAATGTGATTGATAAACATCCGTGAAAACTACTGAAGGTACAAAAGCTAAGATGACGAAAGCTATAATAAAAGCAATAAAAGGATAATCTCTGATAATCGATTTAAATTTTTCCATTATCCAACTTCTCTCATTAAATAATCTGAGTCATGTGAAGATGTGAGCATTCTTTTGTTTGTTTTCTTAATTTTGGGTAAATAGCTAACGTTTTTATATCTCCATACAACAGGTTTACTCAAAGCATAACTTCCATAAATGAAAAATCTTTTCTTACCTTTGATTTCTCTAAATAAAGATACACCATGGTAAGAGTTAGGTGTAGATTGGAAAAAAATTACACTCCCTTTTGACGGAGTAAATTCTTTAACTTTTACTAGTTCAGAAATACCAGGAAATCTTTTAAAACTTTTTCTATATTTCATATCAGTTTTCTTTTTAAAAATTGATAAAGCTCCTCCATTTTTTTTTGGTATATCGTTTAAATAAATAAGAAAATTATAAAGTCTTGTTACATCATCTCTGTGCGGCCTTAATCTATAACCGCCTCTAGAAACAGAAAAATCTATGTCTAAGTTTACATTCGGGTTTTTATAAGTTTTACCTAACATTTTCATTAATTCTTTTGAATTCATCAATTTTTTATTTGTAAATTTTTCCCGCAAAAATTTGCTAGGCAAGTATGCATTAGACCAACCATAATCCTTAAAAGTTTTTTTAAATCTATTTTCAACTTTTTTGTAAAAAAATTGGCTATTAAATTGTTTATATAATTTGTTAGATAATTTTGATTTTTTTAAATAATTTTTAAAATTACTTGACCCTTTGTTAATTCTATTTCTACCGCCTTGTATTAAATCATCAAATGATTTTGCATTTCGAATTTCGTCTATAAGTTTTTCACAATCTTTTTTTGAAATAGCACTTTTGCCAACCATTACAGGAAAGTTACTTTTTACTTTCTTCAATTTATTAACGTTTATCATTTTTGTGGTTTCCTTGAAAAAATGAGCGGTAGTTTTACCTACCGCTCACAATTTTTTTAACTATTATAAACCAGCGCTAGCATTAAATGTTACAGTGCCAGCAACTTTTGTTTTAAAGTTTTTTCCACCTTTAGTGTACTCAATCATAACAGGAGTTCTGTTACCATCTCTACACTCAGGCGTTCCTGATTTACAGAAATTGATTGGACCAGAAGCTAAACCTCTAAAGTCAGTTGTTGCAGCAATTGCGTCTCTAACTTTATTTCTGTCAGCTGCTAGATCTCCAGTGAATTTAACTTTTTTAAGAGCTATCTCTAGAATATCAAGTAAGTCCATCATTTGTGAAAAGTCGTGACCAGGTACAACACCATATTTGTCTTTTACCATTTTCACAAATTTCTTAGCTACAGGTCTAGTGTCAGATGCAGCGAATGCAGCTGAGAAAGTTACACCTTTTGCAGCAGAACCAGCATTTATTGGTATCTCTACTTTAGAACCAATAGAAGCTGTTACTCTGTGAACAGATTTTGGTATTCCAACTTCATAAGATTGTACAAGTCCTCTAACTGTTTCATCCAATAAAGCTGAAATTACAAGAACTTCTGGATTAGTAGCTTTAGCTTTAGTTAAGTAACTTCTAAAGTCAGTTTCTTTTTCTCCAGATTGAACCATATAAGTTGGCTCAACGTTGTAGTTCTCTCTCATGTAATCAGCTAAAGATAATGCAAAATCTTTACCAGCAGCATCTGGACCATAGATGTAAGCTATCTTAGTACCTTGATTTTCTGCAGTAAATTTACCTTGTACGATTTTGTAAAATCTTGATGATACAGGTACTCTAAAAATGTATTCACTACCTTTTTTAGTAATGTCAGCATTTGTTGAGTGAGGTATGATTTGTGGAACTTTAGCTTTAGCTGAAACAGGCACCATAGGTAATGTTACAGAACTACAGCTAGATCCAATTATAACGTGAACTTTATCTTGGTAAGCAAGTTTTGTTGCGTTTGCTACACCTTTTTCAGATTTACACTCATCGTTATAAAGTGTTAAGTCGATTTTTTGACCGTTGATAGTGCCTTCTTTATTCCACTTTGCAACAGTATCAGTAATTAACTCTCCGTGTTTATAACCAACATCTGATAGCATTCTAAAAGAAACACCAATTTTGATTGTTTCTGCTTGAGCTAAAGTTGTGATTACTAAACCTGCGGAAAAGACAATTGCTGAAAAAACAAATTTAAGTTTATTCATTATTTCCCCCATTTGTTATTTAATTGTTGCAGAGGCTATAAAATAATAGTTATAATGTCTATGACTAATAGTTACATTTTTAGTAAATCAGAAAAAAAAATTGGAGGATAATTGCTTAAGATTAATCAACTTATTTCTGGATACGGCTCGGTGCAAATTTTAAATGGAGCTAATATGAAAGTTGAAAAACAATCTATAGTTGCATTGCTCGGTGGTAATGGAACAGGCAAATCAACAATTCTAAGAGCTGCATCTGGATTAATTAGATCATGGAGAGGTACGATCGAATTTAATGGTGAACAAATTCAAAACTTGCCTGCTCACGAAATAGTTGGAAGAGGATTGGTGCAAGTAACTCAAGGAAAGGATGTTTTCCCTGCAATGTCTGTCACTGAAAATTTAAAATTGGGCGGCTTTATTTTAAAAAGCAAACAACAACTATTAGATAATTTAGAAAAAGTTTATAACTATTTTCCAAGATTAAATGAAAGAAAAGATCAGTTGGCTGCAACTTTATCAGGTGGAGAGTTGCAAATGTTATGTATTGGAAGAGGATTAATGTCTAATCCTAAAATGATAATGCTAGACGAACCTAGTGCTGCTCTAGCGCCTCAAATTGTTTTAGATATTTTTAAAAATATTAATAGAATAAGACAAGATGGATTAACAGTTCTAGTCGTTGAACAAAATGTTAGGATGGCATTATTACTTGCTGATTACGGGTATGTGATTAAAGACGGGGTGATCAATGTTGAAGGCGATAGTAAGAAATTAATGTACGATGAAAGTGTAAAGGAGTCATATCTTGGAGGGACTAAAGCCAATGTTTAATAAACTGAGAATTGGAAAAAAAGGCGAAAATATCATATTCGGAACATTTGTGCTTCTCTATATCGGTTGGTGTGTGAATAGCCCCGATATGAATATTGAATCGCTCAAATCAGTTTTAACAATTGGTCTTTCTGTTGGGATTATTTACGGCTTAGTAGCCCTTGGAATTTCCTTAATCTACACAGGTCTAGATGTAGTTAATTTTTCTCATGGCGAATTTTTCATGATAGGTGCTTTTGCCGGTCTTACCATGTTTAATCTTTTGGGTAATCAAGATTGGATTTTTAATGTATTTCCTGATGCTTATGGTTGGATAATTTATGTCGTTTGTTTATTTACAGCCTTTGTTTCGATGGGTTTATTTGGAGTTTTTATTGAAAGAGTTTTCTTAAGACCTTTAACAAAAAAAGGTGGTGGTTACACTGTAGCTGGAATGGGAATAATCATATGTGGATTTGGTCTTTCAGTAGTTTTAATAAACGTTGCTTATTTAATTTGGAATCCAGTTGCTAAGCCCTTCCCTGCTGAATTAGGTTTGCCAATGGAAATTGGGGGACTATTTTTACCGATTACTTATATTTGGATGATTGTAGTTGGTTTATCTGTAGCTGCAGGTCTTTGGTTTTTTTTAAATAAAACAAAAATGGGATTAGGTATCAGAGCTGTAGCTTACTCCAAAGATGTTTCAAATCTGGTTGGAATAAATGTACCACTATACATATCAATTATTTTTGGTATTGCTTGTGCCATAGCAGGTATAGGGGGAACTTTAGTTGGTCCAACTTATCAA
This sequence comes from uncultured Pelagibacteraceae bacterium, assembly GCA_902583585.1. GTDB lineage: Bacteria > Pseudomonadota > Alphaproteobacteria > Pelagibacterales > Pelagibacteraceae > Pelagilacustribacter. The sequence goes on from CACHWN010000006.1 coordinate 33,619, forward strand.
GTTGTTGTATTCATGGGTTATATCATTCTTATGAAAGCTTTTGCTGCTGCGGTCGTAGGTGGTTTTGGTAATCTGCCTGGTGCAATAGTTGGAGGTTTTACAGTTGGAATATTTGAAACAGCTTCTTCTTTTTATATTTCTGGAAGTCACAAAGATTTATACGCTTTTTTATTAATGATAGTTGTTTTAATGATAAAGCCAACAGGCTTCTTTGGTGTTCAAGTTAAAATGAAAGCTTAATGATAAAGAAAGATACAAAAGTTGCAGTGTTAGGTGCTGGTGCTATGGGCTGTCTTTTCGGCGGGTTGTTAGCTGAAAAAGGTTTAGAGGTTCATCTTATTGATGTTTGGAAAGAACATGTAGACGAAATTAATAGTAAAGGTTTAAAAATGATGGGTCATGGCGGAGATAGAACAGTAAAAATCCATGCGACGACTGATCCAAAAACTTTAAAGCCAGTCGATGCAATAATTATTATGTGTAAAGCTACAGCTTTAGAGCAAGCTTTATCCAATTCAAAAAATATTATCGGAGATAATACAGTGCTAATGTCATTTCAAAATGGTATTGGCCATGAAGAAATCATGCAAAAAATAGCTGGTAAAGAAAAAGTTTTAGGTGGTTCCACAACACAAGCTTCAAGTATTCAAGGTCCTGGAATAATTCAAAACCACGCAAGTTTGCCATCATGGATTGGTGAATACGAAGGTGGTTCAAGTGAAAGGGTAAAAGATTTAGCTGAAACTTTTACTGCACATGGCTTAGAAACAATTGCAGAAGAAAATATCAAAAGAAGAAAATGGATGAAATTATTTGCTTTAACAGCTATTGGTCCATTATCAGCAATTTTTGATTTACATCATACAGATTTATATATTTCAAATAAAAATCAAACTATGTCTCGAAAATTAGGAAAGGATATTATCCTTGAGACTAGAGAAGTAGCTAAAGCCGATGGAGTTGATGTAAGTGAAAGTGATTGTTTAGAAATGTTTAATAGAATAGTAGACTCAAGACAAACCAATAAATCATCTATGGCATTTGACGTGGTAAAGCATAGAAAAACAGAAATTGATTTCATAAGTGGAGCTGTTTCTAAAATTGGAAAAAAACATGGGATTAAAACACCTTTAAATGACCTCATGTATAATATTATTAAGATTAAAGAGGGTATGTACGTATAAGACTTGTGTCTAAAGAAATTATTTGGCAACCATCAAAAGAGCAAATTGAAAATTCAAAACTAACTAAGTTTATACAGCATTGTAAATTAAAAAATTACGACGAACTTGAGAAAAAAAGTTTTTCTGATCCTGGATGGTTATGGGACAATGTAATCAAATTTTCGGATTTAAGATTTTATAAACCTTACTCAAAAATATTAGATGAATCAAAAGGTACTCCTTGGACAAGGTGGTGTATCGGAGGCAAAACTAATATAGTTTTAAATTGTATAGATCGACATAAAGATAAAGAATTTTTTAAAAACACTTTCATTTTTGCCGAAAGAGAAGACGGAAAAGAAAGCTCAATTACTTATGAAGAATTTGATAAGCAAATCTCAAAGGTTGGGAATACTTTAAAAGTAAATGGCTTTAAAAAAGGTGATGTAATCGCACTTTACATGCCTCAATTTATAGAAACTTATATTGCCTACTTTGCTATTTTAAAAATTGGGTGTGTAGTGCTTCCTTTATTCTCTGGATATGGATCAAAGGCAGTTATTGAAAGACTCAATATAGCAAAAGCTAAAGGTATTTTTACTGTTGAGAAAACATTTAGAAAAGCAAAAGAGATAAGAATGTTTGATCAAATTAAAAATGAATTAGATCAAGTCATTTCTTTAGAAAAAATTTTTTTGTTAGGAAAAGAGAAAGGAAAGAAAATCTTTAATTGGGAAAATTTTCAAAATGTTTCTGATAATTTAAAAACAGAGGAAACCGATGCTGAGGATCCTGCTATTATACACTTTACATCAGGTACAACCGGAAAACCCAAAGGATGTGTTTATACTCATATTGGTTTAGTTGCTAAGATGTCTTTTGATGAAGGAGTTTTAGCAGACTTTAAACAAACAGATATTCATTTGTGTATGGCTGATATGGGATGGATGGTGGGTTCTAAGTCTGCAACAATAGCTTCTGCACACGGAGCGCAAATGGTAATTGCTGAAGGAGTGCCTGATTTTCCCGATGAGGTTCGTTTTTGGAAACTTATTGAAAAATACAAAATTTCCTGGACGGAGCTTTCCCCTGCTCTCATCAGAGCGCAAATGATTAAAGATGAAAAACTTTTTAAAGATTTAAATTTAAGCTCACTCAGAATGATTTGTACTGGTGGAGAACCTTGGACAGAAAAACCTTGGAAATGGTTATTTCAAGTCATTGGTAAATCTAAAGTTCCTATTATGAATTCAGCTGGGGGTACTGAGGTTTCTGGTTCTATTTTGCATTGTTGTTTACATCGTCCTTTTAAGGTCGGATCTTTTAATGCTCCCATTCCCGGAATGAGCGCAGACATCTTAAATTTAGATGGAAAAAAAGTTTCTACAAATGAAATGGGTGAATTGGTAATGAGAAAATCATCAATCGGATTAACAAAAAGTTTATGGAATGACGATAAGCGTTACATCGATAATTATTGGAGTGTAATTAAAGATTATTGGGTGCATGGTGATCTTGCAAGTAGAGATGCTGATGGCCATTGGTACTTACATGGAAGGTCTGATGATACCATAAAAGTATCAGGCAAAAGAATTGGTCCATCGGAACTCGAGAGCGTAATAGCAAAAAGTGGAAAAGCAAAAGAGGTCGCTGCTGTTGGAATACCTGACGCAAATAAAGGGTCAAAAATTATTTTATCTATCGTTCCTGCAGAAAATAATGATCAAAAAGAAAGTTTTTTTGAAGATTTAGTTATAAAAGATTTAGGGAAATCATTTAAGCCTGATAAGGTAATCTTTGTAAAAGATTTACCTAAAACAAGAAATATGAAAATTATGAGAAGAGTTATAAAATCATGTTTAGCAAACCAAGACCCGGGTGATTTATCAACGCTATTAAATCCAGAATCTGTAGAGGAGATAAGATCACATGCAATTTAAAGATATATTATATGAAGTTAAAGGTGATTACGCTTATGTAACTATAAATAGACCTAAAGTATTAAATGCTTTTACACCAGTTACTCTTCAAGAACTTAAGACAGCTCTTGATAATGCAGAAAAAGATAAAGAAGTTGGAGTAATTGTTTTGTCAGGTGCTGGAGATAGAGCCTTTTGCTCAGGTGGAGATATGAACTGGGAAAGCTCTAAAGAATTTCAAGATCATGAATACGAATTTCATATTCACTTAACAAAATGTAGTAAACCAATCATAGCTAAAGTGGATGGATACGCGATTGGTGGTGGAAATCATATGGCTTACTTTTGTGATTTAACTATAGCAAGTGAGAATTCTATATTTGGTCAAAATGGACCCAGAGTTGGTTCTCCCGCGGGAGGAGCTATAGTTGCCCACTCTGCAAATATTTTAGGACACAAACGTGCAAGAGAAATGTGGATGACTTGCAAAAGATACTCAGCAAAAGAGATGATGAATTGGGGTTTGGTAAATTCAGTAGTGAAGAAAGATAAATTAGATGAGGAAGTTAAAAAGTATGGTGATGAAATTTTAAAAGCTGCACCAACTTGTTTAAAGATATTAAAGGCCAGTTTTAGAAAACAATTTGAAGAAATATTAAAAATTACCCAAAAAGGTATGGTCGAAGAAGTTGCACCTGATTATTTTAAAACTGGAGAACAGGCTGAGGGCGCAAAGGCCTTTCTAGAAAAAAGGAAGCCGAATTTCAAAAAATTTAGATAATGAAAATTAAATCAATCAAAGCAATCACTTTGAGTATGCCGTTTAACCATGGAGGAAAAAAGGTAATTTTTCATGGAAAAGAATGGAAAAGTTTAGAATTTAACTTAGTAAAAATTGAAACAGATAAAGGTATCACTGGTTGGGGTGAAGCCTTTGGTTATACAAGTTGGAAAGCAGTAAAAATTGCAATCGAAGAAATGGTGGCTCCTTTAATTGTAGGAAAAGATATGAGTAATATACCGGAACTTCTTTTAACTCTTCAAAAATCTTTGCATTTATTTGGTAGATACGGGATAACAATGTTTGCAATATCTGGTGTTGAAATTGCATTATGGGATGCTTTAGGCAAAGAAAAAAGTAAGCCAATTCATGAATTGTTAGGAAAAAAAAATAAAGATCTATTTAAAGCCTATTCAAGTCTTTTTAGGTATGGAGATCCAAAAATTATAGAACAAAAATGTAAGCAATCTTTAGACGACGGTTATCAAGCAATTAAACTACATGAAATAGAGAATGATTGTATTGAGGCTGGTAGAAAAGGAACAGGTGATCTTCCTTTAATGTTAGATACCAATTGTCCTTGGACTTATGAAGAAACACTATCCAAAAAAGATTTTTTAAAAAGCATGAAACTCACTTGGTTAGAAGAACCTATTTACCCACCTGAAGATTATGAAACTCTCGCAAAATTAAATAAAGAACTAGGGATACCTATAGCTTGTGGAGAGAATGCATGTACAGAATATGAGTTTAAGTCAATGATTAAACAAAAAGCAGTTACTTTTATTCAACCGTCGGTAATAAAAGTTGGTGGTATTTACGAGATGTTCAAAATAATTCAGCATGCAGAAAAAAATGATATCTCTGTAATGCCTCATACTGCTTATTTTGGGCCAGGTTTTTTAGCTACGCTTCAATTAGCTGCGTTAATGGAAAAGGATACCTATATTGAGAGATTCTATTTGGATATTGATCAAGAATTTTACCCAAATTTTAAAAGAGCGTTGAATGGAAAGTATAAATTACCTTCAGGACCAGGTCTTGGAATTGATTTAGATTATAATAAATTAAGTAAGTATGAAATATAGATCTGTTTTATTCGTTCCTGGACATGAAGAAAAAAAAATTAAAAAAGCATATACATTAAATTCAGATTTAATTGTTCTTGACTTAGAGTCAACTGTTCCTGAAGACCAGAAAGATCAGGCTAAAAAAATAATAAAAGATTGCAATGTTAATAAAAATCAAACATATATAAGAATTAATAAAAATTCTGACTTAGAATTTGTAACATCAGAAAAATTCCCTGGGATATTTCTTCCGTTCACTGAAACAAAAAAACAGTTAATCGAGATAGATATATTATTAAAAAAAACCGAAAAATTAAAAACCGATGTAATCCCAATTTTGGAAAGTATAAACGGACTAGCTAATCTTGATGAAATTTGCTCTTTTAAAGAAAGAATCAAAATTATATCCTTTGGCTCTCATGATTTAGCTAAATCTATAAATCTTAAGATTTCAGAAGATGAAAAAGAAATTTTAGAATTTAGAAAAAATATAGTTAATAAGTCTAAAAATATTCAAAAACCAATAGATACCTCTTATCTAAATTTTAAGAATTTGAATGGATTCGAAGTCTCATGTAATTTAGTAAAAAAATTAGGATTTGGTGGTAAAGCATGTATTCATCCAGATCAAATTAATATATCAAATAAAATATTTGAATGAAAAATAAAGTTAAAGTAGCAGTTGTAGGGATTGGGCTAATGGGGAGTCAACATTTAAAAGCTTTAAATTTATCTAAAAAAGCTAAATTACACTCTATAGTCGATTTAAATAAAAAATCAGAAATTCATGCTAAAAAATTTAAAGTTCCATTTCATAATTCATCAAAAGAGTTATTAAAAAATGATAAACCAGATGCTGTGATCGTGGCTACCCCTAATCAGTTTCATGAAAAACATACAATCAGTTTTTTAAATGCTAAAATACCAGTTTTATTAGAGAAACCAATTTCAGATAATATTTTAAAGGCAAAAAAAATAATTCAAAGTTCAAAAAAAAATAAAACTCACCTTCTTATTGGTTATCACAGAAGACACAATTCTATTGTAACAAAAGTTAAAAAACAGATTGATAGTGGAAATTTAGGAAAAATAGTTGCAGTAAATGTTATGTGTTGGTTGTATAAAAATAATGATTGGTATAAAGAGAAATGGCGAATTAAAAAAGGTGGTGGGCCTTTAGGCATTAACCTTGTTCATGATATAGATTTAATATGTTATCTATTGGGTCCAGTCACACACGTTCAAGCTACAACTTCTAATAAAATTAGAAAGTACGAGGTTGAAGATACTGCAATTGTAAATTTTACATTCAAAAGTGGAACTTTATGCACATTAAGTGTTTCTGACACTATTGTAGCACCATTTAGTTACGAATTAACAGCCGGAGAAAATCCAGCTTATCCAATTACAAATCAGTCTGCTTATTATATTGGTGGGACTAAAGGATCGATACAATTTCCTAACTTAAAACACTGGTACAACAAAGGTGAGAGAAGTTGGTGGAAGCCAATTTATCATAAAGATTTTAATATTCGACTAAGTAGATTTACTCTAATAAATCAAATAGATCATTTATGTGACGTTGTTCTGGGCAAAGCTAAACCTAAAGTAAGTGGAAATGACGGCTTGCAATCACTTAAAATATTTGATGCCATAATAAGAAGTAATAAAACTGGAAAAAAAGTTAGAATTAATCGATGAAAAAGTTAAGACTTGGAATTATCGGTGGAGGCCCTGGTTCTTGGATTGGTCATGTACATAGAATAGCTTCAAGATTTGATGATAAATATGAGATTGTAGCAGGTGTTTTTACAAGAAATTATAAAATCAACCAATCATTTGGAACAAGCTTAGGAGTTAAAAAAAATAGATGTTATAAAAATTATAAAGACCTCTGCTTTTTTGAAAAAAAGATCAAAAAAGGAATCCAAGTGGTTGCAATTATGACTCCTCCTGGAAGCCATCAAGAAATAGCGGAATTATTTATTAAAAATAACATTCATGTGATATCTGATAAACCTTTTGCAGGATCTCTCTCTCAAGCTAAAAAACTTTTTAAAACAATTAAGAAAAATAAAAAAATAATTTATGGACTAACTCATAATTACTCTGCTTACCCTATGGTTAGACACGCAAAAAAATTAATTGAAGATAGAAAAATTGGAGATGTTGAGTATATTAATGTTGAATATGTTCAAGACTGGACAAATGGAAAAAAAATTACTCCTGGTAATGCTAAAAAGGTATTCAAATGGAAATTAGATAAAAAGATAGCTGGGGTTTCTACAGTATTAAATGAAATTGGATCTCATGCGTATCACCTATGTAATTACATAACTGGTCTTAAAGGAAAAAGTTTATTTGCTGATATAAAGCAATACTCAAAAAAAATTAAATTTGATACTAATGCTCAAGTTTTTATAAATTACGAAAATGGGGCAAAAGGATTGTTTTGGGCTTCTACAACTGCCAAAGGTGGAGTTTACGGATTACGAATTAGAATTTTTGGTTCTAAAGGAAGTTTAGAATGGGTACAAAATAAACCTGGATATTTAAAATATAACGCTGCCAAGGGCGCTACTAAAATTCTTGAAAGAGGGTTTAATGAGAGTGGTTTTTCAAAAAAATTTTCAAGAATTAAATATGGACATCCAGAAGGATATTTAAGCGCATTTTCTAACTTATATAAAGAAATTGCTTCAAAAATTAACTCTAATAAAAGTAAAAGAAGATTTTATTTTCCAACTGCTTACGAAGGTTTGCTTACAGCAAAATTTATAGATGGATGTGTTAAGTCATCAGCTAGAAAAAAATGGGTAGCATTTTAAATGATAAAATCCTGTGTAATAGGATTATCAAAAATTGGAAGAATTCATTGTGAGAGTATATTAAAAATAAAAAAAACTTCTCTTAATTATGTTTTTGATAAAAATTATAATCTTGGTAGAAAACTATCTCAAAAGTTAAAATGTAATACCTCAAGAGACTTTAACAATATATTAAGAAAAAAAGATATAAAACTTTTTATAATTGCATCTCCAACAAATACGCATGACTTTTATATAAAGAAATTGATAAAATATAAGAAAATGATCTATTGTGAAAAACCAATTGTAAGAAATAATAAAAAACTTATAAGAATTATAGATTTAATCCAAAAGAATAAAATAAAGTTTTGTGTGGGTCTAAATCGTAGATTTTCAAAAGAATATTTCTCTTTAAAAAAAAGAGTAAATAAAAAACGAGTAAAATATATTCAAATTATATCTAGATCATCCAATCATGATGTAAATTTATCTATAAGAAATGGTGGTCTTTTTTTTGATAAAGGCTTTCATTTTTTTGATTTAGCATGTTGGTTAGGTAACTCAAAACCCAAACAGATAGAAGTTATTGCAAAATCAATTAGTACAAAAGATTTCCTCGATAGAGGAGATTTTTCTGATGCTGTAGTAAATTTAAAACTTAAAAACGGTGTAAATGTCGAGATGGTTTTCAGTAGAAAATGTAGACTTGGAAATTACGAAAAAATAAAAATATACGGTGAAAAATTTATCTTAGATTCAGATAATTTTTCAGAAAAAAAAGAATTATATGAAGATTTTTCAGTTAGACACAGAAAGTCATATTATAAATGTCTAAAAAAATTTATTGATAATAAGAACAATCTTTTATTGAGTGAAGCGATAATAGCTCAAAAAATCTGCGCAAACGCTTTAAATAAAGGTAAAAAAAATTAATCTATAAAAATTTAGCTAAAGCTTGACTAGCAAGTTTTGAAGGCGAAATATCAGTTTTAAACCTATTTATTATAAATTGGGTCTCTTCTATCTGATTTTTAATTTTATTAGGGTCATCTAAAAAAGAACTTACAATTTTTAATAAATTTTTTGGATTACATTTTGTTTGGAGCAATTCTGGTATGACTTCTTTCCCAGCTGCAATATTTACGATATTAGCAAATTTAACTTTTACTAAAGATCTTACAATTATATAATTTAAAAAATTCATTTTATAAATTATTACAGATGGTACCTTTGATTTGCAAATTTCTAAAGAAACAGTTCCAGATTTAGCAACTGCAAAAACAGATTTCTTTAAAGTATGAGACTTAATTTTATCATCACTAATTATTTCACAATTATTAATGTCTTGTGATTTAATATAGGATTGAATCAATTCATATTGTTGTTTAGTTGAATGAAAAATATATATAAAATCTTTATAATCTTTATTCATTAATTTTATAAAATCTAAAAGTATAGGCATTAAAATTTTGATTTCTGAAATTCTACTTCCTGGAAAAACTGAAATAAGTGCTTTATTTTTTTCAAAAATTTGATTGATATCAATTTTAGTTTCTGAAGATTCGTTTAGTAAAGGATGCCCAACAAACTCATTGCTCATACTCTCTTTATCAAAAAAAGGTTTTTCGAAATTAAATAATAACAAAATATGATCTATGAACTTTTTAATTTTTTTTATTCTTCCCTCTCTCCAAACCCAAACTTGTGGTGCAACATAATGTATTGTTTTTACCTTAGAATTTATCTTTTTAAATCGTTCTGCGACTCTTAAAGTGAAATCGGGACTATCAACTGTAAATAAAATATCTGGTTCAAAATCTTTAATGGCTTTTACAGTTTCATTAATTTTTTTATTAATTTTGAATATATTTCTTATTACGTTGGTAAAGCCGATATAAGTGATTTCTCTTAAATCATAAATTGACTTTATTCCTAAAGCTTTTAAATTTTCACCTCCAACGCTTAAATATTCAATTTCTGGGTAATCTTTTTTAAGTTCTCGAATTACTTCTGAAGCTAACTTATCTCCAGATGCTTCACCGGTAAGAATAAATATCTTTTTCACTTGTACATTCTCCAAAGCTCACCTTTGTCTGAAAGCATATAAAGATCGCCACTCTTGTGTATTTTAATATCTCTAATTCTTCCTATATTGCCTTTAAATATAATTTCTTCACTGATAAAATCTGATTTATTAAATCTTATTTTTCTTAAAGATTGATCTTTTAAAGATGCAATTAAAGCTTCACCATTCCACTCTTTAAAAGTTTCACCTTGATAAATAGTTATCGCACTTACAGCAATTGAAGGAACCCAATACTTAATTGCCTTTGTATAACCAGGTTTCCATTTTGGACCAATTTTAGTTCCTGAGTAATTTGTACCTCCCCAGCCTAGAATTTTCCAACCATAGTTTTCACCAAAATTTGCTGTACCAAACCAGTCACCTCCTTTAGCTCCATGATTTGTTAAATATATTTTTTCATCAAAAGGTGAAAGATACATTCCTTGAGGATTTCTCACACCAATTTGATAAATTTCAGGGAGCCAATTTTGTTTATTAATAAATTTTGGATTATCTTTTGGTATTGTTCCATCTAAATTTATTCTAATAATACTTCCCGGATGTTTGGTGTAATCTTGGGCGATCATACCCTGACCTCTTTCCCCAGCAGTAATAAACAAATGTTCATTTTTAATCACAAGTCTAGAACCAAAATGATACCCAGAATTAATTGGTGGCTCTGCTTGAAAAATATTTTTAAAATCAAGTTTCTCTGTATTAAACTCTGCTCTTGCTACAGAAGTACTAGATAGTCCATTTGATCTGTTTTCAGAATAAGAAACAAATATAACTTTATTTTTATAAAGAATATCTAATAATCCACCTTGTCCATCTTCTAAAACATTAAGATTGTGACTTACATCTTTTACTATTTTTTCATCTATATTAATAAACTTAATACTTCCAGGCTTCTCTGTAATAAATAGTTTCTGTTCATCAATAAATGTTAAACTCCAAGGACTATCTAACCCTTTGATAATTCTCTCTAGTTTGAAATTATCAGCATTAAGATTTGTAGAAAATAATATTAAAATTATTAGTATCTTTTTCATTTTACTAAAATAAACATTTTGTTTTTATTTGCATATTGGACACATTTTCTTTTATCCAAAAAAATATTTAATTTATGTTTTAAAACTATTCCTTTAAGACCTGCAGTTTTGCACTGTTTGAAGGTTTCCAATCCAACGGTTGGGAGATCAACTCTTAAATCCTGTCTTTTTTTTGGGAATTTGATAAGGACACCTTGAGGTAATTTGCTAATCTTTTTAACTCTTTTTAATAACCTTTGAGTTCCACCACTTCCTTCTAATGCTAAAATTTTTTTGTTTCTACAAATAGCGCCTTGAACAAATGAAAAATTTCCAGTTTTTTTTAATGCCTTTTCTCCTTGTATTATATCGTTTTTATCAGTCAAGTTTGGTCTTATTTTTGTATAATTACCTTTTAGTAAACTTATTTCAGGTGTAAATTTATTTGAGTTTATTGTTTTTATTTTTTCCTTGTTTAGAATTTTTATAATTTGTTTTAATATAGCCGCATCTCCTAATTTTGAGCTTTTTAAAATTTTAGGCATATAGTAAATTCCTTTTAAATCTAATTTGATAGACTTGAAATTTGGTTTATTTACTCTCCCAGCAAATAAAACTTCTTTGCAATTTTTAGATTTTAGTATTGATAAAATTTTTCCAAATTGACCGATTGAAACTGAGTATGAATTTTTATCTTTTTTGAAAACCTTTTTTTTGGTTAAATCTATTATTAAATATTTATATTTTTTCTTAATTTTTTTTAAAATATACTTTGGGAATTCTGTCTCTCCAAAAATTAACCCTATCATAAATTTTTAATTTACTGGTGAACAAATCGGTCTTTTTTTATCTTTTTCTATAAATTTAATAACTTCACCTACTAGTTCATTATCCTTATACTCTCCATTAATTCTACCTAAATTTTCATATAAATTTTTTGACGCGAATATCTCCTTATATGCTTTATCTAATCCCTTAATTTTCTGATTTTCGTACTTATGTCTTCTAAGACCAATTAAATTTAACCCTTGTAAAAAATTTCTATTCCCTATTGATAAACCGAAGGGAATTACATCTTTTAAAACACCAGTCATACCGCCGATCATTGCTAATCTTCCAATTCTTGTGAATTGTTGAACTGCAGAATTTCCACCAATCACTACAGAGTCTTCAATCGTAACATGTCCACCTAATGGGACATTATTTGCAATTATTACATTATTCCCAATTTGACAATCGTGAGCGATGTGAGATGAAATCATAAATAAACAATCATTTCCAATGTACGTTTTCGATCCACCGCCAGCAGTTCCGGGATTTATAGTCACATATTCTCTGATCATATTATTTTTACCAATTTCTAAGCTAGTTTTTTCTCCTTTATATTTTAAATCTTGTGGTTGAGTTCCTATCGATGCAAAAGGAAATATTTTTGTTCCATTTCCTATTTTTGTATTTCCTTCTATATGAACATTTGAAACTAACTCGACGTTTTCATCTAAAATCACATTTGGACCTATCGAACAAAATGGTCCTATTTTAACATTTTTATTAATTTGGGCTTTTGGGTCTATTATACTTGATTTATGGATCATTATTTTCTATCAACAATAGTTGCGGACCACTCTGCATCTGCCATTCTTTTTCCATCAACTGTGGCCAGCCCTTTGTATTTCCAAACTCTTCCGTGAGATCTAATTGCCTCAATATTTAAATGTAATTCACAATCAGGTATCACTGGATTTCTAAATCTTGCTTTATCTATTCCCATTAAAAATACAAGTTTGTTTTTATATTCTTTTGGATCAATCCCGTGGGCTGTTAATGCTGCTGCAGCTTGACCAAAGGCTTCTACAATCAAAACGCCGGGCATTACAGGTTGATCGGGAAAATGACCTTGTACATAAAAACTATTTTTTTTTACATACATAATAGCTGTAGCAGATTTCAAATGAATAATGTTAGTGAGCTTATCAATTAATAACATTGGTTCCCTGTGGGGCAATAAACTTTCTATTTTTTTTCTATCAATTTCTTTTTCAGTCATTTTTTTTTAAAAAATCTCTTAAAGGAACTGCAGGATATCCCATTACTACTTGATTGTCCTCAATATCTTTCACAACGCCGCTACCACCTCCAATTTTTACATTATTTCCAATTTTTAAGTGACCTGAAATACCAGCCTGCCCACCTATTGAAACATTGTTGCCTATAATAGAACTCCCAGCAAAACCTACTTGACCAGCAATCATACAATTTTCTCCGATTTTTACGTTATGTGCAATATGGACTTGATTATCTAAATATGTATTTTTACCTATAACTGTGTCATCTATAGAGCCTCTATCAATTGTACAATTAGTTGCAATTTCAACATCGTCATTGATTATGACTTTGCCTATATGGGGAAATTTAATATTTTTATTTTTGTTTGGTATAAAACCAAATCCCTTTTGACCAATTCTATTTCCATCCTGTATTACCACTGAATTATTAATAATTGAATTCTTAATTACAACGTTAGAGCCTATAACACAATTTTTACCAATGCTTACATTTTTTCCAATTATGGTATTTGAACCAATAAAGGAATTTTTACCTATTGTTACATCTTTTCCAATTAAAACATTATTACCAAATTTTACTGAAATAAATTTTTTTTTAACAGGTGGTCTTAATGTTAAATCAGGATAATCAATATCCGCGCTGTTGAAAATCTTTTTTAGTAAAATAGCAAGCTCATACAAGACGTTTTTTACCAATATTTTTTCGACTTTTTTTGGTAAATCATGAGATAAATTTACTGTAGTAATACAAAATGAAGCCTTAGTTGACTCAGCTAAATGTTTGTATTTCTTTGAGTCATAAAAAGTTAAATCATTTTTACCAGCAGATATTAAGGGTTTTACAACATTAATTTTAATATTTCTTTTTATTTTATGATTTGGAAAAAGGCTCTTTAAAGATGTAGGTTTAGAATTAAAAAAGATTTTAGTTTTTTTAATACTCATTAAACAACTTAGTTTAATTTTATTTCTTTTAACTTGCTATTAAGAATTTTGATAATATCTTTTGTAATATCTAGTTTTTCGTCAGCTAAAATTAAACTTTTTTTATCCATGACATATCTAATCTTTTTTTCAATCATATATTCTTTTATAATTGGATTAAGATTTCTTAATAACTCGTTTCTAGCTTTTGACCTCTGAGTTGATATGTCTTTTAAAAGATTGTTTCTATCTTTTTGTAACTTGCCAACTTTTCCTCTTAATTCAGTAACTTTTTTTTTATATTCTTCAGCTGAAATAATTTTTTTTTGACTAATTATTTTTTTCTCCTCATCTTGAAGTGATTTTTCTCTTTTACTTATAGATGCTAAACCATTATCTAATTTCTTTTTTAAAATATTTTGTGCTTTTTTTCCTGCTTCACTCTGGTTTAGAATTAGTTTAAAATCTAAATAATAAGGCAGTTCCGCTGCTAAATGCTGATTAAATGTCAAAAAAATAATAATAAAAAGAAATTTTTTCATAATAAGATAATTTAAAAAGTTGTACCTAGATTAAAATTAAAACTTTCAGTTTTGTCTGTACTTGCTTTAGATAAATTTGTGGAAAAAATAAACGTCATAGGTCCCAAAGGTGATAACCAACTAGCTGCTATGCCTGTTGAAGACCTAATTTTATTACTCTTATCTATGCCAGAGTCATAATCAACCCCCCACACATTTCCAAAATCTAAGAACAGACCAATGTCAGTATTAGAATTTTCTGGTAATAATTTTGGTAAATTAGCCTCAAAATTTAATGCAGCTGCATAATTTCCTCCAACATGATCATTGCCATCAATTGGACCAACTTTATTTTTTTCAAAACCTCTTAATCTTTTAGAGCTTAATTTTACTCTTTTACTCAACCTAACGTCTTCATTATCCAGTCCATTTATAGATGACAAATAAAATTTAGCTGCTCCAACTACATCTTCAGAAAAAGATTTATATTTACTTGCTTGAAAGATGTTGGCAATAAATTTTTTATCTGCATAAATTGGTAAAGTTTGATTAAAACCAATTACTGAACCACTAGTAGGCATGAAAGCTCTATTCCTAGTATCAAGTTTGAAACCATAAGAGCCGGACAATTCAGAAAATTGTCCACTTTGTTTTTTTAACGAGCTTGAGGCCGTACTTAGCGTTCTCAAATCATCATAACTAGCGGTTATACCTAAATTTGTAAAAATATTTTTATATTGCTCAAAACCAGTTTTAATACCAGTAGACACAACTGTGTTTTCATAACCTTGATCTGGCTTATCATTTTCCTCGCTAGATATAAAATAACTAATAGAATTCCCCAAAAAATCATAGTTTGGATTAGCGTAACTAATATTTCCAATTAATGACTCTTGGTCAACTTCTATCTCAAAATTAAGTCTATTTCCCCTACCTAACCAATTATTCTCACTTATATTAATTGCAAAGCTACCTCCATTGGTTCCAACTCCTGCTCCTGCACTAATTTCTCCTGTAGGTTTTTCTTCAACCGTTATATCTATAATCTTTAAATTATTAGCGTTTCCATCTTTAACTTGACTATTTACATTTTTAAAAATATTTCTTGATTTTATTTTAGAAATTGATTTGTCTAATGCCAATTTTGTGAATGGGTCACCTTCATCAATTAATAATTCGCTTCTAATTACTGACTCGTTTGTTACATTGTTTCCAAGTATATTTATTCTTTCTACAAGTTTTCTTTCTCCTTCATTAATATTAAACGTTATAGAAATAGTATTATCTGCCAACTCCTCTTCTACATTATGTTCTACAAACTGCAGATTATTTATTTCTATTAATTCATCGATTTCATCTAATATTTTTTTTACTTCAAATGGAGAGTAAAAATTACCAATTAGTCTTTTATAACTTTTTTTAAGAGGGTTAAATAATTCTTTATCAAAAATGGGGTCTACCTCAGTAGAAATTTTGTTTACAATATATCTTTCTCCAGCGTCTATAGAATAAATTAAATCAATATTGCCGCTATCATTTATTTCAGCTGAATTAGATGTAACTCTTATATTATAGTACCCTAATGATTTATAATAATTTTTAAGCAATCTAATATCTAAATCAATCAAGTTTTGACTAAAATTTGTATTTCTTGAAATAAATTTATAAAATCTATCTTCTTCACTCGCTATAACATCTCTTAGTCTTCGATCTCTTATCTTTTTATCTCCAATAAAATTTATGGACGAAATTTTTGTTTTTTCCCCCCGAGTGATATCAATAATTAAATCTATATTTCGATCATCAATTTTGTTTATCTTGGCCTCTATTTTTGAAAAGTTATATCCTATAGATGAGTAAAGATTTTTTATTGTTTCTATGTCCTGAGAAATATAGGATTTAATAAATGATCCCTTTTCTTTAGATTTGATATTTTTTTTTATCTCACTTTTAATTCTATTGCTTGGTTCGCCAAAAAGAATAAGTTTATTTATAACTGAATACTCTTTTAAATTAATTATTAAAACATTATCTTTGATTTGAACTTTAACATCCTCAAAAAAATCTGTAGAATATAAGTCGTTTAAAATTTGATTAAGTTTCTGTTCGTTAATATCCTCATTAACTTTAATATCTCCATAAACAATTATAGTTTGATCACTTACTCTATCATTTCCAATTATTTCGATTTTATTTATTATAGCTGAGTTTAGACTTGAAAGTATAAATGCTAACCAAAAAATAACGACTGAGATAATTGTTTTACTGATTTGTTTTAACATATTTTTTTAATGTAAGTTCTTTAGCCCAATCGTTGATCAATTGAATTACTTTTATATTTATTGGTTTTCTTATAGCATATTTACGATAATTTCTATCTTTCAAAACGGCCATTATGATTTTATTAATGTCTGAAAAACGTATATTTTTTTGAAGAAATTGATCAACTAATATTTCATTAACCGCATTAATGATTATCGGAGTGGATGGGTATTCATCTAGTCTATTTTTAATCTTTATAATTGGGAATAAATTAGGATTTACCTTTTTAAATGATAGGTCGTTAATAATTTTTTTTCTAGTTTTGTAAAACTTTTCTATATTTAAAGATCCATCAAATATTGCGTTCGCAAGAGGAATAATCATAGAGGTATCATGATAAATGAATTTTGTAAGTCCATTTTTAAATTCAACTATAGCATGCACTAAAGAGTCAGGATGAATGAGGATGTCAAGAGTTTCAATCTTTAAATTAAATAATTTTTGAGCCTCTATTAATTCTAAGATTTTGTTCATCAAAGTTGAGGAGTCTATTGATATTTTTTTGCCCATCTTCCATTTTGGATGCTTAAGAGCTTGAGTTGGCTTAATTTTTTTTAACTGATACGGTAGATAATTCAAAAAAGGTCCACCGGATGCAGTTATATAAATTTTTTTAATATCTTTTATTTTATGATTTTCGAGTAACTTAAAAATTGAAAAATGTTCGGAGTCAATTGGTATAATTTTGGTATTATTTTTCTTAGATAATTTTTCAATTAAATTCCATCCACAAATTATAGACTCTTTATTTGCGATTAAAAATTTTTTAGATTTCTCTATCATAGTAATAGTAGGTTTTAAACCTGCGATACCTGGTATTGCTGAAATAGTTATATGGGAAATTTTTTTTAATTTTAAATCGTCGTAATTATTAAATATTCTAATTTTTTTTTTTTTAAATTTATTCTTGATTTTGGTGAATATCTTTTTATCGTTAATAACAAAAATACTAGGATTGTATTTTACTATTTGTTTACAAATTAAAGAATAATTTTTGTTTGCTGAAAGCAAATTAAATTTAAATAAATTTTTTTTCTTCTCAATTATACTTAGCGCATTTAATCCTACAGAACCAGTTGATCCAAGAATTGAAATAATTTTTTTCATTTTAATAAAATAAAATTAAAGTTATAAAACCTGTTGGTAATGCAATTAATATACCATCCAACCTATCTAGAATACCCCCATGGCCAGGTAGAAATTTTCCTGTATCTTTTATTTTAGATTTTCTTTTTAAAAGCGAAAAGAAGATATCACCGAGTTGGCAAAAAACGGATATTATGATTCCAATTATGATTAAATTGAAATTTAAATTGCCAGTAAGATAATAATTTAAAAAAGAAATAACTAAACAACAAGAAAAGATTGATCCTAAAGCTCCAGAAATAGTTTTATTTGGACTAATTTTTGTAAGCTTTTGCCCTTTGAAAATTTTTCCAAAAATATATCCACCAATATCTGAAAATATACACCCTAACAAAATTATAAACAAAACAATTTTTATTTTAATAAAACTGGAAAAATAGAAAAAAAAAGTACAAAATAAAAAAATATAAACCGTAAAG
Organism: uncultured Pelagibacteraceae bacterium; assembly: GCA_902583585.1. Classification (GTDB taxonomy): domain Bacteria; phylum Pseudomonadota; class Alphaproteobacteria; order Pelagibacterales; family Pelagibacteraceae; genus Pelagilacustribacter. The sequence continues at coordinate 51,853 of CACHWN010000006.1, forward strand.
AATATATTTGACAGAAAAATAAAATTTGAGCTTTTAAAAATTTTCTTAGACATATTAAAGAATTCCAAAACTGATGCCATTCCTAAAAGAAGTAAAGTAAATATAAGAATAAATTTATAATTAAATATTAAAAAGAGTAAAAAAAATAAAAATATAGAGGTAAAAAATCTTTTTTTTAAATTAATCGAGATCATATTGCTCCAAAATTTCTTTTACTTGATTTAAATTTTTTTATAATTTTAATTAAATCACTAGAATTAAAATCTGGCCATAATTTTTTGAGAAAAAAAAATTCCGCATAAGCTAATTGCCACAACATAAAGTTACTTAATCTTTTATGACCTCCTGTTCTGATAAGTATATCTGGATTTGGCATATGTTTGGTAAATAAGTTTTTTTCAAAATTTCTAATATTCAATTTTTTTGTATTTTTAGCTGCATGAATTATTTCATTTTTTGAGCCATAGTTTATAGCTAAGTTAACAATTATTTTTTTATTTTTTTTTGTTAATTGGATACTTTTTTTTAATACTTTTTTTAATTCAGGGGATAATTTTTTTAATTCACCAATTATATTTATCCTTATTCCTTGCGAAATCACACTGTCAATTTCCTTTGAAAAATAATTACTGATTATCTTAAATAAAAAGTTAATCTCGGTTTTGGGCCTTTTCCAATTTTCGGAAGAAAATACATAAAAAGTTAGAATTGGTACCTTTAATATTATAGAGCTTTTTACAATTCTTTTTACTGTTTCTACTCCTTTTATATGACCGTAATTCCTTCCTTTATTATTTTTTTTACCCCACCTTCCATTGCCGTCCATAATGAAAGCAATATGGTTGAGTTTATTCATATTTGAATTATCTCTTTTTCTTTTTCAGATAAGATTTTTTCTAAATTTTCAATGTGTGTATCAGTAAGCTTTTGAATATTTTTTTCATAATTTTTGTTTTCATCCTCTGAAATAATTTTTTCTTTTAGTTTTTTCTTTAAATCTTCATTCGCTTCCCGTCTTATATTTCTAATTGCAACTTTACTTTTCTCTCCCATGTTTTTAAGAATTTTTATTAATTCTTTTCGTCTATCTTCTGTTAAATCAGGAATTCTCAACCTAATGATCTGCCCATCTGTTTGAGGATTAATACCAAGTTCTGATTTTTGTATAGAAGACTCTATTAACTGTATATTTGCTTTGTCCCAAACTTGAATAGAAATTAACCTTGCTTCTGGAACGCTAATCGTAGCCAATTGATCAATTGGCATCAACTGACCGTATACATCAATTTTAATCGTATCAAGCATATTAGTATTTGCTCTACCAGTTCTAAGAGTTGAGATATCTTTTTTAAATGAAATGATACTTTTATCCATCTTCGATGAATAATTTTTTTCACTAAATTCACTACTCACGATTTATATACCTTCACCTACTTTATATTTTACAAAATTTATAACTTTTAACTCCTTGTCTAAAGAGTTTTCTTTTAATATGTCAGATACCTTTTTTTTTGGATCCATAATCCACAATTGATTTAAAAGTGAATTATCATTTAAAAATTTAGAAATTTTTCCTTTAGAAATTTTTTCTACCATTTCCTTAGGCTTTCCGGAATTTTCCACTTCCGCTTTAATTATTTCTAATTCTTTATCAACAATTTTTTTGTCTATTTGATCTTTGTTTATTGCTAGAGGATTTGAGGCAGCAATATGCATCGCAATTTTATTTCCAATCTCTTCATTCTTTCCCTCCGATATCCCATGTAATTGAACAATTGATACTATTTTTCCAATATTTTTTTCTATAGCTGAATGAACATAAAAAAAATTAGAACCTTTTGAGTTATCAAAAAAATCAGATCTTCTTATTGTAATTTTCTCTCCAATCTTAGCTATTAGGTTTACTATATTATCTTTAACTAGTGATCCGTTTTTCATTTTTGAATTATTCAAAATTTCTATATCGCCTTGAGATTTTAAATTTAGTTCAGATAATTCTTTGCAAAAACTTATAAAATCTGCATTTTTAGCAACAAAATCTGTTTCGCTGTTGACTTCAATTATTGAAACCTTACCTTCACTTTCACTTACCAAGACCAATCCCTCGGAAGCCGTTCGACTCATTTTTTTGGATGCTTTTGCAATTCCTTTTTTTCTCAAAAACTCTACAGACTTATCAAGATCGCCTTTCGTTTCATCTAAGGCTGCTTTACAATCTTTAAACCCAACACCAGTGAGTTCCCTTAATTTTTTTATATTATCTAGTAAATCTTTATTTGACATGGGATTAGTTTTGAAACTTATTTTTTTATCTCAGATTTTTTATTATCTTTTGGATCTTTTTTTTCCTCAGATCCTTTAATAAACTTTTCTGCATCCTTAATTGTATTTTTTAAAAGATCACAATAAAGATTTATTGATCTTCTGGCGTCATCGTTTCCTGGAATAGGAAAATCAATTCCTGTAGGGTCAGAATTTGTGTCTAAAACTGCTATAATTGGAATATTCAGTTTTTTAGCTTCAGCTACTGCCAGAGACTCAACATTTGTATCAATTATAAATATTAAATCCGGAGGTTTTTTCATTTCAGATATTCCTCCTAAAGATCTTTTAAGTTTTTCTCTTTCTTTTCCAAATTTTAATATTTCTTTTTTTGTGAAGCCTAAATTTTCTTTAGACAATTGATCATCTAATTTCTTGAGTCGTTTAATAGAATTTTGAATAGTATTCCAATTAGTTAGCATACCTCCAAGCCATCTATAATTAACATAGAATTGCCCGGTATCTTTTGCTAGCTCACTTACCTGTTCAGAAGCTTGCTTCTTTGTAGAAACAACTAGCAATTTTCCGCCTGCAGATATTACTTTATGTACTTTTAAGAGTGCATTTTTAATAAACTCTACTGTCTGTGTTAGATCAATTATATGAATAGAATTTTTTTCACCAAAAATATATTTTTTCATCTTTGGATTCCATCTAAGTGTTTTGTGACCTAAATGAACTCCTGCTTCTAACAACTGCTTTATATCAACTTTTGGTACGTTCATATTTTTTTCCGGTTAATCCACCACAGTAACTCCAAATTGGACCGGTAGGGCTATACCCTTATAACTGTGTGCGAAATAAATACTTGATATATACAATCGACCTTAAAAATCAATACTCTAATCTGAAATTTTTACCACGTATTCCTTAGCTTTTAGGGCTTTTAAATGTTTTATATTAAATTTTCTATTATTTTGAAGAGTATAATGGGTCTTTTGTTTTTTATCATTAATTAATAAATTTATCTTTGTACTGCCATTACTAGCTAAAATTTCTTTTATTTCATTAATTTTAAAATTTTCTTTTAATTCTATAGTTACATTTGAAAAAGGTTCATTTATTAAAGTTTCTAGACTAGAGATCTTTCTAACGTTTATTCTTTTTCTTGAATTTTCGCCTGTAATTCTATCTTTTTGTAATGTAAGAACTATTGACTCAGACTCTTTTAATTTATCTCTATTTGCAACTAACATTTCAGAAAATAAAAATAATTCAAATTCTCCTTTTTTATCACTAAATTTTACTATTGCATAAGGTGTACCTTTCGCACTTTTCTTTTCCTGTATTGACATTATTGTTCCTGCGACTAAGCCTTCGCCATTTTCATTTTGGTAAAATTCATTGTAAGAAATAATATTTAGTTGTTTAAAAATATCCTCATATTCATTTAATGGATGATTTGAGATGTAAAAACCTAGTGATTTAAATTCTTCAGCAAGAAGTTCTTTTTGCTTCCAAGGAATGGACGGTAAAAATTCAAAATTATTTACCACATTTATTTGATTTTCAAATAAACTTGTTTGGTTGTTCTTTTTATCATCGTCTATATTCTTAGTATGTTGGATAATTTTTGGAATTGAGTTAAGTATTTTATTTCTATCAGGATCAAATTCGTCAAAAACTCCAGATTTAGTAAGACCCTCTAACTGTAATTTATTAATATCCTTGGGATCAATTCTTGCAATAAAATCCCCAAAAGATTTAAACTTACCATTTTTCTCCCTTTCCTTTATAATATTTGAAATTGCATTAAAACCAACATTTTTAATTGCTCCAAGACCGTAATGAATTTTTCCATCTATAGCTTTAAACTCTGCAAAACAATTATTTATTGAGGGACGAACAATCTCTACCTTAAGCCTTCTTAGTTCTTCAACAAATTCTCTTAATTTAGAAGTATTTGTTAATTCTGTGTTCATCGTTGCAGCAATAAAGTCCTCTTTATGATAGGTTTTTAGAAATGCAGTTTGATAGGCTATCAAAGCATAGGCAGCAGCATGACTTTTATTAAATCCGTATTGAGCGAATGGTTCAATTTTTGTAAAAACGAAATTCGCTACATCTTTTGTGATTCCTTTTTTGGTTGCTCCATTTATGAATCTTTCTTTTTGCTTATCCAACTCAGCTTTCTTTTTTTTACCCATCGCTCTTCTCAAGATATCAGCTTCGCCTGCAGTAAATCCTGCTAATGTTTGAGCAATTTGCATTACTTGTTCCTGATAAATAATTATTCCATAAGTAGGTTTTAATATTTCTTTTAATGTAGGGTGAATATAATCTGGCTCTTTTAAACCATTTTTGCAATCATTATAAATAGGAATATTGCTCATAGGTCCAGGACGATACAATGCAACTAAAGCTATAATGTCATCAAACTTATTTGGCTTCATTTGTTTTATCGCTTCTCTCATGCCGGCGCTCTCTAGTTGAAATAACCCTGTAGTTTCGCCTGTAGATAAAAGGGAGTAAACTTCTTTATCATTTTGATTTATTTTACTAATATCCAAATTTATTTTTTTAATTTTTAATGTTTTTAATGTTTTATCAATAACTGTAAGTGTTTTTAATCCTAGTAAATCAAATTTTACTAATCCAGCATTTTCAGATGAGTACATATCATATTGAGTCGATGGTAAAATTAAGTCAGAATTATTATCGATATAAAGGGGGAATTGTTCTGCTAATTTTTCTCCAGCTATTACAACACCCGCAGCATGTGTTGCCATATTTCTGTTTAGCCCTTCTAATTTAAGGGATAATTCTAAGAGTTTTTTTACTTTTATATTTTTTTTTACTTCTTCTTGAAATCTAGGTTCTCTATCTATTGACTCTTGAAGTGTAAGTGGTCTTGAAGGATCAAAAGGAACCATTTTACATAGTTTATCTACGTGTCCATATGATAAACCTAATACTCTTCCAACATCTCGCAAAGCCATCCTAGCTTTAAGTTTACCAAAGGTTATAATGTGGGCTACACCATCTTTATACTTTGTTTTTAAATATTCAAAGACTCGGTCTCTTTTTTCCTCACAAAAATCAATATCAAAATCTGGCATCGATATTCTATCTGGATTTAAAAATCTTTCAAAAATTAAGTCATATTCAATGGGATCAAGATCGGTTATGTCTAAACAGTAAGCGACTAGCGAACCAGCTCCAGATCCTCTACCTGGGCCAACTGGTATAAAGTTTTTTTTTGCCCATCTTATATAGTCAGAAACTATCAAAAAATAACTCGCGTAATCCATTGAATTAATGATATTTATTTCATGATTAAGTCTATCCTTATAAATTTTTCTTATTTCATTTTCTGGTTGGGATGAATTTTTTTTTAAAACAAAATTATCAATTCTATGTGTCAAACCTTCCAAAGCTTGTCTTGAAAGTTCATTTTCAGGAGTGTTACTATTTTTACTAGAAATCGTGGGTAAAATAGGTTTCGATTTTTTGGGCTTAAAATTAAATCTGAGATGAAAATTATAATTATTTTCTAAAGCCTCTGGAATATCAGAATATAATTCTTTTAATTCATTATTTTGTTTTAAAAAGTGTTGATTGCTTAGTTTAAATCTGCTTTTATCGTCTACAAAATTTTTCTCACCAATACATCTTAAAGCATCATGAGCCTCATACATTTCGGGTTTTAAATAGAATATCTCCTGAGTTGCAATTAGTGGTATATTTAAAGATTTTGATTTTTTTAGTAAGTAATTTTCAAAATTTTTTTCAAGATTTTCGTTATGTCTTTGAATTTCAAAATAAATTCTTTGCGGAAAACTTTTTTTTAATAAATTAATAGCGCTATCAAAATCTTTAGATTTATTCGCTTGAAATAACTTTCCAAAAAAATCTCTGTAATTACCTGTTAATATGATTAAATCTTTGTTGCTAGCTAATAATTCTTCTATTTCACATGATGGGTCCTCTGTGTCTTTTGCATTTAGATAACTAGATGAGGATAATTTAGTTAAATTTTTGAAACCTTCCTCTGTTTTTGCGTAAAGCGTAATTTTTCCTAAAATATCGTATCCTTTAACATTTATTTGAGAACCGATAATAGGATGCGTTCCTACTTTTGAGAGTTTTTCTGAAAACTCTAAAGCCCCACATAAATTATAATTATCTGCCAAACCAAGTGATTTAATTTTATTTTTCTTACAATATTCAGCCAATTCATCAATTTTAATCGCTCCCTCGCATATGGAATATTGAGTATGAATTTTTATGTTATTAAAATTTTTGTCACTAACGAGCATTAACCCGTTTTATATTACCATCAGAAATAAACAACTTGTAATCAGCCCTGTTAGCAAGTTCTCTATTATGAGTTGCAAAAATAATTGTTTTTTTTAGTTTTTTTAATTTTAAAAAAAGAGAAAATATTTCTTTTGAAGTTTTAAAATCTAAATTTCCAGTAGGCTCATCTGCTAAGATTATCTTTGTATCTGATATAAGAGCTCTGGCGATAGCAACCCTTTGTTGTTCTCCACCGGAAAGTTCATTTGGAAAATGGTTCGACCTGTCAGAAATTTTAACGTTTTCAAGCATTTTTTTAGATTTCTCATGTGCATTATTTAAATTTTCACCACTTATAATTAAAGGCATCATAATATTTTCAATAGCGGTAAAATCATTTAACAAATTATTATCCTGAAAGATTATTGAAATATTTTTTCTTCTTATTGTATCTTTTTGCTCATCCGATAAATTTTTGGTTTCCTCGCTATTGATCTTTATCTTGCCATTTGATGGCTCATCTAGTAATGCCAACAAATGAAGTAAGGAGGATTTTCCTGAACCAGATGGACCAACTAATGCTACTAGTTCACCTTCTTTTAATTTTAGATTTAAATTATTAAAAAGGGTTATAGGACCATTAACATGATTAAAGCTCTTTTTTAAATTATTGGTTTCTAAAATTAATTTATTCATATCTTAAAGCTCTGAAAGCGCTCATTTTAGAAATTTTCATTGCGGGCAAGTATGAAGCTATAGCTGAAATTAATAATGAAATTATAAAAATAATTATAATTGAGTCAGGATTAATTTCGCTCGGTAATTTATCTAAAAAATAAATATCCGATGGAAATATTTCTAAATTGAAAACTGATGACAAAAGTATTCTTAATTTTTCTATATTTAAAGAAAAAAGTACTCCTAAAATTATCCCTGAAAATGTAGCGAAAAAACCTATGGTTAATCCCGTTAAAAAAAAAGTTTTTTTAATAGATCGATTGCTTAAACCTAAAGTTTTTAAAATAGCAATTTCTTTAGTTTTATTTTTTATTAATATTGTTAAACCAGAAATAATATTAAAAGCCGCTACAATTACAATTAGTGTAAGAATGATAAACATTACGTTTCTTTCAACCTTTAAAGCGCTAAAAAGTGACTTATTCAAATCTGACCAAGTATAAATAAAATAATTTTGATTCATTTTTTGTATCGATTCTTTTAAAGAATTGGCTTTTAGTGGATCGTTTAAATATATCTCAATATTTTGATCTTTTATCTCTTTATTAAAAATTGATAAAGCATCTTTAATGTTTAAAAAAATGATATTTTGGTCAAATTCCAAAAAATCAGTTTTAAAGATGCCTACCACTTTGAAGTTTTCTTGTTTTGGAAGACTTCCTAATGGGGTATTAACAAAAGCTGATGACATTAAGTTGATAGTGTCACCTATTTTTAAATTTAAATTGAAAGCAAGTTCTGTGCCAATAAATATATTGTTTGAATTAAAGTTTTCTAGACTACCTTTTAATAAATATTTTTTGAAAAATTCACTAATATTGTTATCATTTTTGTCTACTCCCCTAAAAAAAACTCCTTTTGTGTTATTTTTACTAATAATAATTCCTTCTCCCGTAAACGACCTATTTAAACTTATGTCTTTAAAATTTTTTTTTAGGTTTAAAATAAAATTTTTACTTATTTCATAACTGTTTGACTCTATGACAATGTGTGGATTAAGTCCTAAAATTTTTTTTGTTAAATCTGTTTTAAATCCATTCATGACTGACATTACTATTATCAGAATTGCAACTCCTATCATGATTCCTAAAAAAGAAAAAACCGATATAATTTTTAAAAAACCCTCTTTTTTTTTAGGTCTTAAATTTCTTAAAGAAATAAGTCTCTCAGCTTTAGTAAACAATGTTTTAACTTTTAAGTTTCAATTTAATATTATCGAGACTTAATATTTCACTTTTTTCATTGAGCTCTTTAAATTCAAAGCTATCACCATCAGATTTAGAGCCGATGATTATTTGATAAGGAACTCCAATTAAGTCATGTTTTTTAAATTTATTTGACATATTTTCATCAACATCGTCTAACAATACGTCAATATTTTGTTTTTTTAGTTCATTGTAAACTTTTTCGGCCTTTTCTAAGTTCTCTTTATTGTTTTTGCTTATACTTGGTATAATTACTATATCAAAAGGGGCTACGGTTTTAGGCCATTTCATTATTTCGTTATTATACTTTGCCTCAATAATAGCTCCAACTAATCTTGAAACTCCAATCCCATATGAGCCCATCTTAACAGATGTTTTTTTTCCACTTTTGTCATCTATTAAACAGTTCATAGGCTTTGAATATTTGTCGCTAAAATAAAAAATATGACCTACCTCAATACCTTTGGTAATAATTTGGTCTTCTTTTTTAACTGATTTTTCAAAATCTTCTTTTTTGTATTTTTCGTCTGTTGCTGCATAAATTTTAGAATAATCTTCCCGCATTTTTTGAAGTGAACCGTCTTCTAATTTATATTTATTGGGATCAATTTTAAAAATATTTTTATCAGCGTAAATATCACTTTCACCTGTTTCAGCTAATATTACGAACTCATGTGATAGATCCCCTCCTATAGGACCAGTGTCTGCAGCCATAGGTATAGCTTTTAAGTCTAATTTATCGAATGTTTTTAAATAAGAATAAAACATCTTATTATATGATTTTTTAGCCTCTTCGTCGGACAAATCAAAAGAATATGCATCTTTCATATAAAATTCTTTACATCTCATAACACCGAATCTCGGTCTTATTTCATCTCTAAACTTCCATTGAATGTGATATAAAAGTTGAGGAAGTGATTTGTAAGATTTTACACTTGATCTAAAAACATCTGTAATGAGCTCCTCATTGGTTGGTCCATAAAGTAACTCCCTGCCCTGACGATCTTTAATTCTTAACATTTCCTCACCATAATCATCGTACCTGCCACTTTCTTTCCATATTTCCGAAGACTGAATAGTTGGCATTAGCATTTCCTGTGCTCCAATTGAATTTTGCTCTTCTCTAACAATCTGTTCAATTTTTTTCATCACCTTAAAACCTAGTGGGAGCCAAGAATAGATTCCTGCAGAAGATTGTTTGATCATTCCAGTTCTTAGCATTAGCTGGTGCGATTTAATTTTAGCCTCTGCTGGAAGATCTTTTGTAATGGGAATAAATAATTTTGAAATAAACATTATTGTAAAAACTCTCTTAAATTTAAAAAATCATTTTCTACAAGATAATATATAACTATAAAAATTATAGAAGTTATTAATGTAGTGATTAAAAATTTTTTTGCTATTTTCGGATTTTTTGGAGCTCCAGGATCCATCCCACCAATTTTTTCCTTAAAAACTTCCTTGTTTGATTGAATTCCTATTGGCAAAACTGAAAAAAATATTATCCACCAGATCATCACATAAACAATTATAGAGCCAGTTATACCCATTAGATCCTTGCAATATTGATATTTGTAAAAGGTTTTTTTCCAGTTTTTTCTCTTACTATTCTTCTGCAATTTTGTTTTAGAGTTTCAATTAAATTTTGTTGCTGTTTTTTATTGTCCATTGAAAAAGTTCTACAAATATTCATTATTTCATCTTCAATATCGAATATAAAAGTATCATCCTCATTTTTCTCGGGAATTCCCTTGTATGAGATTACTGGTTTTTTTATGCTTCCATTATTTGATACAATTAACGTTATTTCCAAATATCCATTTGCAGAAAGGTTTTTTCTATCTTTTATAGATTTAGAGTCTGTTTCAACATTAATATTTCCATCAAGATAAACTTTTCCTGATGGTGCTTTATCAATTATTTGTGGTTTGTCTCCAGGAAGAATTTTAACCATATCACCATTTTCAATTAATAAAGTCTTTGGGACCTGCATTTCTTTTGCAAATGATACATGTTCAGCCATATGACGATGTTCTCCATGAACAGGAATTACACACTGCGGCTTAACCCATTTATACATATCTTTCAAATCATCTCTATTAGGATGACCTGAAACATGGACAAAAGCATTTTCCTCACTTATCATTTCCATCTTGTTTTTTACTATTAAGTTTTGCAAATAATATAATTTTTTTTCATTTCCTGGAATAATTTTTGATGAGAAAATAACACAATCTCCACTTTCCAAATATACATCAGGATGAACGCCATTTATTATCCTTGTCATTGCGCCCATTGGCTCCCCTTGACTACCAGTGGCTAAGTATAAAATTTTATCTTTATTTATTTTTTTTGCATCTCTTGGATCTAAAGGCTCAATCAATCCTTGAAGATAACCACATTTTCTCGCTGCTTTATAAATTCTTTGCATAGATCTACCAACTAAACAAATATTTCTTCCAGTTTTTTTTGCACAATAGAAAATGGACTCCATTCTAGCTACGTTTGAAGCGAAAGAAGTTACAAGAATTCTTTTTGATTTAATTTCCATTATTCTTAACAAACTATCTCTTACGTCTGACTCGGAGCCTGCTCTTCCTGGGCTAAAGATATTTGTAGAGTCACATATCATTGCTGATACACCGCTTTCTCCTATTAATTTTAATTTTTTTTCATCAATTTGGGCACCAATCAATGGATTTGGATCAATCTTCCAATCACCAGTATGTAAAACTGTTCCCAGAGGAGTTTTTATGCTTAAACCATTAGGCTCCAAAATAGAATGTGTTAAAGTAACAAAATCAATTTCAAAACTTTCAAGCTTTATTTTACTATTTAAAGGTACTACTTCTAAATATGATGAGATATCAATTTTTTTTTCTTTAAATTTTTCAAGAATTAAAGCTGCAGTAAAAGGAGTGGCATACATTTTACATTTTAGGCTTGGCCATATGTGTGCAACGGCACCTATGTGATCCTCATGAGCGTGTGTAAGAATGATTCCTAGTAAATCTTCTTTCTTTTCAATAATAAAACCAGCATCTGGCATTATAAGGTCGATGCCTGGCACAGAGTCATCCGCAAAAGAAACGCCCATATCTACGATTATCCATTTTTGTTCGCCTTCCTTCCCATAGGCATATAAGTTCATGTTTCCACCTATTTCACCTGATCCGCCTAAAGGACAGAAAAGCAACTCTTCTTTACTCATAAAAATTCCTGATAAACTTTTGAAACTCCTTTGATAGTAATATTTTGATCAACAATAGTTTTTCTTTTAATAATTTTTTTAAACAAATTTGCATACCCACCTGTGAGTATTATTTTATAATTCATTTTCCAGTTTTTAGTAATTTTATAAATTATATTATTTATTAATCCATCATAACCCCATATAAAGCCGGCATTTAAAGCATCTTTTGTATTCTTGCCGTAACTAGTTTGTTTGTTTCTTAAATCAAACATAGGTAGTAAAGCAGTAGTTTGGCTTAAATTTTTGATAGATGATTTTATACCCGGCGCTATAACACCGCCCTCGTAAATTCCATTTTTTACAATATCAAAGGTTGTGGCAGTTCCAAAATCAATTATTAAACAATTTTTAAATCTTTTACCCTCTATAGAATTGACAATTCTATCAGATCCAAGTTGTTTAAGATTTTTTATGTTAATTTTAATTAACTTTTTAAGATTAAATTTCTTAATTTCTAATACATCATAGTTAGTTTTTTTTAGTGACTTTTTGATATTTTTTAAAGCTTTTGGAACTACGCATGAAAATAATATTTCTTTTCTTAAATTTTTAATTAGAAATTTCTTTATAATTTTTTTAATGAAACCCCTTAAAAAAATTTTTTTCGTATTAAAAACAACTGATTTTAAAATTTTTGACTTATTTAATAAACAAATTCTAGTTGAAGTATTTCCTATATCACCAATTATATAATTCATGCGGCTATTTATATTTCCGTTTTAAACTCGAAAAAGACAGCTTGTTTTTTTCCTTTAGAAGTTTCTCATATGCGGTCTTAATATTCATTAAAATTAAATGATTATTAGTTTTTTTTTTTAATATATTTTTTAAACTAGTTGATTTAAAGCTTTTGTTTTGTGGTACCACATTAGTATTTAAACCTATTCCTACAATCAAAAACTCAAAATCATTAAATTTGATTACTTCCTGTAAAATTCCACAAAATTTCATATTATTATACAATAAATCATTTGGCCATTTAATTTCAATTTTTTTTGAAATAGTCTTGGAAATTACATTTTTAAGTAATAAGGCATTCAAAAATGTAAATTGCTTGAAATTAATCCTGCTCTGATCAAATTTAAAAAATATAGAAATAAAAAGATTTCCTTTTTTTGAAATCCATTTTTTACCAATTCTACCCCTTCCATGTGTTTGTTCATCAGTTATAATTAGCGTTGGTTGAGAAATATTTTGTTTTATAAGTTTCAAAGCGATATCATTTGTACTCTTAACCTTTTTAAACTTTTTTATTTTTATTTTCATTACCCAACGAATAATGTGTCTACAAAATTATTCAAAATTGAGGGATACAAAAAAAATGTAATTAAAATTATACAACTGGTGAATACTGAAATTTGGGCATTCCTATTTTTTGTTGTATCAAAAGTAATAAAACTATCATCAAAGTAAATAGTTTTTATGATTTTAAGATAGTAAAATGCCGACATTACTGTCGTTAGTAGTCCAATAATTGCTAATGCATACATTTCTTTTTCTAATACAGCTACGAAAACATAAAATTTTGCAAAAAAACCTCCTAGTGGGGGAACACCTGCTAGTGAAAATAAAATTATCAAAAGAGAAACAGCAATTAGAGGGTGTTTTTTTGAGATACCAGATAAATCTGAAATATTTTCTTTATATTGCCCGTCTTTCTTCAGTAGATATAAACAAGAAAATGCACCAATATTCATTATCACGTATATTGATATGTATATAATTGCGCTTTGATAACCTGATATTGCTCCAGTGGCTACTCCAGCGAGAGCGTAACCGATGTGGCCAATTGAACTGTATGCCAAAAGTCTTTTGAAATTTTTTTGTACCATTGCTGCAATAGCTCCTAAAATCATAGATGCTATAGATATGAAAATTATTATTGTTTGCCATTCTAATAAAATATTTGAAAAAGGAATAAACATAAATTTTATTAATAAAGCTAAACCAGCAACTTTTGGAACAACTGCAAAATAACTTGTTATAGATGTTGGAGCTCCTTCGTAAACATCAGGAGTCCACATATGAAATGGAACAGCTGAAACTTTGAATGCAAGCCCGACCAGTATAAATACCATTGCAAATACAGCGCCAGTATTTTCTTCGATTAGTTTACTCGCAATAATGTCAAAATTTGTAGAACCAGTAAACCCATATAGCAGTGAACATCCGTATAATAATAGACCTGAGGACAAGGCACTTAAAACAAAGTACTTTATTCCAGACTCAGTAGATCTTAGGTTATCTCTGTCAATTGAAGCTAAAATATAAAGTGATAAAGATTGTAATTCTAATCCTAAATAAAAGAGTATTAAATCATTAGAACTCACCATGAAAAACATTCCCAAAATTGATAATAATATAATTATAGGGTATTCAAATTTATCTAGTTTATTATCTTCGATAAAATTTTTAGATGAATTAAGAACAAATAATGAGGACGAAAGTATCAAAATTTTAAAATAATTTGAGAAAGCATCTCTTGTAAAGCTTTCTAAAAATATCTTTTCCTCGTCGCTTGGGCTTGTTAAAATTATTACAATAGTTATACCAATTATTATTGAAGTTAGATTGAATATTAAATTAAAGCTATTTTTGATAAAGACACCAATCATCAGAATAGAAAAGACAGATAAAGTTAAAAAGATTTCTGGCAACATTATATTTAAATTATTAATCATATTTAATTTGAAATTAGAGCTGTTTCATAATTTGTAATCAAACTATTTACTGATACGTTAAAGGTTTCCATTAGTGGCAATGGATAAAATCCAAAAAAAAGAATTAAAAATGCTAAACTAACTAACATTACAATTTCAGATTTATTAATATCATTTAACTTTTTGATATCTGGGTTGTTCGTGACTCCAAAGATTACTCTTTTTGTAAGCCAAAGCATATATGCTGCTCCTAGCACTACACCAAATGTTGCTAACATGGCTGCTAAATAGCTTTTTTGAAACGTTCCAGTTAAAACAAGAAACTCACCTAAAAATCCTGAAGTACCAGGTAAACCAAGTGCTGCTAATGCAAATATTAAAAATAAAAAGGAGTATTTTGGTATATAGTTTACTAAACCTCCGTAGGTGCTTATCATTCTAGAATTTAGCCTGTCATATACAACCCCAACACATAAGAAAAGCGCTGCTGAAATTAACCCATGACTGATCATTTGATAAATGCTACCCTCAATACCTTGTTTTGTTAAAGTAAAAATTCCCAAAGTTACGTAACCCATATGAGCTACAGAGGAATAAGCAATTAATTTTTTCATGTCGTCTTGCATTAATGCAACTAAAGAAGTGTATATAATCGCAATTATACTTAAAGTGTATATCAATGGTGTAAAATATTCTGATGCTATTGGGAACAAAGGTATAGAGAATCTTAAAAATCCATATCCGGCCATCTTTAATAAAATCGCAGCAAGAATTACGGAACCAGCAGTTGGAGCCTCAACATGTGCATCTGGTAGCCAAGTATGTACTGGCCACATTGGCATTTTGACTGCAAAAGAGCTAAAGAAAGCTAGCCATAATATATTTTGATACTCTTTAGGTATTTTTATTTCGTATATTTGAGTTATGTCAGTTGTACCAGTTAGCCAGTAAATAACTATTATAGCCACAAGCATCAAGACTGAACCAAGTAAAGTAAACAAAAAGAATTTGAAAGCAGAATAAACTCTTCTAGCTCCACCCCAAACTCCTATAATCAAAAACATTGGTATTAAACCAGCTTCAAAAAATAAATAAAAAATTACAAGATCAAGTGAACAAAATACACCGATCATAAACGTTTCTAGCACTAAGATAGCAATTAAAAATTCTTTTATTCTTACTTTGACACTATTTACGCAAGAAATAATACAAATAGGAGTAATGAAAGTGGTTAAGACAATAAAAAGTATTGATATTCCGTCTACCCCTAATTTAAACTTTATAAAATTATTTATCCAAGATTGTTCTTCAACGAACTGGAATTTTGGTGAGCTGAAATCTAAAGAGTACCACAGAAATAATGAAAGAAAGAAAGTAGCAAAACTGCTGAATAAAGAAATATAAATTGAGCTAATATTATTTGTTTTATCTCTAGAAAGTAAAATGAAAAAGGAACTAATTAAAGGTAAAAATATTAAAGTTGATAATATTGGAAAGTTCATTTTATTTTAGAATTAGATATGTTAATAGAATTGATAAACCTAGTAACATTACAAAAGCATAATCATAAATAAATCCTGTTTGCAGGCGTCCTGTTTTATTTGATATGCTTTTAACTAGTTTTGAAATACCATCTGGGCCAAACTTATCTATTATTCCTACGTCTCCTTTTTTCCAAAAAAATGAGCCTATTTTTTTTGCTGGACTGATAAAAACTTTTTCATATAATTCGTCTATATACCACTTGTTTAGTAAAAAGTCGTACAAAGGCAAATTAGTTTTTTTAAATTCTTCTATTATTTTAGGGCTCAGAATAAATAAATAAAAAGATATAGGTATTGATATTAAAACTAAGACCGGGGTAGTTAATAAAAACCATAATGGTATAGCTTCATGTTTAATTTCATTTAAAAAAAAGATTGAATTTTGCCAAAATTCACTACTTTGATGTCCTATAAAAGTGTTTTTAAAGAGGTATCCAGAAAAAATTGCTCCTATTCCCAAAAATATTAGAGGTATCAACATAACTAAAGGTGACTCGTGAGTCTCACTAATTTGAATTTTTCTATTATTATATGGTCCATGAAAAACTTTAAAAAATAGTCTCCAAGAATAAATTGACGTTAAGAATGCTGTAAAAATTCCAATTGTGGCTGCATAATTGCCTAAAGTAGAATCTGTAAGATATGCAAATTCAATAATTGCATCTTTAGAATAAAAGCCTGAAAGAAAAGGAAATCCAGTTAATGCCAAAGTTCCTATAATCATAAAGAAATAAGTAAAAGGAAGTTTTTTTCGAACTCCGCCCATATTTCTAATGTCCTGCTCGTCTTTGAATGCATGTATTACGGAACCAGCTCCTAAAAATAATAACGCTTTAAAGAAAGCATGGGTAAACAAATGAAACATTGCTACATGATAAGCTCCAACACCAGAAGCAAAAAACATATATCCTAATTGACTACATGTTGAATAAGCTACGATCTTTTTAATATCATTCTGCACTAATGCTATTGAGGCAGCAAATATCGCTGTGGTCATTCCCACAATTGTTACTAAATTTAAAGCTACTTGAGAATATTCAAAAATTGGCGAACATCTAACAACAAGAAAAACTCCTGCTGTAACCATTGTTGCTGCATGAATTAAAGCTGAAACTGGTGTTGGACCCTCCATTGCATCTGGCAACCAAGTATGAAGTAAAAATTGAGCAGATTTTCCCATTGCTCCGATAAATAGGAAAACACATACAAGCGTAATCAAGCTTGCCTCAAAACCAAAAAATTCTATTTTTTTGTCTGTAAACTGAGGTATTGTTTGAAAAACCTCATCGAAATTTATAGTTCCAAAGAAGAAAAATATCAAAAATATTGCAATTGCAAGTCCAAAATCTCCAATTCTATTTACAATAAATGCTTTTATCGCAGCGTTATTTGCGGTCTCTTTTTTATACCAAAAACCAATTAGTAAATATGAACATAATCCAACTCCTTCCCACCCAAAAAAAAGTTGCAGGAAA
>CACHWN010000007.1 GCA_902583585.1 uncultured Pelagibacteraceae bacterium
AGACTTGGCGGAAATACAAACTTTATAAGTAAAATTGGTAAAGACTCATACGGAGAGTTAGCTCTTAAAACTCTAGAAAAAAATAAAATTTCTACAGAAAATATAATTCAAGATGGCAAACAACAAACTGGTGTAGCTGGAATTTTAGTTGATCAAAATAATGGAAAAAATGCAATAAATGTAATTGTAGGCGCCCCAAGTTCTTTGCGAATAAGCGAAATTGAAAAACAAATTAATTTAATAAAAAGATCAAAAATTTTTTTAACTCAATTAGAGGTTCCAAAAGATGTTACATTACATTGTTTGAAAACTGCTAAAGAAAATGGATGCACTACAATTTTAAATCCTGCACCAGCATCTGAAATTTCAAATGAGTTTTATAATAATATCGATTTTTTTACACCTAATGAAACCGAGGCTGAATTTTATACAGGCATAAAGATTACTAATGATCAAGAAGCAAAGCAGGCAGCAGATAAATTAATAAATCTAGGAATAAAAAAAGTAATAATTACTCTAGGAGAAAAAGGTTTATTTTATTCTGATGGAAAAGAGGAAATTTACTTAAAAGCAAACTCCGTTAAAGCCATTGATACCACCGGAGCAGGAGATGCATTTAATGGAGGTTTAGCTTACGGGCTATCAAAAGAAAAACCAATAAAAGAGTGTTTAAAATTGGCAAATAAAGTTGCAGGAATTTCTACTACAAAGCTCGGGGCAGGAGATGCGATGCCTTTTTCTAGTGATATAAAATGATAAAGGATAAAGTCTTATTTCTAATTTTTTTAATCTTTCCCAATTATTCTTTAGCATGTGAAAAGGAAGATTTTTTAACTTTTGTTTCTGCTGAAAAAAACAAGTGTATAGCACTCCAATCCATTGGTGATATAAAGCAAAACAAAAAAAACTTAATTATATTTTTACATGGCGATTTATCTTCTGGCGTAAAACCTCCTGGAAAAAAGGGATATTGGAAATTAGGAAATGAATTGCTGTCAGAAAATGCTAATTTTTTCTTTCTCGGAAGACCAGGATACACTCTTGACTCAGGGCGAAAATCTTATGGAGATTACCAAGAAACTAGAAAATCAAAAACTAATTATAAATGGGAGAAATTAGAGTTAGTTGCAAAAGCAGCTCAAAATCTCAAAGAATACTACAGAGCTAATAGTTTAATTATGATTGGCCATTCTGGAGGCGCATTTTCTTTAGCTACAATAAATAGCCGTATCCCAAATTTAATTGATAAAACAATATTAATTTCTTGCCCTTGTAATTTTGAGAATTGGAGAAAAATGAAGGGAGAAAGTGTTTTTAAACTGAAAACTTCACCTCATAGAAATATAAATGGAATCTCCAAAGACTCTCATACAATTATTATTGTTGGGAGGGATGACACAAATACATTTCCAGTATTATCAAAAAACTATCATGAAATGTTAATCACTAAAGGGTTAAAAAGTGAACTTTATATAATTGAAGGCAAACATGCCTCAGGTTCTTTAATTGATGCTTCAAAAATTATAAAAAGATTTATCAATTAAGAAATTACGTCTCACAATAATTTTAATTTTTTTCCACTATTTTTTTATTAAATAAAAGATTTTTATTCAGGTCTAAAAATAAGACAAAGACCATTATTACAAAATCTTTTACCACTTTTAGTTGGCCCATCGTTAAAGACATGTCCATGATGCGCGCCGCATTTAGCACAATGATATTCTGTTCTTTTCATTCCAAATTTATAATCTATCTTAGTTTTAAATGCTCCAGGTAAAGCCTCTGAAAATGATGGCCAACCAGTGCCACTGTCGAATTTACTGGTAGAAGCAAAAAGTTTATTTCCACAATTAGCGCAATGATAAAAACCCTTTCTACTTTCTCTAAGTAAATCACTAGAAAAGGGTCTTTCAGTACCCTCGTTAAACATTATTTCTTTTTGTTTTTTTGTAAGGTTTTTATTGATAATTTTTTTTGTATTAGCAAATAGTGAGTTTAAAGGAAGAATAAAAGAAGAAAAAATTGTCAAGCTTAAATATTTTAAAAAATTTCTCCTCATTTTCCATCTATTATTTTATCTAATTCGCCATTTCTATTGGCTTCCTGAAGTTTGTCATTACCACCAATGTAATGATCGCCGATAAAAATTTGAGGAATAGTTCTTGCGCCATTTGTTCTTTGTAACATTTCTTTTGCGTTAGCTGGATCTGCCCAAATATCGATTTCCTCAATTTCAACATTTTTTGTTTTTAATAACGCTTTGGCTGCTGCACAAAATGAGCATGGATTGCCAGTATACATTGTGACTTTTTTCATAATTAAAATATATCAGTTAATTTTATTTTTTCTCTTAGTTTTTTTCTACCTAATTGAAATTTTTTCCTATGTTTGATGCTAGTATTATGCACTCTTTTTCTCCATAAGCGGAAGGAGCCTGGTTTTAAATTTTTTCGCATTATTTTGATGACTTGAGACTCATTCTTCCCAGTTTTTTCTTTTATCTCTTCAAAAGTAATCCTATCTGCCCAAGCAGCCCAAATAATCCAATTATCATCCTTTTCTTTTGGCTCGGGATTTTTAACTCGTGTTTGAGGGATAAAACTTTTTTTCTTCATAAATTTATATATAGTGACTAATCAAATGTTTCCAACAGACTATATAATATTTTTACAAATCATTTTATTTTTATTTATTTCTCCAGGTCCGCCCAGAGTTGTAATTGTTTCACACACGTTAAACTATGGATTAAATAGATCTGTTTGGACTGCTTTAGGAGATATATCCGCAAATACTATCCAGGCTATTTTAGTAGTGTTTTTAATTGGCTCTTTTCTAAGTGATAACCCTCAAGTCCTTTACTATTTAAAGTGGGCGGGGATATTTTATATAGTTTATTTAGCCTATGACACTTTAACTTCTAAAATAAGAAGTTTTAATTCTAAAGATCAAAATTTAAAATCACCACTATCGTTTTATAAGGATGGATTATTAGTTGCAGGTTTAAGCCCAAAAGCACTTTTATTTTTTGGAACAATTTTTCCTACTTTTATAAACTTCGGATCAAATATTATTTCACAGTTTTTAATATTATTAATTACATATGTAGTGTTAGATTTTTTAACATTAATGATTTATGGATTGGCAGCTGAAAAAATTTCAGTATGGCTAAGAAGTAAACCAATGCTATTAAATACAATTTCTGCGTGTGTTCTTCTAATTTTAGCAGTTTACATTGCTGCGACACAGAATTTTTAATCACTTCTTACTGTTGTCAAAATCTCTATTTCTTGTTTTAATAAATTATTAATTAATTAATTAACAAGAAGGGAAATAATGAATAAAATAGCAAAACTATTTGTTACATTTATTTCAGCAATAACTTTAGCACTTGTTTCTTTTACTTCTTCTTTTGCAAAAGTAGAAGGTGAATACATTGTGTTAGGTTCTGCAATATCTCTTACAGGTAAATACTCTTCAAATGGTGTTCATACTCAAAATGGTTATAACATGGCCGTTGACAGAATTAACAAAATGGGTGGAGTAGAAGTACAAGGTAAGAAATATAAGTTTGAGATCATTTACTATGATGATGAGTCAAACCCAAAAAGAGCCGCTCAGTTAGCTGAAAGACTAATTAAACAAGATGGCGTTCATTACATGCTTGGACCATACAGTTCAGGCTTAACAAAAGCCATTGCACCAGTAACCGAGAAATATAAAATTCCTATGGTTGAGGCGAATGGTGCATCTAGATCTTTATTTACTAAAGGATACAAATATTTGTTTGCGGTGTTATCACCAGCTAACCAATACCTTGAAGTAGCTATCGATTTAGCGGTAGAAAAAAACGGTGGTAAAGGAGTAAAAATTGCTCAAGCATTTGAACAAGATGCTTTCTCACAAGACGTGAGACTTGGTATTTTAGATGCAGCGAAAAGAACTGGATCTGAGATCATCATCGATGACAAACTACCAAAAGAACTTAACGATATGGCAGCTACATTGGCTAAAGTAAAAGCTGTTAAGCCAGATGTACTCGTTGTATCAGGTCACACAAAAGGCGCATTAACTGCAATCAGACAAATTTCTGAAATGAAAGTTGATGTTCCTATGTTAGCGATGACACACTGTGATGCTGCAAAACTTTCTAAACAACACGGAAAGAAATCAGAATTCGCATTGTGTGCTTCTCAGTGGCACAAAAATTTATCTTACAAAGATAAATTCTTTGGCTCTGGTAAGAAATACGCTAAAGACTTCCAAAAAGAATTTGGATATGACCCGCCATATCAATCAGCAGAGTCTTCTGCAGCATTGTTAGTGTTTAAAGATGCGTTCGAAAGAGCAAATTCTTTTGACAGAGATGCAGTTAGAGATGCGCTAGTTGATACAGAAATGCAAACTTTCTATGGAAACATTAAATTTGGACCTGGTGGCCAAAACGTTGCTAAGCCAATGATCTTGTTCCAAGTAAGATGTAAAGGCGATGATTGTGAGAATAGAGTAGTAGCTCCTACAAAATGGGCTTCTGATAAGTTCTATCATCCAATCCCGAAATGGTCTGAAAGAAGCTAATAACTTCTGAATAATTTGAAAAGCCCCTAGTTTTCTAGGGGCTTTTCTTTTATAAGTTTTGAAATTTTATGGACTTTCTTATTTTTAAAGCTCCAATGTTAATGGTCCAGGCATCACTGGATGGAATTCTTTTAGGCATATTATTTGCATTGATCGCGTACGGCATGGCTCTTCAATGGGGTGTGATGAATATAATCAATATTGCTCAGGGTGATCTAGTAATTCTCGGAGGTTATATTGCATACACTATCTATCTTTGGGGAATTCATCCTGCTTGGGGAGTTATCATTTCTCCCATAATAATGTTTTTCGTGGGATGGGGACTCTATAAGTTAGTAATCAATAAAGTAGTGGATAGAGACTTATTTATTTCAATTTTAGCAACTTTTGGTATCGCTATTGTATTCCAACAATTAATGAATTTTATTTTCGGTGCAGACGTGGTCGTGGCACAGTCTGAATATGGAACAACAATGTTATTTGATAATTCAGTAACCCTACCAAATTCAAAAATATTCTCTGCTTTTATAAGTGTTTTATATGCAATAGCTCTAGTTATTTACATGAGGAAATCTAAACTTGGAAGGGCTATAAGAGCTACAGCACAAAATGCAAGAGCTGCAAAAATTCTAGGCGTGGATACAGAAAAAGTTTATGCTGCAACTTTTGGTATCAACGCTGCTTTATGTGGGATTGCGGGAGCTTTGATTTCAATCACTCTTACACTTCATCCTTATGTGGGACTGTCTTACACAGTTAGATCTTTCATGATAGTTATTGTTGCAGGTCTAGGTAATTTACCAGCAGTAGCAGTTTCAGGAATGGGATTGGGATTATTTGAAGAGTTTGCAGATTATATTCTAGGAACAGAATTTAGAATTGGAGCAGTATTTATGCTGCTCGTTTTAATATTAGTTTACAGAAGATTTAAACTTTCAAAGAAAAGGGAGTATTTAAAATAAATGAATAAAGTAAAACAAAAAGATTTAATATTATATTCTGGTCTAATTATCTTAGGTCTAGCTGCACCTTATTTATTCTCGGCTTTCAAAGTTCAGCTTACATATCTTTGCGTCTTGATTGTTCTAGCAATGACTTGGAATTTACAAGGTGGAGAAATGGGTTACAATACTTTTGGAAATATTCTTTTTTATGGTCTCGGGATGTATTTAACCGCTTCAGTTCAAGTGGGAATGTTTTTCCCATTAGCAGAATGGACAGAAAGTGGCGGTGAAAAAACTTTTGTTCATACTACAGCGCAATATTTTCAAGGAATAGGTGTCGGATTATTAGTTTCAGCAATTATTCCTGCCATCATCGCAGGAGCCATAGGTTATGCTATTTTAGGTTTGAGAGGACATTACTTTGCGATTTGTACTTTAGGTTTAGGTATCGCTGCAGGTGAAATTGCTGGAGGAATAGAAATCATTGGAGCTGGTCAAGGATTTACTACACCACCTTTTCCTGCAGAAATAGTTGATACTGAAGCTAGAGGAAAGTTTTTCTACTTTTTAAGTTTTGCATTATTAATCGGAACATTTGTTTTTGTTAAATATATTTACGGTTCCAGATTTAGATTAATTTTAAACGCGATAAGAGACAACGAAGATAAAGCCGAAGCAATGGGTATTCAAACTATGAAATATAAAATTGTAGGTTGGATGTGTTCCGCATTCTTCTGTGGTCTTGCAGGTGGAATTATGGGTGGATTAATTGGATATATAGACTCTACTGATGTTGCTTTTGACGGAAGAGAGATGGGAGTATTCATGGTTCTCATGGCAATTCTTGGTGGAAAAGGAACTTTATGGGGCCCAGTAATTGGAGCAACGTTATTCCATTTCTTCAAAGAAGGTCTTTGGACATTAATATTAGGGTGGCAGTATGTTGCGCTAGGAGTTTTAATTGTTGTAATCGTAGTTTATTTCCCAGAAGGATTAATGGGTTGGTTGCGAGAAAAATACCCTGAAAGATTTGGTGAAGTGATAGATGAAAAAGATCGAAAAGCACAGGTAGAATTAAAATGAGTATTTTACAAGTTAAAAACGTAAGTAAATCTTTTGGTGGAGTGCAAGCTAACGTAGATATTTCTGTTTCGGTCGAACAAGGATCAATTGTTGGTTTAATAGGACCCAATGGTTCAGGTAAAACTACTTTATTTAATTCTATAGTTGGAACTCATCCGATCGACAAAGGATCAATTGTTTTTGATAATACAGAAGTTTCTGAAATGCCTGTGCCAGCAGTCGCTAAACTTGGTTTGTTAAGAACCTTTCAACAAACAAGAATTTATTCAAAACTTAATTGTGTAGAGAATATGCTTATAAGTCACAAAGCTAGTGATTCAGGATTTATTTTTGCAAAAGTACCTGTAGAGCTTACTGAGAAAGCAGAAAATATTTTAAACTTTGTTGGCCTTTACCAAAAAAGAAATTTGAGAGCAGGAGATTTATCATTTGGACAACAAAAATTACTTGAGTTAGCAATGGCTCTAATGAATGAACCTAAAATGCTTTTGTTAGATGAGCCTACAGCTGGAATTAATCCAACTTTAATCAATGGAATCATAGATAGATTGATTAAAATAAATAAAGATTACGGAATTACTTTATTAGTCATAGAGCACAATATGAAAGTAATTATGAGTTTAGCACAAAAAATTTTCTGTTTAGCGCACGGTAAAATGCTAGCAGAAGGTTCACCAGATCAAATTAAAAATGATAAGCGTGTTGTTGACGCTTATTTAGGGGCGCAATAATGGCAAATCAATACGATGTTTTAGGTAAAGCACCTGGTTTAGAAGATTTAAATAAATTATCTCCTAACGACGTTCATCTAACCATAAGAGGCCTAAATGCAGGTTATGGAAAAATGGAGATACTCCATAATTTTGATTTAACAGTCAGTAAGGCTCAATCGTTATGTTTAATAGGTCCTAACGGAGCAGGAAAATCTACAATACTTCACTCCATATACGGATTTACGAATATTTTTGATGGGAAAATTGAATTAGAGGGAAATGAAATTACGACATTAACTCCTGCTCAGAAACTTAGTAAAGTGGGCATAGCTTATATCTTACAAGATAACTCGGTATTTCCAGATATGACTGTTGAGGAAAATCTTTTAATGGGCGGATACATCAAAGATAAACAGGACGAAGCCTATGAGGAAGCTGAGAGAATTTTTCAAAAATATGAGAGATTAAGAAATAGAAGGAATCAACCTGCAAAAGTTTTATCAGGCGGTGAGAGAAGGTTATTAGAAATCTCAAGAGCATTAGTTATGAAGCCATCTGTTTTATTAGTAGACGAGCCATCAATAGGCTTGGAACCAAAATATATAAATATGGTTTTTGAAATTTTAGACGATCTTCAAAAAGCAGAGAAGAAAACAATAATACTTGTAGAACAAAATGCAAAAAAAGGTTTAGAGTTTGCAGATATAGGATACGTTTTAGTATCTGGCCAAACAGCTATTGCAGGTAAAGGGGATGATCTTTTAAAAAATCCAGACGTAGGAAGATTATTCCTTGGTGGATGATTAATTCACAAGCTTTCTTTACAGGTTTAAAATCTTTAAAAGGCGCAAGAAGTCCGGCGTTACCTTTAGCTGCTTGTTTTATTGCTTTAGGAGCTTTACTTAAGGATGCTGGATTTAACATTCAACAAAGTGCAGCATCAAGTTTTTTTACTTATGCCTTACCAGGACAATTAGTAATGGCAGAGTCATTATTATTAGGCGCATCTATAGTAAATATTTTTTTAGCAGTATGGTTAGTTAATTTTAGACTTTATCCAATGACAGTTTCCTTATTTCCTTTACTTGAGCACAAATCCCAACCTAAGTGGAAATATTATTTGTCTTGTCATTTTCTTGCAGTTTCATCGTGGTTAATTGCTAAAGACACTTACAAAAAGATTAATGCCAAATATAGAATAGATTTTTGGATAGGTATTGGCACGGGAACTTGGTTAACAGCTGTTCTAATGACAGTTATTGGTTACCTAGCAGCAGATCTCTTAAATAAAGAAATGTTAATTGGATTGGCAATTGTAAATCCAATTTATTTTTTTTGTATGATGATAGGCGCCATGAAAAACATAGCCATATCTATTTCGGTAATTTTAGGAACAACTTTAGGACCAGTTATTTATTTGTTTTCTACTGAGTGGTCATTATTATTTGCTGGATTGATAGCAGGCACTATTGCTTATTTATTTGGAGAAAAAGATGGTAAGTAGTCAAATTATAATTTTTGCTATTATAGCAACTTCAATTGCTACATATATATCTAGATTCATGGGAGCACTTACTTCAGAAAAAGTTAGTGTGAAATCAAAAATATTTAAATGGTTTAATTGTGTTGCTTATTCAACTTTGGCCGCATTACTTGGAAGAATGATAATATTTCCTGCTGGAGTTTTAGCTGAGTCAGAGCTTACAATTAGACTAATAGTATTCCTCACTTGCATTGCAATATTTATAATATCTAAAAAAAACTTAGTAATACCTACGGTCACTTCTGCAATTTTATTAAGCTTTTTGACTAACATTTGATTTATGGTAAAATTAAAAAATGGAACCAATACTAGCAATTTTTATTGTTTTGTGGATTATGGGCACTATTGAGTAAATGAGCTTTTCATTATCACATCATAATAATTCTAAGAGAGTTCGAGTAATTAAGTTAAACGAAAGTGATCTTGATAGGTTGATTTTTCCTTTTAAAAAACATTCAATTTTATCTTTAGAATACAAACCATTTTCTAGATTTAGCTTGGCAAAAAGCTTGGATGAAGTATTTCAAAATAAACTGAGCAAAACCTTAAGTGAAATTCTTAATGATCGAGAAACCGGGACCGCTATAGTTGAGCCTGATATTAAAAATAAGAAATTTGACAAAGATTTTTTAGTCAAGCTTTCAACAGGTCTTGCTTATCTAATTGGCAATCCTAACTTTGACTCAATGACAGGTAAATACTATGCAAGATTTTATGTAAAGCATCAAGATAGTAGCGATTCTTATCTTAGAAAAGCCTATACAAATTTAGATCTTCATACGGATGGAACATATGTAAAAGAAAAAACTGATTGGATTATAATGACAAAAATGGAAGAACAAAATGTCGGTGGAGGAGAAAGTGTAATTTTACATTTAGATGATTGGGAACATCTGGAAGATTTAAGTAATGATCCTGTGGGTCAAGAAGATTTTGTATGGGGATCACCAAAAAGCAAGAATGTTGATTATAAAGTCGAACATCCAGTATTTTCAAAAGATAAAAATGGTAAGCCAGTTATTTCATATATTGATCAATTTCCTGAACCAAAAAACATGAAACAAGGTTTATTTTTGCAAAAATTATCAGATGCTTTAGAACAAAGTAAAAATAAAATAAGCTTTCCACTACCTGTGGGGTCGACAATTTTCTCTAATAACTATTTTTGGTTGCATGGAAGAAAAGCTTTTAAAGAGCATTCTGGGTTATCAAGAGAATTACTTAGAATTAGAGGAACTTTTTTTCATTAATACTCAGTTGACTCTAGATTAGTTATTTATTTAAATATAAATAATTAATAAACACAGGGGGAAATAATGTTCAATAAGTTCAAAAAACTTATCAGCCTAGTTTTCGCAACTGTTCTTTTAACTTCAGTCTCAAACATATCTTTCGCTGCTGACAAATTACACTTCGTAATTGGTGGTGGTGCTGGTGGTGGTTGGGATGGAACTGCTAGAGGAACTGGTGAAGCTTTAACTAAAGCTGGTTTTTTAAATAGTGCATCATTTGAAAATATGTCAGGTGGTGGTGGAGGAAAAGCTTTATCATACATGATAAATACTAAACCTTCAGATACGATTTTAGTTCAATCTACTCCATTAGTTCTTAGATCAATAACTAGACACTCTGGTTATGTAGATAAAAAGAACGCAGCAAAGGTTACATCTTATAAAGATGTAGTGCCAATAGCTGGTGTAATAGGTGACTACGGCGCAATTGTTGCTGCAAAAAATTCACCATACAATTCTTGGAAAGATGTAGTAGCTGCTTACAAAGCAAATCCAAAGTCAGTAAAAATGGCTGGTGGATCTGTTAGAGGAAGTATGGACCATTTGATTGGCGCATTAGCATTTAAAGAAGCTGGTGCTAATCCAAATGATGTTGTTTACATTCCTTACGATGCAGGTGGTAAAGCATTAGCAGGATTATTGTCAGGAGAAACTCAAATTCTTTCAACTGGTTTGGGAGAAGTAATGGGTGCTAGAGATCAAGTAAAAATTCTTGGTATCACAGCGCCTAAAAGAGTTGCTGACGCTCCAGATGTTCCAACTTTAAAAGAGCAAGGTACTAACGCAATCTTCGTAAATTGGAGAGGTTTCTTTGGCCCTCCAGGTATGAGCGATGGTGAGAGAAAGAAAATTGCAAAAATGTTGGGCGATGTTCAAAAAACACCTGAATGGGAAGCAGTCAGAAAAAGAAATGCTTGGGTAAATATTTACAACCCAGATAAAAAATTCGTTAAATTTTTAGAAAAACAAACAGTCGAGATGACTGGATTGTTAAAAAATTTAGGCGTAATTAAATAAATAGTTAAGGAAAGAGCAGTGAAAATAAGTCCTTCAAAGATTATTTCACTGCTCTTTTTTATTTTTTCTGGTTTTTATCTTTATACAGCGCATCAAATTCAAGTTTTTACTTTTGATGAGAATGCTGCATTCAATGCAAAAACGTTTCCAATTTACTTAGGCTATGCAGGTTTAATATTTTCAGCGCTTTATATTATTTTACCAGAAACAAAACCTTCAAATGTAGATTTAACAGTTCTAGATTATAAAAAAACAATCACGTTGGTTATACTTATGATTTTGTATGGACTAACAATTTTAAGAGTAGGATATTTTCTATCAACTTCAATTTTTTTAGTTCTATCTTACATTGTTTTAGGTGAAAGGAAGTGGTTATGGATATTTCTTTTATCATTTCCTTTTGTAGCGATATTTATGTATCTCTTACATGGACTATTAAATATTTATCTTCGTGACCCATTTTTACAATTAATTGGAGTTATGGGATGATAGAAGGAATACTCATCGGATTAGAAACAGCTTTTTCATTAAAAAATTTAATGATGGTTATGATTGGTTGTTTTGCTGGAACAATAATCGGAATGCTACCAGGTTTAGGACCAATGACTGCAATAGCATTAATGATTCCTATTACTTACGGCTTCGAACCGTCAACAGGTTTAATTTTAATGGCAGGCGTTTATTATGGCGCAGTTTTTGGAGGATCCACATCTTCAATTTTGATTAATGCACCTGGAATACCAGGGACAGTAGCAACTTCATTTGATGGGTATCCAATGGCACAACAAGGAAAAGCTGGTAAGGCACTAGCAATAGCAGCTTATAGTTCTTTCGCAGGCGGGACGATCGCAGCTATATTTCTTTTGATCGCAGCACCAAGTTTATCAAAAGTTAGTTTAGCGTTTAGGTCCCCAGACTATTTTGGTTTAATGATTTTAGGCTTAACTGCAGTATCAGCATTTTCAGCTAAAGGCCACTTTTTAAAAGCGATGATGATGGTAGTACTTGGATTAATGCTAGCAAGTGTTGGCCAAGATACTCTCTCAGATATTCCAAGATTTACATTTCAAAATATGAATTTGTCAGATGGTATAAGCTTTGTTTTAGTAGTAATGGCAACTTTTGCGATGAGCGAGGCTTTAACTATAATCTTTAAAGCAAACGATCCAACAAGAGTGGCTAAACAAATTTCATTATCTCAACTTGGCTCAATTAAATTAGATAAGACAGAGACAAAAAAGATGGTGACCACCATTCCTCGTTCGTCAGTCCTAGGTTTTATCATTGGAGTTCTTCCTGGCGCGGGTTCAACAATAGCATCTTTTTTAGCATATGGAATGGAGAGAAATTTTGTAAATGATGAGGAAAAGCAAAAATTTGGAAAAGGAAGTGTGAATGGATTAGCTGCACCAGAAACAGCCAATAATGCAGCATGCTCTGGATCTTTTGTTCCCTTGCTTACGTTAGGTATACCTGGCAGTGGAACAACAGCAGTGATGCTTGGAGCATTACTTGGTTTTGGAATTCAACCTGGACCTAGATTGTATCAAACAAACCCTGAAATTTTTTGGTCAGTTATAATGTCGATGTATATTGGAATGGTAATACTTTTAATTCTAAATCTTCCTTTAATACCTTATATTGCAAGAGTTTTAGCTACACCTAGAACATTTTTAATTCCCTTAATTTTATTTTTTTCAGTTACGGGAATTTATCTGATGTCATTTAATAATTTCGATATTTACATGATGATTGGAATAGCAGTAGTTGCAACTATACTACGTTTATATGATTTTCCCATGCCGCCATTAATTCTTGCTTTTGTCCTAGGAGGGTTAATGGAAGAGAATTTAAGGAGATCTCTATTAATTAGTGATGGATCATGGACATTTCTTTGGGATAGACCATTAACAATGATAATAATGCTGACTATTTTATTTATAGTAGGATGGCAAATATATAAAAGTTTTTTTAAAAAACTATAACCTAACGTATTTTTTTTCTTTATCTACAGCCCAGTCTTTTGTTCCGTTTGCAACAATAAATAAAAACCCACCCGCTAATCCAATATTTTTGAGAAAAGATACTAACTGTGATTGATTTGCAAAATCAAAGTGAAAAAGAAAAGCAGTCATTAAGCAGAAAACTGCAAGAACTCCCGCAGCTATTCTTGCCTGATAACCTACTATAACAAGAACAGGTAAAATAATTTCAACAGCTATTGCAGGATATATTAAAAAACCAGGTACCCCGTATCCTTCCATCCAGCCTATAGACCCATCTAAATTAAAAATTTTATTAAAGGCAGAAATTAAAAACAATGCCGAAATAAAAATTCTACCAACTAAATCTAAAACATTTGCCATAAGAAAAAATTAGATCGAATAAAGGTCAATGTCAAAAAATAGATAGTTTAATTCAGGTTTTTCTCAAAAACCTTAATATTAAGGGTACAATAAATAATATCATTAGTAAGCGAATGATATGATGAAAAGACACAAACTCTGGATCGAGATTAAAAAAAATGGCAATCACAGCTACCTCATAAATACCCCCAGGACAATAGGAAAGTAATAAAGTAAAAAAATTTTTGTCGATTATTAAACTTGCAGCAAAAGCTGCTATCACCCCTAAGAACACAAGTAAGAAAGTTGCAATAAAACTGTGAAACGCATTTTTTGCAACTTCATTAAATGTTTTATCTGCAAACCTACAACCCACTGATGCTCCTAATATTAAAAGACAGTAATCTACAATTTTTGGAGATATTTGATAAGAAGCAATTTCAGTTATTTGAAGAAAACCACTAGCTACTAAAGTTCCAGACAATAAAGCAGCCGGTACTTTGAGTCTGTCAAATATCATAATGAAAATAATTGAAAGAATAATTAAAATAAAAAGATTTGAGATATCTTGATTTTTCAAAGTCTCTTGTACAAACTCCCCTAGGTCAGCATCGTAATAGCTATTAACAAAAAAAGGAAAGACCGTTACAATTATTATAAGTCGAATTAAATGAGCAGTTGCTACATGACTCAAATCAGTTTTTTGATCTTCAGCTAAAATCATAAGAGGCCCCAAAGCTCCTGGTGCAGCAGAAAAAATAGAAGTTTTTTTCTCATATTTAGAAAATTTTTGTAAATAAATTGACACAATAAAAATACTTAAAATTATGTAAATTAACATAATCAAAGAGGTCAACACCCATTCATGGATTTGAGAGAAAAGATCTTTATCAATATAGTTCCCTATATAGAGTCCTAACAAAATTAATATCGAGGACAAAACAATTCTAGGTATTTTAATTTTCAAACCCATCAAAGCACCAACTGAAGTAGCTAGCATTGGGCCCAAAAACCACGCTAAAGGTAATTTAATATAATCGGCTATAATTGCACTAGGTATCGATATAGCTATTACTAGAACAAATTTGACAGAAAAGATTTGCTTAAAATTATCTTTATTAAATGGAATAGCTTGGTTATTCTGCATATTTTATGATTTTAGGATTCATCGGAACTGGGAAAATATCTTCATCTATTGTTTATGGTATTTTTAAATCTAAATTTAAAGTTAAGAAGATATATATATCCTCAAGAAATATAAATATAGCTAAAAAACTAGCTAAAAAATTTAAGGTAATAAAAGTTTTAAATAATAATCAAGATATTATTAACAAATCCTCAGTAATATTTTTAGGAGTTACACCAAATGTAGGAAATAAAATTTTACCAAAATTAAAATTCTCAAAAAACAAAAAAATAATCAGTCTAATTTCTACTATTAATTTAGAAAAATTAAAAAAGCTCACAAAAGTCAAAAATATAGTGAGAGCTACACCCTTACCTCCAATTGAAATTAAAAAAGGACCGATAATTATTTGCCCTCCAAGCAAGTTTGCAAAAAATATATTCAAATACTTGGGAAAAGTTTTGGAAATTAGAAATGAAAAACTTAGTTATAAATTTTGGTCTACTGCATCTTTAATGGCTGCATTTTACGAAATTCTTAATACAAGCTCTAAGTGGCTTGTTAAAAAAGGAATTAACAAAAAATTAGCAGATACTTACACTGCTGAATTATTTTTAGCTTTAAGTCAGGACGCGTTAAATAAATCATCACAAGGTTATAAAAAACTTGTAGCGGACTCTCAGACGCCGAAGGGTTTAAACATGCAGGTTCTTAATGAATTGAAAAAAGGAAAGTTCTTTACCAAGTTCACTAAAGCTCTTGAAAATGTTAACAAAAGAGTAAGTAAAAAATAAATATGAGTTCTGAAACATTTAATTGGAGTTGTAAACATACTTGGTCAAGAAGTGCTAAAAATACATTTTGGTGTTTGCTCGGTTGCTCAATTGGGGATTTTGGAACTATATTATTTTTTCAATTAACGAAAATTCCTTTTCCTGTTTTAGCAATTATGATTCTAGCAATAATCAACGGGATCATTACAAGTATAATTTTAGAAACGATAATCTTATTAAGACAAAATTTTACTCTTAAGCTAGCTTTTAAAACAGCTGTTGGAATGAGTTTAATCTCAATGGTGAGTATGGAAATTGCCATGAATGCTACTGACTATTTTCTTACTGGAGGAGCTATTTTAACTTGGTGGGTTGTGCCAATAATGTTAGCTGTTGGTTTTGTTACGCCTTGGCCATATAATTATTGGAGACTAAAAAAATTTAACGAAGCTTGCCATTAAGTAATTTTGTTTAAGATTTTATCTTTAAAAACAAAATGATGAACAATCACTGCAAGTATATGTAGACTTACAAGTGCTAATAATAAGTAATTAGCATAAATATGAAATTCATAATAAGCATCCGCTAAAACAAAATTATCTTTTTCAAATCCATATTTAAAAAATATGAAATTTAGCCTTTCTCCCATATAAAGTTTTTTAAGAATTCCAGAAATAGTTATGGAAAAAATAGTTACATAAAGCAAAAAATGGTTAGCCTTTCCAATGAAGACTTGTCCTTTAAAAAAACTTTTAGTTTCAGATGGACTTTTGTTAAAAAATTTCCAAATTAGTCTAAACAAAGTAAGATAGAAAATGGTTATTCCAACTAGGATATGTATATTTTCAAGTTCAATTCTTTCGTCAGAAAATTCAAGCCCTACTAAATAAAATCCAAAAGGAACTTGGGCTATTAAGACAATAAATGTTAACCAGTGGAACAATTTGGCCAATAGGCCATATTCATTATGACTGTTAAAAAATCTCATTATTAATTATTATTAGACATGTCATTTAAAAGGACCATATCTAAATTTATTATTTTTACAGTAGTATTATTCTATGCTTTTTATATCTTTAATTTTGTCACAGATAAAAAAGACGCTTTAGCTAATATTAACAATAAACAAATCGTTGAAGTTTTTAAAACTCCCTCATGCGGATGTTGTTATGGATATGTTTTATTTTTAGAAGAAGAAAAATTCAAAGTAAAACAAACAGATATGAGAAGCCTTCATACAATAAAACAAAAATATAATATTCCAGTAGAAATGCAGTCTTGCCATACTACTATTATGGGTAAATATTTTATAGAAGGTCATGTCCCGTTTGAAGCAGTTAACAAATTATTAAAAGAGCAACCTGATATAGATGGCATAGCTTTACCGGGAATGCCAATTGGAACGCCTGGTATGCCAGGTGACAAAGATGAACCCTATGTTATTTATCAACTTAAAGATGGGAAATCATCAGTTTTCATGACAATATAAACCTCATGATAAAAAAGATAAAAATAATAAAAACACTTATTATTATTTTTTCTTTGTGCTTTCCTTTTACTGCTAACGCCCAAACTGTAGAAGAAATTATAAAAGGCAGGAAAGCAATGTTTAGCGAAAACTACCAAAACGCCAAAAAAATATCTATTCTATTGAAGTCTAAAAAAATTGAGGAGGCGAAACCTCTAATGAAAAAAATTTCAGGTAATTACAAAAAACTTTTAGATTATTTTCCTGAAAATACAAAAGAAGGTTTTAAAACTGAAGCGCTACCCAGTATTTGGGAAAATAAAGATGAGTTCAACGCTTTAATGCAAAAAGCTTCAGATGATATGATAAAGCTAGCTAAAGCAATAGATACTGCAGAGGACCTTCGAGCAGTTCAAAAAGAACTCATGTGGAATAATTGTTCAGCTTGTCATAGTAGATTCAGAGCGCCACATTAGATTTAAATGCAACTTCTACCCTTAATATTATTTGGTATAGCCACAGCTTTTTCTCCTGGGCCTAATAATATTATGACATCTTATACAGCTTTTAATTTTGGTTTTAGAAAAGCCATTCCTACAATGCTAGGAGTTATAATTGGATGGACGCTTTTAATTATTCTTTTACAGCTAACTTCTGGGGCTATTTTTCAAAAGTATGCATTTATTCAAACTACAATTAAAATATTAGGATCAATTTATTTGTTATATATGGCATACAAGTTATCTTTTGCAGGACAAACAAAAGATAAAAAAATTGATCCAAAACGAGTAACTTTTTTAAACACTTTTTGGTTTCAATTCGTAAATCCCAAAAGTATTATAGTTGGACTAGCCTCAATTTCTTTATTTATTGATACACAAAATAATTACTTAAGAGACTCGATTATTTTAACATTAGTTTGGTTTTTAATGGCTGTTGGAAGCCAAACAGCTTGGTGTTTAATGGGTAAATACATGAGAAAATTCGCCACAACTGATAAATTTATTAAGAATTTTAATTACACAATGTCTTTTTTACTTATCGTTTGTGTGATTTTGTTCTATGTATAGCCCATGAAATTTAATAGTAAAAATTCCTTCAAATCATTAGACAATATTTCATCATCAGGCAAAGATTATAAATTCTTCAATTTAAAAAAAGCCGAAAAGAATGGTTTAGACGGAATTTCAAAGCTACCAAAATCTCTTAAAGTTTTATTAGAAAATTTACTCAGATACGAAGACGATATAACTGTAGATAAAAAACAGATTTTAGCTATTAAAGAATGGTTAAAAAATAAAAAATCTAATACTGAAATAGCTTACAGACCAGCTAGAGTTTTAATGCAAGATTATACAGGAATTCCAGCAGTAGCGGATTTAGCCGCGATGAGAGATGCCGTAAAAGATAAAAATAAAGATCCAGAAAAAATAAATCCTTTATCAACTGTAGATTTAGTAATCGATCATTCAGTAATGGTTGATGAATATGCTTCAGGAAAATCATTTGACAAAAATGTAGAAAGAGAATTTTCTAGAAACGGAGAACGATACTCTTTCTTAAAATGGGGACAAAAAGCTTTTGATAATTTTAGAGTTGTGCCACCAGGAACAGGTATTTGCCATCAAGTAAACTTAGAATATTTGTCCAAAGTTGTCTGGTCATCTAAAAGTGGGCATGATTTATATGCTTACCCAGATACTTTAGTTGGAACAGACAGCCACACAACAATGGTTAACGGTTTATCAGTATTAGGCTGGGGAGTTGGTGGTATTGAAGCTGAAGCTGCTATGTTAGGACAACCAATCTCAATGTTAATTCCAGAAGTTGTTGGAGTTGAAATAAAAGGTAAACTTAAAGAGGGCACAACTGCAACTGATTTAGTCTTAACAATTGTGGAAATATTAAGAAAAAAAGGCGTAGTAGGAAAATTTGTAGAATTTTATGGAGAAGGACTTAAAAACTTAACTTTAGCTGATAGAGCAACTATTGCAAACATGGCACCTGAGTATGGAGCAACATGTGGATTCTTCCCTGTTGATGATGAGTCATTAAAATATTTAAAATTATCTGGAAGAGATGATGCTACGATTGCTTTAGTAGAAAAATATTCTAAAGAGCAAGGGCTATGGGCAAGTAATGAAGTAGAATTTACTGATACAGTTTCTTTAGATGTAAGTACTGTTGTAACAAGTATCTCTGGACCTAAACGACCTCAAGATAAAGTTTTACTAACTGAGGCAGCAAGTTCTTTCGCTAAAGTTTATAAAGAAAACGCTAAAAGATCTAAGATTGTAGAGTCTGACGTTACAGGAGCTGATTTTAAATTAAAAGATGGAGATATTGTTATTGCAGCAATCACTTCATGTACCAATACCTCAAATCCAAGCGTTCTAATCGGAGCTGGACTTCTCGCTAAAAAAGCTTTTGAGAGGGGATTAAAAGTGAAACCGTGGGTCAAAACTTCTTTAGCACCAGGGTCTCAGGTTGTTACTGACTATCTAGAAAAAGCTGGCCTAAATAAATATTTAGATGAATTAGGTTTTAATCTTGTAGGATATGGCTGTACTACATGTATTGGAAATTCAGGACCATTAAATGATAATATATCAGATGCAATTAACAATAAAGATTTGTATGCAGTTTCAGTTTTATCTGGAAACAGAAACTTTGAAGGTAGAATAAATCCTGATGTAAAAGCAAATTATCTAGCTTCGCCTCCTTTAGTTGTTGCTTATGCTTTAGCTGGGAATATGAATTTTGATTTATACAAATCTTCTTTAGGCAAAGATAAAGATGGAAAAGATGTTTTTTTAAAAGATATCTGGCCAAGCAATAAAGAAATTGAGGATATAATGCTTACCTCTTTAAATGCAGATATGTTCAAGAAAAGATATTCTAATGTTTCAGAAGGTCCAAAAGAATGGAAGGAAATAAACACAGTTGACAGTGATATTTATAATTGGGAACAAAACTCAACATATGTAAAAAGGCCACCTTTTTTCGATAATCTTCCTGATAAACCTGAGGGTTTTAAGCCAATCAATGATGCTAGGATACTTTTGTTATTAGGAGACACAGTAACTACGGACCACATTTCACCAGCAGGAAGCATTAAGAAAGATAGTCCTACAGGAGATTATTTTATGGAGCATCAAATTCAACAAAAAGACTTTAACTCTTATGGATCGAGAAGAGGAAATCATGAAGTAATGATGAGAGGAACATTTGGGAATATAAAAATTAGAAATGAAATGGCGCCTGGAACAGAGGGTGGATTTACTACTTTACAACCTGATGGCAAGGTTATGAGTGTTTATGAAGCTGCAATGGAATATAAAAAAAGAAAAAACGATCTAGTTGTCATTGCTGGTAAAGAATATGGAACAGGCTCCTCGAGAGACTGGGCAGCAAAAGGAACAAAACTTTTAGGTATTAAAGCTGTTTTAGCTGAAAGTTTTGAAAGAATTCATAGATCAAATTTAGTAGGTATGGGTGTTTTGCCACTACAATTTAAAGAAGGTTTTGATAGAAAAAAATTAAAAATAACAGGAGCTGAACTCATCACAATAATTGATATTGAAAAAGGAATTAAACCGAGAGCTGAGGTATTTTGTGAAATAAAATATAAAGATGGAACAATTAAAAAGATTCAAGCTCTGAGTAGAATAGATACTGAAAATGAAATAGAATATTACAAAAACGGAGGAATTCTTCAGTATGTTTTACGTAACATGCTGAATTAATGAGAAATATAACAGTAAAAGTTCACCCATCTAAAGCGAATTTAAAAAAGAAAGAACAACTAGCATGGAAAATTGCAGAAATTTCATCTGACAAAGCAAAATTAAATAAAGATGCAATTGAGATGGTCATTAATAGAATTATTGACAATGCATCGGTTGCAATAGCGTCTTATAATAGGAAGCCCGTTGTTTCTGCAAGACAGATGGCTTTAGCACATCCTAGAAAGAATGGAGCAAACGTTTTTGGATTAAATCCTAGAGTAAAAGTAGATTGTGAGTGGGCTGCTTGGGCAAATGGTACAGCAGTAAGAGAACTTGATTATCATGATACTTTTTTAGCAGCAGATTACAGCCATCCCGGAGATAATATACCTGCAATTTTAGCAGTGGCTCAACAAAAAGGATGCAATGGATTGGATCTTATAAGAGGAATTTTAACTGGATATGAAGTTCAAGTTAATTTAGTTAAAGGGATCTGTTTACATGAACATAAAATAGATCACATAGCACATTTAGGACCAAGTGTTGCAGCAGGTTTAGGAAGTTTATTAAGATTAAATACAGAAACGATCTTTCAATCAGTACAACAAGCATTACACACTACAATCTCAACTAGACAATCAAGAAAAGGAGAAATTTCAAGTTGGAAAGCTTTTGCTCCTGCACATGCCGGCAAATTAGCAATCGAAGCAGTTGATAGATGCATGAGAGGTGAGGGTGCGCCTAGTCCAATATATGAGGGTGAAGATAGTGTTATAGCTTATGTTCTATCAGGCCCAGGAAAAAAATATATTGTTCCTTTACCAAAAGTTAACGAGCCAAAAAAAGCAATTTTAGAAACTTACACCAAAGAGCATTCTGCTGAGTACCAGTCACAGGCTTTAATTGATTTAGCAAGAAGTTTAAATAAGAAAATTAAAAATTTGAATAATATAAAAAAAATTACAATCGAAACTAGTCACCATACACATTATGTAATAGGAACCGGTGCTAATGATCCTCAAAAAATGGATCCTTATGCAAGCAGAGAAACTCTAGATCACTCTATAATGTATATATTTGCTGTAGCTTTAGAGGATGGAGCTTGGCATCATATTAAATCTTACACACCTCAAAGAGCTAGACGAAAAAGAACAGTTCAACTTTGGCGTAAAATTGTAACTAAAGAGAATAAGAAATGGACAAAAAAATATCATAACAGAGATCCTAAAAAAAAATGTTTTGGCGGAAAAGTGATTGTCAAAATGAAAAACGGCTCAACAATATCAGAAGAAATCAATGTTGCAGATGCTCATCCTGCCGGTAAACGACCATTCGGAAGAGAAGAATATATTAATAAATTTAAAATTCTTACAAAAAATATTATTTCAAAAAAAGAGTCACAAAGATTTTTAAAATGCGTTCAAAATTTAAGAAAATTAAAACCTAAAGATCTAAAAGGACTTAATGTTGAAATTTTACCTAAAATGAGAAAAAGAATTAAAAATAGTAAAAGTATTTTTTAATTATTTTATTTTCTTAGCTAAATCAATTGCACTTAACCAAGCATTTTCAACTTTAGGTCCGATAAACCAATCAGCACACAATCCTAACCTTAATTTTTTATTCCAATAACTCTTAAAAGGTGAACCGTTGAAATTATAGGAATATTTCCATCCGTGTGTTTTTTTAAAAATGATTTTATTTTTTTTATATCCTGTAAAATTTAAAAATTTTGATATTAAAGTGTTTTCTACTTTTTTACTTTTTTTATATTTATTTATGTTTTTTCTGGCCCACCCTGCAGAAGATTGTAACGTCCAAAGTGAATTTGAAGAATTAAACCTATTTTTACTATTTTCATTAGCTGCCCAAGTTAAAATGTCATCATTAAATTTTATACTACTCACAGGAACGGTTTTTTGATTTTTAAAAGCCAACATTGTGGTAATGTTAGGTTCCATATTAATCTTTAAATTTAAAATTTTTTTTTCAAAATATTTACCTGCAATTTTTTTTGTTTGAGGAAATGGACAAGTTAAAATAACCGATCTAGCTTGAATATTTTCGTCATTATCTAGTTTTATCTCCCAAAAGTATTTGTTTTTAAAGATTGATCTAACTGAAGATTGAAAACTTTTTTTAATTTTTTTGGTATAATATTTTGAAATAAAATTATTGCCTTTCATACCAATAAATTTTTCTGTAATTTCTTTTTTTTCAAATGTAAAATCTAAATGATTTCCGGTCCAAATTTTTGCTTCTTTTTTTTTACAAAGAGTTTTTATAATCTTGTAAAACTGTTTAGATTTTGGAGATATATATTGAACCCCATGGTCAAAACTTAAATTTTTTTTAAATCTTTTATTAGATGCGCGTCCACCAGGACCTCTTGCTTTATCAATAATATGTACTGAATATTTTTTTGAAAGTTGGTGAGCTATTGTAGAGCCAGATACACCTGACCCTATAATACAAAAATCTAACATTATAAGAATAAAAATTTATACTTTTCATTAATTGAAAGAACTTCATAACTAACAAGTCCTCCAATTATTAACTGTATTGAAATTACTAAAATTACAAATAAGCCCAAATACCCCAACCACATGTGTTTTTTGATATAATCAGCAAAATAACTTGCAAGAGTCGCTATTAAAAATACCGATAGCAGTAATCCTATAACCATTAAATGAAAATTGCCTTTCGAGGCAGCTACTACTGCTATAGTATTATCAAAACTTAATGTAAGGTCAGCAATTAAAACTTGATAAACCCCAACACTAAAGCTTTTAGTTTCAGCTGATTTCAGTTGAGGTGTTTTTATTTTATTTTTACCAAAAAAGTCTTGTCTTAAATTATTTATAACCCATAAAAGCAAAACCCCGCCCAGGATTTTAATCCAAGCAAATTCAAATAAATAATTAGCTCCAGAAGCAAAAATAATTCTAAATAAGAATGCTGCAGCAACACCCCACGCTATAATCTTTCTTCTATTTTCTGTTGCAAATCCTGCAGCAATTAAACCTATTATGATCGCGTTATCCGCAGCCATAACTATGTCAATGAGGATAATTTGTACTGAGATAATTACTTGCTCTAACATTCGAGAATCAATGTATATAAGGTTCTTGGGATATATTAAAGAATAAAATGGAACTGTTTAAAAGCACATCAAAATTTTCAAAAAAACAAATAATTTTGTTGTCTATTCCGGTTTTTTTTTCAAACATAGCCATTCCTCTAGTAGGAATGGTGGACACAGGTTTAATGGGAAATTTGGGTGAAACAAAGTATTTAGCTGCAACTAGTATAGCCACCTCAGTAATGACAATGATAATTTGGAGTTTTGGTTTTTTACGGATGGGCACTGTTGGCATTGTAGCACAAGCTTATGGAAGAAGTGATTATAGAGAAATAATTAAAACAATACTAAGAAATTTATTAATAGCATTGATAATTGCATTTATAATACTTATTTTTTCACCATCCTTAAAAATTGCAATAAAATATTTTTTTTCTCCCAGTGACGAGACGGAAGTTTTAATAAACACATATTTGAATGTAAGAGTTTTTTCTGTTCCTGCTGAATTAATTATTTATGTTTTAGTAGGTTTTTATTTAGGAATTCAAAAAACTAAGATATCAAGTTTTTTATTAATTGTTTTATCGAGTCTTAATATTGTTTTCAGTTCTTTATTAGTTCTAACTTTTGACTTAAAAGTATTTGGTGTTGCTCTCGGAACACTAATTGCAAGTTATATAACACTAGCAATATTTCTTTTATTTACTTATAATTTTATAATCAAAAATTTTAAAGTTATACCTAAATTTGAAAATTTGTTTGTTAAGTCCAAATTATTTAAACTTTTAAATATAA
Organism: uncultured Pelagibacteraceae bacterium; assembly: GCA_902583585.1. Lineage (GTDB taxonomy): Bacteria > Pseudomonadota > Alphaproteobacteria > Pelagibacterales > Pelagibacteraceae > Pelagilacustribacter. The sequence continues at coordinate 24,485 of CACHWN010000007.1, forward strand.
ATTTAGATATTTTTATAAGAACTATATTTCTCACTTTTGCTTTTCTATGGGTCACTTATCTCGGATCAAAAATTGGAGAAGATTATTTAGCTGTTAATACAATTTTAATGCAATTTATAATTTTATCTTCTTTTTTTTTAGATGCCTATGCTTTTTCTACAGAGGGAGTAGTTGGTTTTGCAATTGGTAGGAGAAATAAAAATTCTTTTTTAGAGGTAGTCAAAAATTCTATTCAAGTAAGCTTTTTTACTGCAATGATAATATCATTTTTATTTTTAATCTTTTTTAAAGATCTAATTTTTATTTTTACAGATATTGAAATTTTAAGATTTATAGCTTTTCAGCATATACTATGGATAATCATTATACCGCCAATTGCTTGTCTTTGTTATCAATTAGATGGAATTTTTATAGGAGCATCTCAAACAAAAGAAATTAGAAATGCGATGATACTTTCTGTATTAACTTATATCGGATTTTCAATTTTTTTAACTAGACACTTAGATAACCACGGAATATGGTTTTCTCTTTTACTTTTTATGATATTAAGATCTTTAACTTTAGGGTTTTATTTCAAGAATATTCTTAAAAAATTTTAAATGCAGATACTATATAAAGTACCAGGTTATATTCTTGTTTGCTTTGGAGGCTTTTGTTTAAGTTGGGGGGGATTTATAATTAGATCTTTTGAGCAAGCCTCAGTATGGCAGATTTTATTTTTGAGATCTTTTTTCTTTTTACTAGGATTAATAGTCTTTTTACTTATAGTTTATAAGAAAAATACATTAACAAAAATTAAAACTTCTGGACTACCTGCTTTATTAGGAGGATTTGTACTATCTTTTAGTTTTATAGCTTTTGTCGTTGCTATGAGCAATACCACTGTTGCTAATGTTGTTTTCATAATAAGTACTCAAACAATGTTTCTCGCTTTATTTGGTTTTTTTTACCTTAAAGAAAAAGTTTCATTAATCGGCAGTTTATCGATTTTTCTAGCCATGAGTGGAATATTTATAATGGTAGGAGACTCTGTGTCATCAGGTTCGCTATTTGGAAATCTTGTAGCTCTGGCTATACCAATAAATTTTGCAATATTAGTGATGATAATAAGGAAATATAAAAACCTAGATATGGTTCCTGCTGTTTTTTACTCTGGTATTTTTAGTTGTTTATATGGATTAATTTTATCTAACTCTTTTAGTTTTACATTTCACGATATTTTTATGGGTTTTTTACTTGGAGTCCCTCAATTGGCCCTTGGGTTTATCTGTATAACAATTGGTTCAAGAACCACACCATCAGCAACTATTGGATTATTAATGCTATCAGAAACATTGTTTGCACCTATTTGGGTTTGGATTTTTTTAAATGAAGTTCCTCCAATGAGTGTATTTTTTGGAGGCTTAATTATCATTTTAGCAATAATTTTAAAAAGTTTTGATAAAAGTAAATTAAAAACGTAAATAATTTTGTGACACTAAAACAATTATTTTTTAAAACCCATTTGACTTATAAATTATATCTTTATTATAACTTATATATTCGTCATAAATGTTTTGTTGATAGATCTAGATATTCACAATGGGGAGAAGATTTATCGATTATTGAATTTTTTAGAGAAAAGAAAAACGGTGTATATTTTGACGTAGGCTGTTTTCATCCATTAATGTATAGCAACACATGTTTACTTTTTAAAAATGGATGGAATGGTATAAATATTGACATCAACCCGACATCAATTGATTTATTTAATATAATTAGACCAAATGATTTAAATTTGTGTACCACTATAAATGAAAATGAGAAAGAGTTTAAAGTATATTTTGATCATCCGTTTAGCCCTATGAACACCTTAGACCAAACTTTTTATGACTCTTTTAAATCAGAATTTTTTAAAGAGGTTTCATTCAAAACTATAAAATCAAAATCTATCGATGAAATTTTAAAATTGAGTAAATTTAAAGATGTAGATTTTCTCAATATAGATGTTGAAGGTAAAGATTTGAGTATCTTAACTCAATTAGTACCTTACAAACTTAAACCAACTCTTATTTCAATAGAAACGCATAATGTGGATGGTACAAAAACTAGAGATTGTGACAAAATTAACGATTATTTAAAAAATTATCAATTTAACGCCTACAAAAGGGTTGGCCCATCAACACTTTTTTCAAAGTAATAAAATTTTAGTTTTAAAGGCATTTATTTTTGATTGACTTTTTAATTCATTTATATCAAAGTCCAGTTTGTAACGGGAGAGACCAATATGGCGCCGAAGGAGCAACCACCCCGGAAACTCTCAGGCAAAAGGACCGTTACCGTAATAACTCTGGAAAGCAGGCGGAAGCCTCACCGAAGGATTAAATCTCTCAGGTACATAGACAGATGGGGTTAGAAAAGAAGAGTTATTATGGAAGTACAAAAAACAGCTTTATATAATTATCATAAAAATCTAGGAGCAAAATTTGTTCCGTTTGCCGGCTATGAAATGCCAATACAATACAAAGATGGTATTGTGAAAGAACATATTTCTACAAGAACTCACGCTGGATTTTTTGACGTATCTCACATGGGGCAATTTTTTTTAGAAGGCGATGACACATTAATAGAAGCTTTAGAAAAAATAATACCAGCAGATCTAAAAAATTTGAAAATTAATCATTCAAAATATTCTTTTTTACTTAATAATGAGGGCGGAATAATTGATGATTTGATCATCACAAGAACAGAAAAAGGTTTCTGTATAATTTTAAATGCGGCTTGCAAGGAAAACGATATAAAACAAATCTCACAATTTTTAAAAAAAAATCACAAGCATCTTTTAAATAATGATTTATCTCTAATAGCTTTACAAGGACCGAAATCTGTAGAAATTTTAGAAAAATTAATTCCGGGTGTAGCTAATTTAAGATTTATGACAGGAAGTAATTTTGAGTATGAGGGTGAAAAACTTTACGTAACAAGATCTGGATATACAGGAGAAGATGGTTTTGAAATCTCAATTTCTAACACAAAAGTTGAAAAGCTAATTGATTACTTGATTTCAAATGAAGTTAAACCGATAGGCTTAGGAGCTAGGGATACATTAAGATTAGAAGCCGGACTATGTTTATATGGTCACGATTTAAATGAAAAAATAAATCCAGTTGAAGCTAATTTAAAATGGGCTATAGCGAAAAAAAGAAAAGAAGTTGGTGGATTTAATGGATGGGAAAAAATAAAAAATTTATTAGCAAATGGAAGTGAAAAAATTAGAGTTGGTATAAAGCCAGACGGAAAGGTTATAGCAAGAGAAAATACGAAAATCTTTTCGTCAGATAATAATGAAATAGGATTCGTCACTAGCGGTACTTTTGGCCCGAGTGTGAACGCTCCAGTTGCAATGGGATATGTTAAATCAGAATTTTCTGAAATAGGTACATCTATTCAGCTCGAGGTAAGAGGAAAAAAATATGGGGGTAAGATTTCTGAACTTCCATTTTATAAAAAAAGTTATGTTAAATAAGGGGAAACAAATATGAGTGAAAAAAAATTTTCTAAAAAACATGAATGGGTTTCACTAGATGGAGATGTTGCTACAGTAGGAATAACTAAGCATGCAACAGAAATGCTCGGTGACATTGTTTTTGTGGAGGTTCCTGATGCAGGTAAAGCTGTTGAAAAAGAGGGTCAAGCAGCAGTTGTAGAATCTACTAAAGCTGCGAGTGATGTTTATTCTCCTATTTCTGGAGAAATTACTGAGGGAAATAAAGCCATTGCAGATGATCCTGGGAGCGTAAATACTGACCCTGAAGGCGCAAGCTGGTTTTTTAAGTTAAAGATAAAAGATAAAGGTGAGTATGACTCCCTAATGTCAAAAGATGAATATGATAAATTTTGTAAGGAGAACCCTAGCTAAATGATTGACGATAATTCAAAAGAATTTATTAAAAGACATATTGGTCCTTCTGAAGAAGATCAGTCCAAAATGTTACAATATGTTGGGTATAAATCATTAGAGGATTTAATGAGCAATACTGTACCAGAAAAAATCTTATTAAAAGATGATCTTAAAATCGATCAGCCAATGTCAGAGAACGATGCTTTAAAAAAATTAAAATCTATATCTAAAAAAAATAAAATCTTTAAAAATTTTATTGGAATGGGATACTATAATTCTATTACACCTAATGTAATTCTTAGAAATATTTTAGAAAATCCAGGATGGTATACATCTTATACACCTTACCAACCTGAAGTGGCGCAAGGTCGTCTTGAAATGCTTTTAAATTTTCAACAATCAATAATTGACTTAACGGGTATGGATATAGCAAATGCTTCTTTGTTAGATGAAGCAACAGCAACAGCAGAGGCAGTAGGATTAAGCCAGAGATTAGATAAGACTAATTCAAAAAAAATATTTATTTCAAGCAATTGTAATCCTCAGACAATTGATCTCATAAAGACTAGAACAAATCCTTTTGGTTTAGAATTGATCATTGGTGATGAAAAAAAAGAACTTTCAAAAATTAATGAAGATATAATTTGCGGTGTTTTATCTTATCCGGGAACTTTAGGTGAAATAAATGATCCTAGTGAAAGCATCAGTCAAATTCACAAAAAAAACGGAAAAGCTATTTTGGTTTGTGACTTGTTGTCTTTAGCTAGATTGAAAACTCCAGCTGAACTTGGAGCTGACATTGCTGTCGGTAGTGCTCAAAGATTTGGTATCCCAATGGGTTACGGCGGACCTCATGCTGCATTTTTTGCCACAAAAGAGGAATTTAAAAGATCAATGCCAGGAAGAATAATAGGCGTTTCAAAAGATAGACACGGAAAAAAAGCTTACAGGCTTTCTTTACAAACTAGGGAGCAACATATTCGAAGAGATAAAGCAACAAGCAATATTTGTACTGCTCAAGCTTTATTGGCTATCATTTCTGCTGCTTTTGCAATTTATCATGGACCTGAAGGAATACTTAAAATTGCGAATAGAACTTCTAAATTAGCAAAAATCTTTGCTGATAATATTAAAGCAAGCAGTTATAAAATTCTATCAGATCATTTCTTCGACACTGTTACGATTAAAACCAATGAAAAAACAAATTCTATTTTTGAGGCTGCACTAAAAGAAAATATAAACCTCAGAAAAGTTGATAAAGATCATTTATCTGTTGCGTTTGATGAAGCAAAAAAGCTTGACGATGTAAACTTATTGTTAAAAATATTTGGAATAACTAAAGTAATTAAACAAGACGTTAAGGTTGAACTAGATAATCTTCCAAAAAATCTTTTAAGAACTTCAAAATACTTAACTCATCCAGTTTTTAACAAATACCATTCTGAAACTGAGATGTTAAGATACCTAAAGAAACTAGAAGATTGTGATATTGCACTTAATAGATCAATGATTGCTTTAGGATCTTGTACAATGAAGCTCAATGCAACAGCAGAATTAATTCCTATTACTTGGAAAGAGTTTTCTCTTCCACATCCTTTCGTTCCAACAAATCAGATGGAAGGATATAAGATTCTTTTTAATGATCTCATAAATGATCTGAAAGAGATAACGGGTTATGACGCAGTCTCTTTACAGCCAAATTCTGGGGCTCAAGGAGAGTACGCTGGTCTTATGACTATAAGAAAATTCCATAAGAATAATAAACAAGAAAACCGTAACGTTTGTTTAATTCCAGACTCAGCTCATGGAACTAATCCAGCAAGTGCCCAAATGTGTGGGATGAAAGTGGTTGTAGTCAATTGTGACGATGATGGAAACGTCGACATAGACGATCTTAAAAATAAAGCTGAAAAACACTCAAAAGATTTAGCTGCATTAATGGTTACCTATCCTTCTACTCATGGAGTATTTGAGGAAAAAATCATGGATATTTGCGAAGTTATTCATAAACACGGTGGGCAAGTTTATATGGATGGAGCCAATCTAAACGCACTTGTGGGTGTTGCAAAACCAGGAAAATTTGGACCTGATGTTTGTCATATTAATTTACATAAAACATTTTGCATACCTCACGGCGGAGGTGGACCAGGAATGGGCCCAATCGCTTGTGCTAAGCATCTAGCTGATTTTTTACCAACACACGAAATTATTAAAGAGGCAGGCCCTAAGAATGGAATGGGAGCTGTATCAGCTGCACCTTGGGGTAGTTCAAGCATACTTCCAATATCCTGGATGTATATCAAGATGATGGGTGCTGAAGGATTGAAAAAAGCCTCGCAAGTTTCAATTTTAAATGCAAATTATATTTCAAAAAAATTATCCAAAGATTACAAAGTTCTATATACCGGCAAAAATGGAAATGTTGCACATGAATGTATAATTGATATCCGACCAATAAAAGCAAGTTCAGGTATCTCTGAGGAGGATTTAGCAAAAAGACTGATTGACTTTGGCTACCATGCTCCAACAATGTCATGGCCTGTTGCTGGTACAATTATGATTGAGCCGACTGAAAGCGAAAATTTGGAGGAGATTGATAAATTTTGTAATGCACTTATAAAAATTAAAAAAGAAATTAATTTGGTGGAGTCATCCAAGTTTGACAAAATTGATAACCCCCTGAAAAATGCGCCTCATACTTATATCGAATTAGCTTCCAGCGAGTGGAAGCATGCCTACTCAAGAGAGGAAGCGGCTTTTCCCACTGAGTATGTAAAAAACAATAAATATTGGGCACCAGTTGCTAGAGTAGATAACGTTTTTGGAGATAGAAATTTAGTATGTTCATGTCCTTCAATGGATGAATATAAAGATGAAGCTGCTTAATCTCTTTTAATGAAAATCGCTGTTATCGGCTCAGGTATCTCAGGATTATCTTCCGCATATTTTCTCTCAAAAAAATATAAAGTTGATCTATATGAAAAAGAAGATCACTTTGGAGGTCATTCTTTTACCTACGAGATAAAAGAAGATGATAAGATTGTTCCAGTAGATCTAGGTTTTATTGTTTTTAATGAGGTAACTTATCCAAATTTAGTAAATTTTTTTAATGAATTAAAAGTTCCTTATGAAAAAAGCGACATGTCATTTTCTGTATCAATTAAGAATAGCAATGTTGAATATAGCGGAAGCGGTTTAGGAGGTATTTTTGCTAATAAATTAAATCTTCTTAATTTAAAATTTTTATATATGATTAGAGAGATAATTTCATTTTATAAAACTGCTCCAAAATTACTTGAAAGTGAAATTAAAGAAGAGACTCTAGGAAATTTTCTTAATAAAAAAAAATTATCAAAATATTTTATCGAGTATCACTTAATTCCCATGGTAGCTGCTATCTGGTCAATGCCATTTAATAAGGCAAAGGAAATGCCATTAAAATTTTTTTTAAATTTTTTTACTAATCATGGTTTATTTAAATTTAGAAATAGACCGCAATGGTACACAGTTTCAAATAGAAGTAGAGCTTATGTAAAAAAAGTAACAGATAAAATTAGTGGAGAAATTTTTAAAAATTATAAAGTGGATAAATTAATTAGAAGCGATGACAATATCAGGGTAATTATTGGCAATGAATATGTTGACTATGATCAAGTAGTTCTAGCTTCCCATGCAGACCAAAGTTTAAGAATGATAGAAAAACCAACGGAACAAGAAAAAAATATATTGGAAAAATTTAATTACGTGGAGAATGAGGCTTATTTACATACCGATAAGAGTTTCATGCCTCACAAAAAAAGGGCCTGGTCTAGTTGGAATTCTGTTTCAGATGGAGAAAAGACATGCATTACTTATTGGTTAAATAAACTACAAAATTTAGATACATCTAAAGACTATTTTTTAACTTTAAACCCTATTTGTAAAATTAACGAAAATTCTATTATTAAAAAAGTTGATTTCACTCACCCATATTTGAATTCAAAGAATACCGCACTTCAAAAAGATCTTAGATTGATACAAGGAAAAAAAAGAACTTGGTTTTGTGGGAGTTATTTTGGTTACGGATTTCATGAAGATGGATTAAAATCATCTATAGATTTGATAAATAACTTTAAAATTTGATGAATTCCTGCATTTACAACGGCGAAGTAACTCATACAAGATTTAAACCTGTAAGACATTTTTTAAAATATAAAACTTTTTCATTTTTAATTGATTTAAATGAAATCAATCAATTAGACAGTTCAATAAATATTTTCTCTCATAATAAATTTAACATTTTTAGCTTTTACGATAAAGATCATGGAGAACGTGACGGAAGTGATTTAAAAAAGTGGGTTCTTAAAAACATTAGCAAGTTCAATATAAAAGGTGAAATAAATAAAGTTAAAATACTTTGTTATCCAAGAATTTTTGGCTATGTTTTTAATCCTTTAAGTATTTTTTACTGCTACGAGGATAATCAATTGAAGGCAATTTTTTATGAAGTAAAAAATACTTTTAATGAGCAGCATACATATATTTTTAAAATTAAAGATAATGAAGAAATAGCTCAAAAATGTAGAAAAAAGTTTTACGTTTCACCATTTATGGATATGGAAACTTACTATAATTTTAAATTACTTAACCCCAGCGATAAACTCTCAGTATTTATAAAACAAACAGACTCGAAAGGAACAGTTTTAACAGCTACCCAAACAGGAGAAAGAAAAGAATTCAGCTCAAAACAACTCATGCTTAACTTCTTTAAGTATCCTTTAATGACAATTAAAATTATTAGTTCGATACATTTTGAAGCATTACTTTTATGGAAAAAAGGGGCAATATACAGAAAAAGAAATACTAAATTAAAAAATAATTTAAGTTACGAGGAATATTAATGAGTTTAATAAAAATTTCAGAAAGATTCGTCCTAAATAAATTGAAAAAAATCTCACAAGGAAATCTTAAGCTCATAAATTATGATGGAAAAGTTTTTCATTTTGGTGACTTAGAGAGTAAATTATCTTCAGATATCAAAATTAATAAACCTAATTTTTACCTAAATGTTATTATGGGTGGAAGCTCAGCTTTAGGTGAAGCTCACATGAAAAAAGATTTTTATTCCTCAAATTTAACAAATTTAATCGAACTTACAGCGAGAAATATTAATACAATCTATTCTTTTTCAGGAAGTTTAAAATTACAAAAAATCAAAAATTTTCTAAAAAAAATATTTGCATCAAATACAAAATCTAAAAGTAAAAAATATATTTCAAAACACTATGATTTAGGGAATGAATTTTTTTCGTCATGGCTTGATAAATCTCTTACTTATTCAAGCGCAGTCTATAAAAACGAGAAAGATGATTTAGAAATCGCTCAAAGAAATAAATTTCAAGAGCTTATAAATTTAATGCATATCAAAGATGGAAACAAGGTTTTAGAGATAGGGTGTGGTTGGGGCGGATTTGCTGAATTTTTAGCTAAAAATTATGATGTGAGTGTAGACTGTATCACAATTTCTAAAAATCAATATGAGTTTACTAAAAAGAGGATTTTCAACTCAGGACTAAACAATAAAGTTAATGTTAAATTTTTAGATTACAGAGATCTCAAGGAAAAATATGATAACGTAGCTTCGATAGAAATGATAGAAGCTGTTGGTGAAAAATACATGGACCAATATTTTGGTACAATTAAAAATGTTCTTAATTATGGTGGAACTGCTGCAATTCAAGGCATCGTAATAAAAGATGACTTATTTGAAAGATATAGAGCTAATGAGGATTTTATTCAAAAGTACATATTTCCAGGTGGGTTTTTACCCTCAATCCAATTTATGGAAAATCTAATTAAAAAAAATGACCTAAAACTAGAAAAAATTAATACATACTCTGACGATTATGCCAGAACTTTAGCAACTTGGAGAAAAAATTTTTTAAGTGCATGGGAAAAAATTAGCCCACTTGGTTTTGATGAATATTTCAAGCGTATGTGGGAATTCTACTTATCTTATTGTGAAGGCGGTTTTAAGTCTAGAAACATTAACTTGATTCAATTCTCTATGTCTAATAGATATTCGTCATGAAAAAATTTATAGTACTATTTTTACTAATTTTAACAACAGGATGTGCAAATAAAATGAAACCGACAGATTTTAAAGATCAAAAACCAAGACTAGTCATTGAAAATTATTTATCGGGTAATGTCAAAGCTTGGGGAGTATTACAAAATAGATCTGGAAAAGTTACAAGACAATTTAAAGCTGATTTAAATGGAAAATGGGATGGTTCTCAATTAATTTTAGACGAAGTTTTTGATTGGAATGATGGGGAAAGACAAACTCGTCAGTGGACTATTAAAAAAATTGATGAACATCACTATGAGGGAACAGCCTCTGACGTAGTTGGCACAGCTAAAGGATATTCATATGGTCCAGCTTTCAAATTCGAATATGTATTGCTGGTGCCGATTAAAGGCAAAAATATTAAAATTACTTTTGATGATTGGATTTTCATGCAGGATGATCGTGTGGCAATAAACAGAGCGACAATGACAAAATTTGGAATTAAAGTAGCTGAATTAACCGTAATGTTTGTAAAAGATTGATATGTTTGAGCTTCCTAAACTAGATTATAGTAATTCAGCTCTTTCTCCAATAATGTCAGAGCAAACTTTGGATTTACATCATGGCAAACATCATCAAACATACATTACGAATCTAAATAACTTTATAAAAGATTCTGAATATGAAAAATTGTCTTTGGAAGATATAATTAAAAAATCATCAAACGAAAAAAATGCAGGAATTTTTAACAATGCAAGCCAACATTGGAATCACAATCTTTTTTGGAAGTGCATGAAACCCAATGGCGGAGGAAATGTCCCATCTAAACTTGAAAATAAGATTAAACAAGATTTTGGAAGTTTTGAAAAATTTAGGGAGGAATTTATCAATGCTGGAGTTACTCAATTTGGATCTGGATGGTGTTGGTTGTCTTTAAAAGAGGATAAGCTTGTAGTAACTAAATCACCAAATGCTGAAAACCCAATAATTCACAGTATGAAACCTATATTAGGTTGTGATGTGTGGGAGCATTCATATTACATAGATTACAGAAATAAAAGACCGGCTTATTTGGAAAATTTTTTTGATAAATTAATCAATTGGGAATACGTTAACTCTCTTCTTTAATTATCGTTTGATAAGTTTATCTACTAAAAATAAATAAAGTTTATAAGGTAATATTCTTAAAAATTTTAAAGTTAAAGTTAATCCTTTTGGGAAATGAATTTCAAAAGCATTTCCATTAACCAAGCCATTATAAATTTTATCTGCGGCGTATTCAGGAGTTTTTAAAAATGGCATAGGAAACTCATTTTTATCGGTCAAGGGAGTTTTAATGAAACCTGGTGATACAACTGAGACCCTCACTCCAAATTTTTTAAAATCAAAATAAATACTTTCACTAAAATTAGTCAGAGCAGCTTTTGAAGGACCGTAACCACTTGAATTTGGTAGACCTCTGTAACCTGCAATCGAAGAAACTATTGAAATGTGTCCAGATTTCTTGTTTTTAAAATAATCTTCAACAACTTTCACACAATCAATAACCCCTAAAAAATTAACATTAATTACATTTTTAATTTTATCTGGATCTATATTTTGTTCATCTTTTGGCTCGTAAGTTCCACTGGAGAATAAACAAATGTCAATATCACCAAAAGCATTTAAAATATCTTTAAAAACATTATTTATTTGAGATTGGTTGGTTACATCTAGGGGAAATGAACTTATGTTGTTATGTTTAGCTAACTCATCTAAAAGTTCTTTTCTTCTTGCAGATACAGCAACTTTCCATCCCTCGTTAGCGAATTTTTCAGCTGCTGCCTTTCCAATGCCGCTACTTGCACCTGTAATCCATATTTTTTTCTGATTTTCAGACATAAATTAGTTATACCTTAATTTATGACTAAGAATAAATATTTATCTCTTACATTCATTCTTTTAATAACATTTTTAGCATCTGGAATTGGTGGATTTACTACTGCGACTTTTAAAGAGCCCTGGTATTCTCAGATAATTCTTCCAAATTTTAATCCTCCGAGCTGGGTGTTTGGGCCAGTATGGACAGTTTTGTATATCTTAATGTCAGTAGCAATTTGGCGTATTTGGATAAACTACTATGATAATAAAATTTTAAATTTATATTTTTTACACCTCTTTTTTAATATGATTTGGAGTATTATTTTTTTTGGTTTTCATCAAATAGGACTAGCATTACTAGATTTAGTTTTAATTCTCATATTTATAGTTCTCTTAATGAAAATTTATTATTCGAAGGATAAGATTAGTTTTTCTTTGATGGTTCCTTACTTTTTATGGAGCGGTTACGCTTTAGTTTTAAATTTTAATATTTTTATTTTAAACTAAATTAAGCTATACACACGCATGAACTACAAAAAAACTTTTAATTTTTTGAAATCTTTACCTGTAAAATTAAATTCATTTTACAAAAAAAAATCAAAATCTGGAATTAAAGTAAAAAACAAATCAAAAGATAAAAAAGGTTTTGATCCGGTAACTAATTTTGATAAATCTTTTGAAAAATATATAAGATCATTAATAATAAAAAAATTTCCTAAGGATTCTATTATCGGAGAAGAGTTTGACGATAAAAAGTCTGATAATCATTTTCAATGGTCAATCGATCCGATAGACGGAACAAGAGCCTTTGTTATTGGAGCGCCGACTTGGTCCAACTTAATAGGCCTTTCCTTTAACGAAAAATCAAAAATTGGTTTAGCAAATTTTCCAGAATTAAATAAATTTTATATAAACGATCAAAAAAAATCCTATATTTTCAAAAATAATAAAAAAAAAATTCTCAAATCTTCTAATAATAGGGATTTAAAAACAGTAAAAATTATCGGAAATTTTCATGGAACCTTAAGCTATGAAAGGCAAAGAAAAGTTATAAAGAAATTTGGTTGGTCATTTAGGTTAGCTGGGTTTGATGCTTTAAATTATTGTTTATTAGCTGAGGGAACAGTAGATGCTGTGATAGAAGCTAACTTAAAGCCTTATGATATTTTACCTTTAATACCCATCATCAAAAACTCAGGCGCAATAGTAACTAACTGGAAAAATGAACCCGCAGAAATAGGAGGTAATATCATTGCTTCATCTAATAAAGCTTTACATAACAAGATTCTAAGATTACTAAAACCTTTTACAAAAAAATGATTAATTTATTTATAAATAGAGTTTTTAGAGCTATCAAAATAGACATAGACCTATACGAAGAAGTTGAAAAAGATAAAAAAGCGACTTTTCAAGCAGGTATTGTAGTTGTGTTATCAAGTCTTGCTGCCGGTGTTGGATCTTTGCATTTGGGAGCATCAAATTTTCTAATTGCTCCTGCGATTTCTCTTTTAAGCTGGTATGTGTGGGCTTATATAATTTATTTTGTTGGTGTAAAACTCTTTGGGGATATTAAAACCAAAAGTGATCACGGTGAACTTTTAAGAACAATTGGGTTCTCAAGTGCACCTGGATTAATCAGAGTCTTTGGCGTCACACCAGAGTTAATGACAGTAACATTTGTTGGCTCAGCGTTCTGGATGCTTGCTTGTATGGTTGTTGCAGTTAAATCTGCATTAGACTACGATAGCCTTTGGAAAGCATTTGGAGTTGTAATAGTTTCTTGGCTAGTGCAAGCATTCTTTTTATTTTTAATAATTGTTTTATTTAAAGGTTTTTAAAGAGGAAAAATTCTTTTTGAAAGGTTGCAACTGTTACAAATTTTGTAGCTATGCATAATTAAGTTTTGTTTTACACTTTCGTCTTCTTTTCTACATTCTTCGCAGATATTATCTGCAGCATCTTTGTTATCGTCTATGACAATATGATCATCGTTTTTCATAAATATTAATATATCATTTAAATATGAAAAAATATTTATTTATGATTTTAATTTTTTTAATAAGCACGTCTGCCCAATCAAAAAATTTTAAAAAAATATATTTTGCTGGAGGATGCTTTTGGTGTATGGAGGAGTCCTTTGATGGAGTTGAAGGTGTTTTATCAACAGTTTCAGGCTATTCAGGTGGGCACTTAAAAAATCCTACTTACCATGATGTTATTTATAAAGACACTGGCCACGTAGAAGCTTTAGAAATAACTTATGATCCAAACATAGTAAACTATGAAAAATTACTTAATATTTTTTGGAGAAATATAGATCCCTTCGACTCAGAAGGTCAATTTTGTGACAAAGGCAAGAGCTATAGATCAGTAATTTTTTTTCAAAATCAACTAGAAAAAGAATTTATTGATAAATCCTTTAAAAATTTAGAAAAGAAATTTGATAAAAAAATTGTCACTTTAGTATGGAAATTTGAGGAATTTTACCAAGCAGAAGATTATCACCAAGATTATTATGAAAAAAATTTTATTCGTTATCTAATGTATAAAAAGGCGTGTAAAAGAGAAGATACCTTGAGAGAAATATGGAATTGAAAAAAATAATTTTAGCAATTTTTTTTGTGAGTTTCGTTAGTTCAGCAAATGCAGAAATGATAAAACCAGCTGAAAATTTATCTGCTTATGATGTTATCAAAATACAATTAGATGCTTTAAAAAATAATGACGATAAAGATAACGGCATAAAACAAACATGGATCTTTGCTCATCCTGATAATAAAAAAATGACCGGCCCATATCCCAGATTTAGAATAATGCTTTACGATGTACATTATAGAATATTGTTAAACCATTTTTCACATAAGATAGATTTAATTACAAATACTGAAAATAAATTTGTTTATGGAGTAAAAGTTTTAAGCGATAAGAAACAACAATTTTTTTATGAATGGCATGTAAGTAAAGGTAATGAGGAAAATTGTACAAATTGTTGGTTTACTACAGCAGTTTCGATGCCACTTGATCAAGGAAATTCAATTTGAAAAGACCTCCCTTTGCAATACGCTATTTAATTATTGGTGCAATTTTAGTTGTGCCTCCAATACTAAGTACTCATTATGGATCAATATATTTAGGTAAGCATAATGGTGTACTTCTTGGTTTTTGTGTCGGAATAGTTTGTGTATCTTTTGCGTGTTGGAAACTTTTTATTGATGAGTGGAGGGATGACGAGGACTAATGAAATTCGAAATCTCAAGAGACGGAGCCTTAAAACGGCTCGATGCTTTTATAAACAGTGAGTTAGTTAATTATAGTTTTAAAAGAAATTTTGATTTAGGGCCAAAAGATAAATCAAATGTATCTTGCTTATCACCTTACATCTCTCACAGATTAATAACTGAGTATGAAGTTGCAAAAACAGTTTTAACAAAGTTTCCATATCAAAAAGTTGATAAATATATCCAAGAAATATTTTGGAGAGTTTATTGGAAAGGTTGGTTAGAACTTAGACCTCAAGTTTGGACTGACTTTATAGAAGATTTAAAAGGATTGAAGGAAGATGACAATTATAAAAAAGCAATCAATGGTGAAACTCAAATTGAATGTTTTAATGATTGGGTGAAAGAGCTTAAAGAAAATAATTATTTACATAATCATACAAGAATGTGGTTTGCTAGTATTTGGATATTTACTTTAAATCTACCTTGGCAAAAAGGTGCAGAATTCTTTATGAAACATTTATTTGATGGTGATGCTGCTTCTAACACATTGAGTTGGAGATGGGTTGCTGGACTTCAAACTAAAGGAAAGCACTATGTTGCTCAATCATGGAACATAAGCAAGTTTACTAATAATAAATATAAGAATGTTAAATTAAATGAGAACGCTTTACCTGCAATAGACAAAAGAGAATATAAATTAAATCCACTTAATTTTATTACAGAAGATAATTCAAATGAAAATTTATTACTATTTGAGAACGAATTAAATTTAGAAAATAGAAATTTAAAAAAATATAAAAATATTTACTTATTTTTATTGAGTAATAATGCTCGAAGAATAAAGCTTGGACAAAAGGTACTAGATTATAAATCAGAAATAATTAATGACCAAAAAAAAAGATTTGAAGATTTACAAATCATAGATGAGGTAAAATTTCAAACTCTTGCAGATGAAATTAACTCATTTGATGTTGTTCACCCATGCATTGGAGAGAATTTTTCTTTTTTAAATTCTATAAGAAAAAAGCGAAATTTAAAATTAAACTTCGTTTTGAGTGAGGAAGATAAATTTTCTTGGCAGTTTTCCAACAAAGGATTCTTTAATTTTAAAAACAATATTCCTAAAATTTTGACTAATTTTAATTTACAATAATTTATTTAGAGGAACACCTCTTTGAACAATATTTTACTTTATCCCAATTAAGTCTCCATTTTTTTCTCCAAGTAAAAGGTTTATTACAAACTGGACAAGTTTTTTTGGGCAAATTAGCTTTTTTCATTTTTCAGAAGGTGTTTATTTTTTATAAATAGAAAATAAGCTGCAATCTCATAGAAAATATTTAAAATGAAAAATAAAGGTTTAATTTTAAATATTTTATATAAAAAATTATATTTAGGAACATTTTTCCAAATTATTAAAAAAGACTCTGCTCCATCAATTACTTTACCGTCTTGTATAACATGCATTCTTCTTAAAAGTTCTTTATATGATTTTGAGGTAACTTTCTGAGCTTCTTCATTAGAAGTTACATCTATCCATTCTACACTGTTATCACTATGTTTTTTGTAATGATTGATTTCGGCTCTACAAATATTACATGAATTGTTAAAAAAAACTTTAACCATTAGTATTTTCTTTTATAAAATTATTGGCAGCTTTAAAAATTCTTATTTTTCTCTCTTTATTCATTTTTTCAGAAACTCTAACCATCATTGCAAGACGTGGATTTTTTAAAAAGAATTTTTTATGTCTATCTATAAATTTCCAATATAATCCGTCCATTACATCACACCAAGGACCTTTTTTAAAATGCATCATTTTAAGAAAATAACTAGAGCCACAAATATAAGGTTTAGTTGCAAATATTCCGCCGTCACTAAATAACCCCATTCCATAAACATTTGGCGCCATTACCCAGTCAGATGAGTCTACGAACATTTCCATAAACCATTTATAAACTTGTTTAGGATTTATCTCACAAAGATTCATTATGTTTGCCAATATCATTAGTCTTTCAATGTGATGAGACCAGCCGTAGTTTTTAGCATTATTGATTGCATGGTCTAACGGATCTAAACCTGTATTTCCCTCATACCAAGATTTTTTCATTTTTCTTTTATGATTAAAAAAATTAGTATTATCTAATCGTTGATCATAGTTTTGATAAATTCCTCTCATAAACTCTCTCCAACCTATAATCTGCCTGATATAACCCTCAAAGGAATTCATAGGTACTTTATTTTCAATCTTTCTTAACTTCTCTATTATCTCTTCTGGGGCTATTAAACCTAAGTTTATAAGTGGACTTAGCGCGCTATGAAAAACAGTATTTGATTTATCTGTTACCGCGTCCTCATAATCCCCAAACAGCTTTATTCTATCTTTCAAAAACTCATCAAGCCACTTATTTGCGTCTTTTCGTGTTGTTGGAAACCAAAATTTATCAGTATTTCCTGGATGATCTTTAAAATTAGAATTTATAAATTTTTTAAGAGTAATAGTTTCCTTTGTCTCTTTTACCTTAGAAATAACAGGAACTTTAATAGTATTCGGAAGTTTTTTTCTATTTTCTTCATCAAAACTCCATTTATTTCCTTTTGGAGTTCCATTTTTATTCATCAATAAATTCATTTTTGTTCTTACAATTTTATAAAAATTTGCCATGAAAGGCCGTTTATTTTTAGAAAGGTAATCTTTAAATTCTTGCCTCTCTATTAAAAACATTGGAGATCTAACTTGGTTAATCTTAAGTAAATTTTTTTTTCCTAAATTTAATATTCTTTTTTCAAAAAATTTATCTTCAATTTCAAAAAAAGTAATTTCTTTTATCTTTTTTTCTTTAATAGTTTTTTCTAATTTTTTTTCGTAAGATAATTTAAAATCTTTATTTACATCTTTATATATTAAATTAAAATTTTTTGATTTAAGCTCATCTTTGAATGATCTCATTGAAGATAAAAATAACAGTATTTTCAGTTTGTGATGTTTTTCAAAGGTGCATAGACCATAGTCTTCTGCCATAAAAAAAGTATGGTCTTTATAATCAGAGAGATATTTTGGGTTAAAAAGTTGATTTCCTAAAATTATAAAAAGCTTCATAAGTAATAAAATACATATTTTATTTAGATATTACACGCGTCATTATTTGCATGTAAATAACCTTTAATAATGTTATTTTTAATTATGAAAAAAGTAATTTTAGGAGCAACTGGATCAATTGGTTCCTCTTTGGCAAAAAAATTAGTTGACAGTGGAGAGCAGGTGCACTTAGTCGGCAGAGATGAAAATAGTTTATCGGAGTTAGCAAAAAATTTAAACTCTACATTTACAGTTTGTGATGTTTTAGAGGAAAATTTTTCTGAAAAAATACTAAATGATTTGAAAGACGAGCCAATTAATGGTTTAGCTTTTTGTGTAGGATCAATTGATTTAAAACCATTAAAGTTAACAAAAAAAAGTGACTTCATGCAATCATTCAATTTAAATCTTATTTCTGCAACTGAAGTAATTAAAACTTTAGCAGATAACTTAAAAAAAAATAAAGGTTCAGTTGTTTTATTTTCAACCGTAGCAGTGAAACAAGGCTTTCCAAACCATGCAATAGTTTCATCAGCAAAAGGTGCCATAGAAGGTTTGACTCTAGCTTTGGCAGCTGAGTTCGCTCCAAATGTGAGAGTTAATTGTATAGCACCTAGTTTGACAAACTCTAAAATTTCGAATTTTTTACTTAAAAATGAAAAAGTTGCAGAGGGTATCGCCAAAATGCACCCAATGAAAAGAATAGGTGAGGGTGGTGACTCGGCATCAGTTGCAAAGTTTCTCCTAACAGATGAAAGTTCTTGGATAACAGGCCAAATATTAGGTGTTGACGGAGGAAGATCATCTGTCGCATGACAATTTTTAAAAAAACAACTAAATAAAGTCTATGAAATACTTAACTGTAATAATTTTTACCCTTTTGTTAAGCACAAGTTTAATGGCTGCGGGAAGTGATAGTAGTAGTGGATCATCTTCTGATAAAGAATCTTTATATGAGGATGCAGTAAAATTAGTTAAAAGAGCTGGAAAATTAGAAAAAAAAGATAAGACTGATAAAGCTCAAAAATTGTACTCACAAGCTTTTAATAAATTAGAAAAAGCATATAAATCAGATAAAAAAAATCCTGATATTCTTAATTACATGGGATTTACAACAAGAAAAACTGGAAACTTTGAAAAAGCTGAAAAATTTTACTTGGAAGGTTTAAGTTTAAAACCTAATCATAACGGTATAAATGAATACTTAGGTGAACTTTACGTGCAGACTAATAGAATAGATAAAGCTAACGAAAGATTAGAAGTTCTAAAGAGTTGCAATTGTAAAGAATATAGTGAACTTGAGTTAATTATTAAAACTAAAGGCTCTAAAGTTTACTAAGATAAATCTACAGCAAACTTTTTTAATTTTTCAATTGGTATAAGTTCTAAGGTCTTAATATTTGTTTTTTTTAAATAAACTGAGCAGGCCTCATCCTCTTCGATAGCTCTAGCGTACCAAGTTGCACAAACACACCAGCTGTCACCCTCTTTCAAACCTGGAAATCCAAATTCAGGATGAGGTGTAATCAAATCATTACCTACCTTCTTTGACCAAAGTAAAAATTTATCTGTCACTTTTGCACAAACTGTATGAACCCCTCTGTCATTTTTATCTGTATTACAACATCCATCCCTAAACCAACCTGTTAATGGATCATTAGAACATGGCTCTAAAGGTTCACCGAAAACATTTTTTTGAATTTCATTACTCATCTTGAAAAAACATTGGCAATTTTTTTATCTATTTCTAGATTAAATGAAAAGGATCTTCTCTCTCCACTTGATTTAAATGGATATGCTGTATGCATTAAATAATGTGGAAAAAGAATTACATCACCTTCTTTGGGCTGATGATTGTAAATGCTATCACTTAAAAACATTTTGTTTCCATTTATAAAATCTATTGTGCCATCAATTTTTGATTTTTTATGGCCCTTTGGAACAAATTTTGGAATTTTTAAGTAACCCACACCAGATATATGTCCATCATGGTAATGTATTGGGTTATATTCATTATTAAATTGTCTCACTATCCAAAAATTTTTAATTGAAATTTTCTTTACATTTTTTCCAATAGTTTTAAAAACATATTTTTTTACTTCATTAGAAATTACTTTTTCCAAATTTTTTTTTACAAAAGATTTCGGTAATTGAAATTCTTGTTTAACCTGCCCGACTAATTTTTTCGAATAATCCAGTTTTTTTAATAAACTCTTTTTATTTAAAATTTGGTCAACCTCATTATTAATTTTTTTTATCAATTGATTTGAAAATTTTAATTTAGCTATTTTTGGACCAAAAGGGCTTATTACTTTCATAATTATAGCTTAGTTGGATTAGGTTGACCTTTATAAACTTTTTCAGGATCAAATTTTTTTTCTTTTTCTTTAAATTCTAATTTAATTTCTTCAGAATTTTCAATTTTTCCTAAAGGTATTGATCTGTAAAAGCATGATTTATATCCTACATGGCAACTTGCCCCGTTTCCTATATCTACTGACATCCACAATGCATCCTGATCATCATCTATTCTTAAATCAATAACTTTTTGCACAAAACCGCTTGTTTTTCCTTTGTGCCATATATCTTTTCTAGATCTACTCCAATAATGAGCCTCTTTAGTTTCAATTGTTTTTTTTAAAGCTTCCTCATTCATGTAACCGTGCATTAATAATTCACCGGAGCCACTGTCAGAGGTGGTTACTGGAATAAGTCCATCTTTATCAAATTTAGGTGATAGAAATTTTCCTTCTTCTACCTCAAAAACGCTTTCTCTCTTTTTGAACATGAGGGTAAAATAATGAAAAAAAGACAAAATAGCAATTTGCATTAATCAAATATGTCCTATAAAACCTTTAAACAATGAAGTTAGTTAAAGACGCAGATAAAACATCCTCAAAAAAGCCTGAAGTTTCCGATAAACAGGCTGAAGAGGCGTTTAAAACTATTCTTAAATGGATAGGAGAAGATCCAAACAGAGAAGGTCTTGTTGAGACACCAAAAAGAGTAATTAAAGCATTTAAGGAATATTTTAAAGGTTATCATCAAGATGCTGAAGCTGATTTATCCAAAACGTTTGGAGACGTGGAAGGATATGACGATATGGTAGTGGAAAAAAACATCACACTTGAAAGTCATTGTGAGCATCACATGGCACCTATAATTGGAGTAGCACATGTAGCTTATATTCCTAACAATAAAGTTGTGGGTTTAAGTAAATTAGCGAGAACGGTAGAAATATTTTCCAAAAGACTTCAAACTCAAGAAAGACTTACAATGCAGATCGCTAAAACTTTAATGAATTCATTAGACGCGAAAGGAGTAGCAGTTACCATTGATGCTGCTCATCAATGTATGACCATGAGAGGCGTCAAAAAGGAGAGAGCGACAACAGTTACTAACTATTTTTTAGGTTCTTTCAGAGAAGACTTAGGTATTCAAAATAGATATTTAAGATATATTAAAAAATAAATGTCTCAAAAATTTAAAGCCGTAGTAATAGATAATCAAAACGAAAAATTTACAAGAGAAATTAAAGAAATCGACACAAGTCATCTTAAAGATGGAAATGTTTTAGTCAAAATAGATTATTCAAGTCTGAATTATAAAGATGCATTAATCTTAAATAATGGAGGCAAGATTGTAAGAAAATTTCCCTTCGTTCCAGGTATAGATTTTTCAGGTGCTGTAGTTGAAAGTGAAGATAATAAATTTAAAAAAGACGATAAAGTAATTTTAACTGGCTTTAGGGTAGGAGAGGCTTTCTTTGGTGGTTTTGCTCAGTACGCTAAAGTTGACGCTAACTTTTTAATCAAAATACCTAAAGACTTAGATACTCATAAGTCTATGATGCTCGGCACAGCAGGTTTTACAGCTCTTTTGTGCTCTTTTGCAGTCAAAGCTAAAGAAGAATTGTTGTTAGGTGAAAAAGTAAAAGATGTTTTGGTTACTGGCGCTACAGGGGGCGTTGGAAGTATTGCCGTAATGATCTTATCTAAAATGGGATATGATGTACACGCTGTAACAGGAAAAAAAGATAAAAATGATTATCTAAAAGATTTAGGTGCGAAAAACATTCTAGACAGAAAAGAATTTGAGGGAGAAAGTAAACTTCTAGAAAAAGGAGTATGGGACGGAGTTGTTGACACTGTAGGAGGTGCTGCCTTAACAAAAATATTTGCACAAACAAAACCCGGCGGAATAGTTGCTGCGTGTGGAAATGCAGGGGGAATAAAAATCAACACAAATGTAATGCCTTTTATTATAAGAGGAGTAAAACTATGGGGCATCGATTCGTCTGGTTCCTCAATAAAAAGAAGAGAGTTTGTCTGGGGCGAAGCAGCGAAATTGATTGATTTTTCAAAAGTTCAATCATTTACTAAAGAGCTCTCGTTTTCTGAACTTTTAGATACTTATCCTATGCTTTTAAAAGGTGAGTTTTCTGGAAGAGCTATAGTAAATCCAAATAAATAAACTATAATCATTTAAATAATGGATTGGGATAAATTAAAAATTTTTCATACTGTTGCTGAGGCATCAAGTTTCACTAAAGCATCTACAATCTTAAACTTAAGCCAATCAGCAATTAGCCGCCAAATTCAAGGTTTAGAAACTGATTTAAAAGTTCAATTATTTGAACGTCATGCTAGAGGTTTAGTGCTTACCGAAAATGGTGAGTATCTTTTTAAATCAGCACACGAGGTTATTTCCAAATTGAAAGATGTTGAGTCAAACTTAAGCGGTCACAAAGATAAACTAAACGGAAAACTTATTGTAACTACCGTTGTAAGTTTTGGAACTACTTGGCTTACACCTAGAATTAAAGAATTCATGGATCTTCATCCAGGTATAGAAATTGAATTAATTTTCGACGATAGAGAGCTAGATTTAGCAACTCGTGAAGCTGATGTAGCCATCAGAATGAGGCGACCAAAACAATTAAATTTAATACAGAAAAAATTCGTAGACTTCAATTATCACATATATGGTTCAAACGAATATTTAGAAAAAAACGGTTATCCGAAAGCTCTTAAAGATTTAGATAAACACAAATTTATTACTTATGGTAAAGGAGCTCCTTCTCCTGTTTATAATCCTGATTGGGTATTGAAGGTTGGTTCAAAAGATGGAAAGAAAAGAAGATCTTTGATGAAAGTAAATAGCGTTTACGGCCTGTTATTAGCTGTTCAAAGCGGCGTTGGTTTAGCTGCGCTTCCAGATTACATAGCCCATAATATTAGTGGTATCTCCAAAGTTTTACCAAACGAACCTGGTAAGCCGACCGAAACACATTTTGTTTATCCATCTTCTCTAAAAAATAATGCAAGACTTATGGCTTTTAGAAACTTTCTTTTTAGTAAGGTAAACGAGTGGAAATTTTAATTTCTTTTATCATACCGTTTATAATACTACTTACAGTTGTAGTATTTATTCATGAATATGGTCATTATTACTATGCTAAGAAGTATGGAGTAGGTGTCACAGATTTTTCCATAGGATTTGGTAAAGAAATATTTGGCTTTAATGACAAATCTGGAACAAGGTGGAAATTCTGCGCAATTCCTCTTGGCGGATATGTAAAATTTTTTGGCGATAGAAACGTTTTTAGTCAAGCAGAGCAAGAAGAATTGTTAAAAAAATATAGTAAAGAAGATCAAGAGAAATTATTTGTGGTCAAACCTTTATATCAAAGGTCAATAATAGTAGCGGCTGGACCTTTTGCAAATTTTTTATTAGCAATATTTATTTTTGCATTCATCTACATGTTCGCTGGAAAAGATTTTACTCCTGCTCAAATACAAGAGGTTCAAGTGGAAAGTCCTGCTGAAGAGGCAGGCATTAAACCAGGTGATATTATCCAATCTATAAATGGCAAAGATGTAAATAGCATTATGGAAGTTTCAGCTTTCATTAATTCCTCTTCTTCAGAGATAATAGATATCGGCA
The DNA here is from genome assembly GCA_902583585.1 of uncultured Pelagibacteraceae bacterium. Taxonomy (GTDB): domain Bacteria; phylum Pseudomonadota; class Alphaproteobacteria; order Pelagibacterales; family Pelagibacteraceae; genus Pelagilacustribacter. The sequence continues at coordinate 48,520 of CACHWN010000007.1, forward strand.
TATTAAGAAATAACAGTGAAATTAAATTTTCTGTAAAACCTGAGGTAATTAAAGGGGAGGACACTTTAGGGAATAAAGCAAATAAAAAGATTATCGGTATAAAGATAGCACCTTTAAATGATGAAATTTATAGAGAAAGATTAGGCCCAGCAACCGCTTTATTTTATGCTTTTAAAGAGACTTGGTTTGTAATTGATGCTTCATGGAATTTTATTATTTCAATGTTTAAAGGCACAGGAGACACCACTCAACTTGGTGGCCCTATAAAAATAGCTAAAATAACTGGTCAGGTTGCAAAAATGGGTTTTATAGCCTTTCTAAGCATTATGGCTTACATATCGATTAGTTTAGGATTTATTAATTTGTTGCCTATTCCTATGTTAGATGGAGGACACTTAATGTTTTATGCTTTTGAAAAGGTTTTAGGCAGACCTCTAACTCAAAAGACTCAAGAAGGATTCTTTCGAATCGGTCTTTTTTTACTACTTTCTTTAATGTTTTTTACAACATTTAATGATTTAAGAGATTTAGGCTTATTTTAAGCCATTTTTTAAGTCAAAAAAGTCAATAAAATCAACGATTTTTGACCACACAATATATTGTGTTGATATTTACGTGAAACACCAAAAAAATGTTGATTTTATTGGATTTTTATTGAAATTAGAAAATAACTAAGGGGCATAAATGAACAAAAAACAACTAGTAGCAAAAATATCGTCCACACTGGGTCAAAGCAAAGCTGATGCTGAAAGAACTTTTGATTCAATAACGACTATTATTTTAGATGCTTTAAAGAATGACGACACTGTAAAAATAGCTGGATTTGGTACTTATAAAGTAGCAAAAAGAAAAGCTAGGGTAGGAAGAAACCCTCGTACAGGAGAGTCTATTCAAATTGCAGCATCTCAAAAAGTTAAGTTTTTACCAGCTAAAAGCTTAAAAGAAATGTTTAACCGATAAACGTTAAATTTAGCCCTTATTTGAGATTATCAAATAAGGGCTAAACTACTTGCAAAAACTGCATAGCTCAAATTAAGACAATTCAATTCATTTTCAATAGTTAAAACCCTATAACGCACGCTTAACAAGGGAGTTAGTAATGAAAAAATACTTAGGATACTTTCTAGCAGGTACAGCCATTTACTTTGGCTTTGCTGGTCTTGGATATGCTGAGACTACAGTGTCTGCAGAAGTACAATACATTTTTAATACCCTATTATTTTTAATGTCGGGTTTCTTGGTCATGTGGATGGCCGCAGGTTTCGCAATGTTAGAGTCAGGATTAGTAACATCAAAATCTGTATCAGCAATCTGTGCTAAAAATATAGGTTTATATTCAATCGCCGGAGTTATGTTCTGGTTGGTTGGTTACAATTTAGCTTACGGTATCCCAGAAGGCGGATATATAGGTTCATTCACACCATGGAGTGACAATTCATCATTAGAAACAGGATATTCTGATGGTTCCGATTGGTTTTTCCAAATGGTGTTTTGCGCCACTACAATGTCAATTGTGTCTGGTACATTAGCTGAAAGAATTAAGATCTGGCCATTTTTCTTATTTGCCGCAATTTTAACTGGAATTATCTATCCAATTTCTATGGGTTGGCAGTGGGGTGGCGGATGGTTATCGGTAGCTGGATTCTCAGACTTTGCTGGTTCAACATTAGTACACGCTGCTGGAGGAGCTGCGGCTCTTGCAGGTGCGATCGTATTAGGTGCTAGAAGTGGCAGATTCTCAGGAAAAGGAGAGGCTAAACCGATGGCACCATTTGCTGCATCATCAATTCCGTTAGCAACATTAGGAGTATTTATACTTTGGTTAGGTTGGTTCGGATTTAATGGTGGATCTCAGTTAGCTTCTGGAACGCTAGAAGACGTTTCAGCAGTTGCAACAATTTATATCAATACGAACTTAGCTGCAGGTGGCGGTGTATTAGCTGCTGCAACAGTATCTAGAGTGATTGGTGGAAAAACTGACGTTGTAATGATGCTAAACGGCGCAATTGCTGGATTAGTAGGTATTACCGCAGAACCATTAACACCAAGTCCGTTAGCTGCAATATTCATTGGAGCAATAGCAGGAGTATTAATGTACTTCTCAACAAAACTATTGTTCAAAATGAAAATTGATGACGTAGTTGGAGCCATCCCAGCACACTTAGTAGCTGGAGTATGGGGTACATTAGCAGTACCATTAACAAATGGAGATGTTACTTTCGGAGCACAATTCTTAGGAACTATCTCAGTTGTGGTATTCGTATTCATAGTCTCGTTTATTGTTTTCCAAATTATCAAAAGTACAATTGGATTAAGAATAAGCAAGGAAGCTGAAAGACTAGGAACTGACAAAGCAGAAGTCGGTGTAATAGCTTACGGTATTAGAGACTAATTAAAATTCCCTCCCTCGTTAGTTGGGAAAAATTATAAGGCCTGGTCGGTTCCCCCGTCCAGGCCTTATTTGTTTTACAAAGCTCGTATGCATTAAATTCATGCTTCAAACCTCTGAAATTTGATATCAAGTCTTCAAAAAAAAGGGGGAAACATGAAAAAATTAACTTTCATTTTATTAGGTTGTATTTCTGCTCTACTAATTAGCTCTCAAAGCTTTGCAGAAACTACAATGTCTCAAGAAGGACAATATATTTTTAACTCTTTAGGGTTTTATTTAGGTGGAGTGCTAGTGGCTTTCATGGCAGCAGGTTTCTGTATGCTTGAGAGTGGATTAGTGACTACAAAAAGCGTATCGACAATTGCCGCGAAAAATATAGGTAAATTCGCTATATGTTCACTGATATTTTTCTTAGTAGGTTATAATTTGGCTTATGGCGTGCCAGAGGGAGGCTACGTGGGCTCATTTACGATTTGGACAGATTCATCTGACGCTGAAACAGGTTATTCAGGTTACTCAGACTGGTTCTTTCAAACTATGTTCGTATGCGCGACAGCTTCTATAGTGTCAGGAGCAGTTGCAGAGAGAATTAAGATCTGGCCATTCTTTATTTTTGCAGCAATTATGGCAGGAGTAATTTATCCAATTTCTATGGGTTGGCAATGGGGAGGCGGCTGGTTAGCTACTGGCGGATTCTCAGATTTTGCTGGTTCAACTTTAGTTCATGGTTGTGGGGGTGCAGCAGCACTTGCAGGAGTTATAGTTTTAGGTGCTCGTGAAGGCAGATTTGGAAGAAAAGGTGAAAAGAAGTCTATGCAACCATTTGCGGCATCTAGTATTCCACTTGTTACACTTGGAACTTTTTTACTTTGGTTTGGATGGTTTGGATTTAACGGTTTCAGTCAATTAGCAATGGGAACTTTTGATGATGTAAATGCAATTTCAAAAATTGCAGTAAACACACATTTAGCCGGTGCAGCTGGAACCTTCACTGGAGCAGCTATCACAAGATTAATTGGTGGTAAAACCGATATTGTGATGATGCTTAATGGTGCATTAGCTGGCCTAGTAGCGATAACTGCGGAACCTTTAACTCCAGGACCAATAGCAGCAATGTTCATTGGATCGATTGGAGCGATCATAATGTATTTTGGAACTAAAATGTTAGAAAGTTATGGTTTAGATGATGTAGTTGGAGCTATTCCAGTACACATGTTCGCTGGTATATTTGGAACACTTGTGGTTCCACTAACTAATCCAGACACATCCTTTGGAACTCAATTTATAGGTACAGCATCTGTATGTATATTTAGCTTTGCATTATCTTGGGCAACTTTTACTGCTCTCAAATCAACAATTGGTTTAAGAATAAGTAAAGCTGCCGAAAAATTAGGAACAGATAAAGCTGAAGTAGGCGTAACAGCTTACTCAATTAGAGATTAAATTTTTTGATAAAAAGCCCGAGAAATCGGGCTTTTTTAAATCCTGTTATTTTCCCACAACTTTTTAATATCAATGAAAGGAGAAAGTCCAAAAACCGAGTTAATGTTTGTACAATGTATAGCCAATGAAGGAATTGGCGATAAACATGGATGAGACTTGTAGATATTATGAAGTGGTTTTTCCCAAGGATCTTCCCAAACTTTACCCATTTTTTCTAAATCTTTAAAATACTTATCAATTAATTTTTTATTAAGCATAAACGTCACAAGACTCTCGGATACTAGTCTCCAATGATTTTTTTCTCCAAGATAAACTTTTGTTTGCTCATCTTTTGAGTACAAATAAGGATAATCCGAGGGTAAAAGAATAATTTCTTTATTAAATATAGAGTAAAACTTTTCGTAACTGAAAATCATTTCTGTTATTGAATTTAAGGTGTGTAAGTAATCATCCTCAACAAAGTATAATAAATCTGCCTCTTCATTTTTCGCAATCAATAAAGAATTGTAAAAATTTGCCATATTCGCAAACTTTGCTTTAGAGTATCCATCTTCAATCTTATTTTTAAAATTATCTAAATCAATAGAGGCGAGTTTATTACTAGCTCTTGAAATTTTTAAGATTTCGCCAATTTTATCCAAATCTGCTTGTGTAGAATTAGTATCAGAAACAATTAGTTCAAAATTTATATTATTAAAATTTTCGATAGCTTTATTTAAAGATTTAACTAAGGACTTCAATGATCTAAAAGTATATTCATTTTTTTCACAATCAAAAATTCTTCTTTTATTTTGATCCATTATTAACTCAGAGGTACAAGTACGCACTATAATTTTTAGTGACTTTATTTTTTTTTTTATTTTAATCTGACCCAGCGGAACAGTAATTGATCTCTTTCCTTGTTCGCTAAGCGTTTCGTTTAGGTCCTTTCCAATTGTTGGTGAGCTAAAGCTAGACTGATCAATTATTTCAAAACCAAGTATTCTGCAAATTTTGATAAATATTTTTTTTAAAAAATTGCTTTTTTTTGTGTTTTTTATTTTTTTCATTATGGTCAATTTTATATAATAGTTTATATTCTACTTCTATGAACATAAAATCATCTCAAAAACTAGTAGAAGAAGCTAACAAATCGATAGAAACACTTCATCCTACAGAGGTAAAGAACTTAGTGGAAAAAGATGAGATTACTTTAATAGACGTAAGGGATATTAGAGAACTTTGGAGAGATGGCACAATAGAAAATTCAAAACACATTCCAAGAGGGATGCTAGAATTCTGGCTAGATCCTAGTAGTACTTACTACCAAGAAAACAAGATTAAAGAGTCAAAAAAAATGGTTTTTTTCTGCGCGATGGGTTTTAGATCCGCGCTTGCAACAAAAACTTTAGTTGATATGGGTTTTGAAAACGTAGCTAATGCTGATGGTGGTTTTACTGCTTTAAAAAAAGCAGGTTTGAAAGTAGTTCAAAAAGAAAAAAAATAATTTATTTATTCGCCTCTTTTAAAACGAATTCAATTCTATCCTGACCCCAAAATAATTTATTATTTGAGATAAAAGTTGGCGCACCGAATATACCTTTTTCATAAGCTTCACTTGTTTTAATTTTTAAAGAGTCTTTTATTGATGAAGAAGTTGCTCTTAAGGCAAAAGTTTTTGGATTTACATTCAAGTTTTTTAATACTTTTTGGACTATGTTGTCGTCATTCATATTTAGACCATCTTGCCATATAGCATCAAATATGTTGTCAATGTAATAACTTTTAAAGTTATCTTCTTCTGCAACAAAAACTCCACGCATTAAATTTAAAGTTCTGATTGGAAAATAAGAATTAAACTTAAATTTAACATTATTTTTTTCAGCAATTAATTTACAATCTCTAATCATATGTTTTGCTTTTGCTGGTATAAAAGCTGGTGCCTTTATCCCATGTAGGTTATGTAAACCACCTAACAAAATTGGCTTGTACCTCACTTTTATGGATGCCTTATGCTCAATTTTTCTTATTTCTTTATGCGCAAGAAAAGAATAAGGACTTATAAAGTCAAAATAAAAATCAAAAGGCTTAATCATTAAAACTGATTTTTTTTGCAAAGAAAATTCTTAAAAACCAATAAATTACTAATCCAACCGGTCCCGAAAAATAAGTTAATAAAAGTGATGGTATGGTAATAATTTTAGGAACTAGATATTTTCTAGAATCCCTTACAATCCAAGCTCCTGCGAACAAACTTATTGAAAGAAAATGCAACCAAAAAATTAATAATAATATCTCATTAGCAAACATTGAGTATAAGCCATCTAATCCACTATATAACTCAAAACCGTCGAAAATATTTGTTTCTATATAAAGCCCGTAAGATAAATAAATATAGGCAATAGCTAAAAGCAATGGCGCTACAACAGATTGTGTAAAAAAGTTTGTAAACCCATTATTTGGAGCGAAAATTAATAATAACCAAAATGGTATTACACCCCAATTGGCGGTTAAATAAATATTTTCTGG
>CACHWN010000008.1 GCA_902583585.1 uncultured Pelagibacteraceae bacterium
AAGTATTGAGAAAACATCAAAATGATAATATTTCCTTAGTTTTTGGTTGCGGCGGAGACCGAGATTATAAAAAAAGACCGTTGATGGCTAAAATCGCAAGTGATTATTGTAAAAAGATTTACGTAACAGATGACAACCCGAGAAATGAAAAACCTGAAAAAATTAGAAATGAAATTTTAGAGAAAATAAGTAATAAAAATTGTTTTAATATTGGTAACAGAGCCAAAGCTATTAAAACTGCAATACAAAACGCCGATCCAAATGAAATAATTCTAGTAGCTGGTAAAGGCCACGAAACTGAGCAAATTTATAAAAATAAGACTTTTAAAATATCCGACAAAAAAATAATCAATAATTCTAAAATAAAAAAAATTTCAAATAAAAGTAAAAATTTCGATCAAAATAAAAATATTTTCAAAGAAATACATAGTAATATAGGAGTCAAAAATTTTCATGGTCTCGCGATTGACTCCAGAGTTGTTAAGAAAGATAATTTATTTTTAACTATTCGAGGTAAAAATAATGATGGAGCAAGTTTTATTTCTCAAGCACTTAAGAGAGGTGCAAAAAGCATTCTTTCTTCAAAAAAAATTAAAAGAAATAAAAATAAAATAATAAAAGTAAATAATGAAATAAAATTTCTAAACAATTTTGCATCTAAAAAGCGAGATAATACTAATGCAAAAATAATTGCTATCACCGGGAGTGCTGGTAAAACATCACTTAAAAATCTTTTGAAATATTTACTAAAAAGTTTTGGAAAAACTTTTAGTTCACCGAAATCTTACAACAACCATTTTGGTGTCCCCTTGAGCTTATCTAATTTAAGCATTGACCATGAGTATGGAGTTTTCGAAGTAGGTATGAGTAAAGCTGGAGAAATAAATAAACTTTCTAAGCTTATACGACCTCATATTGCCATAATTACAAATATTGGTGAAGCACATATTGAAAATTTTAAAAATTTAAAGGGTATAGCTGATGCAAAAAGTGAAATTATGAATAATATTGAAAAAGGTGGTGTAATAATTTTAAACCGTGATGATAAGTTTTTCAAATATTTAGAAAAAAAAGCAAAAGTAAAAAAAATTAAGATAGTCTCTTTTGGCTTAAGTAAAAAAGCTGATATTCATCCAATTCGCAACAATACAATAAATAAAAAAAATTTATTAATTAGAATTAATCATGAAATCTTAAAAATTAATTTTAAATATGCAAATATTTACAATGTTTTATCCTCAATTGCCTTACTGAAAGTGCTTAAACTTAATACAAAAAAGATTATTAAATTTTTCAAAAATTTTGAACCATCTGATGGCAGGGGAAGAGTACACAAAATTAAAAGATATAATAGACACTTCAAACTTATAGATGAGAGTTATAATGCTAATCCACTGTCTGTCAAAACTGCTATAAATAATTTTAAATCAATTAAAAAAATAAATCTAAAAAAATACCTTCTTCTAGGAGATATGCTTGAATTAGGAAAAAAATCTGAAAAGTTACACTATGATCTTTCAAAAGTTATTAACAATTCAGATATAGATAAGGTTTTTATTAAGGGCAATAAAACCCTACTTACATATAAAAATTTGAATAAAGAAAAACGCGGCAATATTTTCCAACACGAAGAAGATGTAGATTTTACTTTAAATAACATTATAGCTAATAATGATTATTTAATGATTAAAGGATCTAATGCAACAGGGCTAAATAATTTTAGTAAAAAATTAATAAAAGGAAGTTAAATGTTGTTTCATCTCTTTACATCTCTTGTCGATCAATTTTCTTTTTTTAATGTTTTTAAATATTTAACTTTTAGAACTGGTTTGTCCGTAATGACATCCTTAATAATTGTTTTTCTTATTGGAGCTCCTCTTATAAAAATTTTTTCAGAAAAAATGATCACTGGGCCAATAAGACAGGATGGTCCAATTGATCACATTGTAAAAAAATCGGGTACACCAACCATGGGTGGTGTAATAATTATTATTGGGATAATTTCAAGTACTTTGCTTTGGGCTGATTTAACTAATATTTACGTCTGGACTTTAATTTTTATTTCTTTGAGTTTAGGGGCTTTAGGATTGATAGATGATATGTTAAAAATAAAATTAAAGAATTCAAGCGGATTAAAATCAAAATATAAATTTACAGGTCAATTAATAATTGGAGCAATGGCTTTATTTATATTGATTAAATATTCTAATCACGAGTATCTTTTAAATCTTTACTTTCCTTTTTTTAAAAATTTAGTGTTACATTTAGGACTTTTTTTTATACCATTTGGATTATTTGTAATTATAGGAGCATCTAATGCTGTGAACTTGACTGATGGATTAGACGGTTTAGCAACTGTTCCAGTAATGTTAGTAGCTTTATCATTTACATTAATATCATATGTAGTTGGCAACACAATTTTTTCAGATTATCTGCAAATTCAATACATACCTGATGTAGGTGAGCTCTCAATATTTTGCGGTTCAATTGTAGGATCCTGTTTAGGATTTCTTTGGTACAATGCACCTCCAGCAAAAATTTTTATGGGTGATACTGGTTCGCTTTCTCTTGGCGGATCACTAGCTGCTATAGCGATAATTGTAAAACATGAAATAGTTTTAGCAATAATAGGAGGTTTGTTTGTTTTAGAAACTGTGTCAGTAATTATACAAGTTATATCATTTAAACTCACGGGTAAGAGAATATTTAAAATGGCACCAATTCACCATCATTTTGAAAAAAAAGGTTGGGCGGAGTCTACAATAGTTATACGTTTTTGGATAATAGCTATTATTCTAGCCCTAGTAGGATTAGCAACATTAAAATTAAGGTAATAGATGGCACCTAAGATTGATTTAACTGAGCTATCTTTTTTAGTTTATGGACTAGGTTCAACAGGTAAATCAGTAGTAAATTTTTTTAAAAAGAACAATGTAAAAAATTATCATGTTTGTGATGATAAAAATAAGAATCTATTTAGAATAAAAAGATCTTTAAGTTTAAATAAAACTTTGAAAAAGGTAGATTATATAGTTCTTAGTCCAGGAATAAGCTTGAAAAAAGCTAAAAATAAAAAACAATTAATTAAATATAAAAAAAAGATTATAACTGACATAGATTTACTTTACCTGTCACAAAAGTTCAAAAAAAGCATTGTAGTTACTGGTACAAATGGAAAATCAACAACTTGCAAAGTTTTACACCATATTCTTCGACAAAAAAAATACAAACCTTTATTAGGTGGAAATATAGGCACTCCAATTCTAGATCTTGAAATAAAAAAAGATAATTTTTTAATTATAGAAGCCTCCTCTTTTCAGCTTGAATATTCAAAATTTATCTGTCCTGACTTTAGTTTATTATTAAATATAACAAATGATCATTTAGATTGGCATGGAAGTATGAAAAATTATATAAACTCCAAACTTAAAATATTTCAAAATCAAAAAAAAAATCAATATTCTCTTGTAAACAATAAATTTAAAAAGAAATTTAAACAAAGAAAATATAAAGGAAAATTAATTGTTCCAAGTCTTAACAATTATCTTAATTTAAAGCCCAAGATTAAAAATAGATATTTAAAATTAGATATTAATGACGAAAACATGGCATTCGTTTTTTTAGTTTCTAAATTACTAAAGATAAGAAAGAAAGAGTTTCTAAATTCATTAAAAACTTTTAAAGGATTGCCTCATAGATATGAAATTTTTCTAAAAAAGAAAAACTGTATTTTCATAAATGACTCTAAAGCAACAACATTTCAAGCTACAAAATATGCTCTTAAAAACACAAAAAATATTTATTGGATAGTTGGCGGACAACCAAAAAAAAATGAAAAAATTCTCCTAAAAAGTCTTAAAAAAAATATCATAAAATCTTATTTAATTGGAAAAAACATTAATTTTTTTAAAAAGCAAATAAAATTTAATGTAGAGTATTTCATTGCAGGAAACTTGAAGAATTCAATTGTTCAAATTATGAGAGATATACGTACTCAAAATAAAAAAAATAACTCGATACTACTAAGTCCTGCTTCAGCCTCATATGATCAATTCTTAAATTTTGAAGAAAGAGGAAATAAATTTAAAAAATTAAGCATTAAATATGCAAGAAAATATATTTAAATTCAAATTTGTCAATTATTGGCGAAATGTTGATAAAGAGATTTTCTTTTGCTTCATAATCTTATTTTTTCTCGGTTTATTTTTTTCATTTTCTTCTACATCATCATTAGCTGGAGAACGTTTGAATAAGGATTACTACTTTTTTTTTTCTAAGCATTTGATTTTTACATTAATAGCTTTATTTATAATGATTTTTATTTCACTATTAGAGACCAATATTTTTAAAAAAATTATTATTCCTTCATTCATTTTATCTTTTGTTTTTTTGGCTTTAGTTCCTATTGTTGGTATTGAAGTAAAGGGTGCAAAAAGATGGTTAGATTTTTATTTTTTTAGACTTCAGCCAATTGAGTTGATGAAACCCTTTTTTATTTTAACAACTGTTAAAATATTAACTTTAGAAAAATTACAAAACTCTCAAGTAAAATACCTATTTAGTTTCCTTTTGTTAGTTTCAATAATTATTCTTTTAATTGATCAACCGGATCTTGGACAATCTATTTTATTAGTAGGAAGTTGGGTGGCAACGGTCTTTATTTCTGGTGTGAGCATCATGTATATAATCTTTTTTTTTTCAATTTTTTTAATTTCAATTAGCTCGTTGCTTTTAATCATGCCAGAAAAATTTGGCTATATTATTAACCGGCTTGTCTCTTTTGTAGACCCGACTAAAGGTGACAGATTTCAATCATCTTCCGCGCTAGACGCAATAAAACTTGGAGGATTAAAAGGACAAGGAATGGGGGAAGGGATATTGAAGGAGAGTGTACCTGAAGCTCACACAGATTATATTATAGCGATAATTTCAGAAGAGTACGGGTCAGTTATTTCAATCTTTATAATTCTAATATTTTTATATATTTCTTTTAGAATTATAAAAAACTGTTTAAATCATGACGACCAGATGATTAAAATTTCTCTTTGTGGTCTTTCTGCACTTTTGATATTTCAGACATTTATTCATGTAGGTGTTAACACAAGCTTAATACCTACAACAGGCATGACATTGCCTTTTTTAAGCTATGGAGGATCCTCACTAATAGGTAGCGCTATACTTGCAGGAGTTATTTTAAATTATACGAAAAACAGATCTTTTATAAATGAGTGATAAATCAAAAGTTATTATTGCTATAGGTGGAACTGGAGGTCATGTATTTCCAGGCTGTAGTTTAGCAAGTCATTTAGCAGAGAAAAACTTTTATGTAAGAATTATAACTGATAAAAGAGGATATAAATATTTAGAAAAGTTTAAGCATTTTGAAATTTCTATTTTACCTTCATATTCTATATTTAAAAAAAATATTTTTTTAAGCATAATTTCTTTAATTTTTTTATTTACTTCTATCTTAAGATCATTAATTTTTTTGATATTAAACAGACCATCAATAATTTTTGGAATGGGAGGCTATGCATCTTTTCCAATATGTATTGCAGCTAGTATCCTAAGGATTAAATTCATTATTTATGAAAACAATCTTGTAATTGGTAAAGCTAATAAGTATTTACTTCCGTTTGCGGAAAAAATATTTGTATCTTGTAAAGAACTTGAGGGAATTTCAAAAAAATACCAGTATAAAATTGTTGAAATAGGTAATATTATTAAAAAGAGTATAATCAATTTTTCTTCAAATTCTACAATTAAAGGCAAAAATAGAAAAATTAACATTCTTATACTGGGCGGGAGTCAGGCTGCAAAAGTATTCGCTGAGAAACTTCCAAAGATATTTTTAAAGTGTATAAATCAGAATATTAGTCTAAAAATTATTCAACAATGTATGCCTGCTCAGAACGAAAGTCTAAATTCCTTCTATAAAAATAATAATATAGATTTTGAAATATTTAACTTTAGTGATGATTTAATAAAATATTTTTTACACACAGATTTAGCAATTACCAGGTCTGGGTCTTCAATGTTAGCAGAACTTACAAATGCAAATATTCCTTTCATATCAGTGCCTCTTCCGTCTTCAGCTGATAATCATCAACTAAAAAATGCATTATTTTATAACAAAAAAAAACTTTCTTATTTGATAGAGGAAAAAGATTTGAATGAGAGTTTATTTAACCAAATTAAAGAAATTTACGAAAATAAATCATTATTGGTTAATATAAGGCAAAATCAAAAACAATTTTCTGACAAAAATGTCTATGACAATATAGATAGAGAAATTAAAAATTACTTATGAAAAAAATTAATTTAGGTCAAAAGGATATAATACATTTTATTGGAATAGGCGGCATAGGTATGAGTGGCCTTGCTCAAATAATGAAAAATATGGGTTTTAGAATACAAGGAAGTGATCAAATTAAAAATAAAAATACATTAAGTTGCTCAAAAGTAGGTATTAAAATATTTATCGGACATTCAAAAAAGAATATTCAAAATGCGACGATACTAGTGAAATCTTCAGCTATTAAAGATAGCAATATTGAGATCAAACACGCTAGAAAAAAAAAAGTTCCAATTTATACTAGAGCAGATGTTTTGGCAGATGTAGTTTCACTTAAAAAAAATATAATAGTTACAGGATCTCATGGTAAAACAACTACTACATCATTAATTTCCAAAATTTTATCTGATCAAAAGCTAGACCCAACTATTATAAATGGAGGAGTTATAAACTCATTAAAAAGTAATGCAAAGTTTGGAAGAGGAGAATGGGCGATTTTAGAGGCTGACGAATCTGACGGTAGTTTCCTTAAGCTCCCAATCAATTATTCAATTGTAACGAACCTAGATTACGAACACATTGACTACTATAAAAATTTTAAAAATTTAGAAAAATCATTCATAAAGTTTATTGAAAAAACTCCCCCAACCGGTAAATCTATTATTTGTATAGATGATAAAAAAATAAAAAAAATATACAAAAGAATTTTAAATAAAAATATTTTGACTTACGGCGAGAGTAAAAATGCTAGTTATAAAATATCAAATATTAGATATAAAATCGACCACACAATTTTTAACATTAGCTATAAAGATATCAAAAAGAGGAATAAAAAAATTAAAAATATCCAGCTCAAGCTACTTGGCAAACATAATGTTTTTAACGCTACTGCATCAATAGCTGTATGCTTGAACCTGGGGGTGGATCAAAATATAATAAAAAAATCTTTAAAAAAATTTTCTGGTGTTCAAAGAAGAATGACAAAGATATTTTTTAAGGGAAAAAATGATTTTTATGATGATTATGCCCATCACCCGACGGAAATTAAATCAATACTTGATGGAGTCAAAAATGTTAATAAAAATAGAAAAATAATCTCAGTATTTGAGCCTCATCGTTATTCAAGAGTCTTATCTCTAAAGAGAGAATTTGCACTTTCATTTAGTAAATCAAATATAGTTTTAGTTTGCCCAATATATTCTGCTGGTGAGAAAAAAAATTCAAAATTTGACATCGTCAAATTTGGTAATTTAATTTCCAAGCTTTCGAATACTGAAGTAATATTGATTAAAAATCATAAAGAACTTGTAAAGTTTTTCAGAAAAAATTTAATTAAGGATGAAATTATTATTGGTATGGGAGCTGGGCTTATATCAAAATGGATGGGAGATCTCAAAAACATATTATGAAACTAAAATTAGACTTGATAGAAAAGTTTGGTAAAAACATATCCAAAAACATTAATTTATCAAATTACAGTTGGTTTAATCTTGGTGGACCTGCTGAATATTTATTTAAACCTGAAAATACTTCGCAATTATTAGAGTTTTTAAAATATAACAAAAAAACTAACTTTAATTTAACTGTTATTGGCGCTGGTTCGAACACTCTTATTAGAGACAAAGGAATTAAAGGTGTAGTTATCAAACTTGGGTCAAATTTTTCAAAAATTGAATTACTTAAAAATGACTTGATTGAAGTTGGCGCTGGCGCACTTGATCGTAAAATCGCTGATTTTGCAAAAATAAACGGAATTGGCGGGCTAGAGTTTTTATCTTGTATTCCTGGATCTATTGGGGGGTCCGTAAAAATGAATAGTGGTTGTTACGAGAGAGATATTTCTAAAGTAATTGTATCCATTAAAGCAATCGATCCAAAAGAATGTAAAGAAAAAGAGATTGATAAGAAAAATATAAAATTTTTTTATAGAGGAACAAATCTTCCCAATGAACTAATTATTACTTCAATCAAATTAAACGGTAAAAAGATGCCAAGAGAAGCTATTGAAAAGCACCAAACGGAATTAATTCAAAAAAAAAAGATGACTCAACCAAGTCAAATAAAGACATGTGGGAGTACTTTCAAAAATTTAGATGATAATAAAAAAGCTTGGCAAATAATTAAAGAGACTGGTTGCGATAAGCTAAAAGAGGGCGGTGCTTCAATATCAGAAAAACATTGCAACTTTTTCGTGAATAATGGAAGTGCTAAATCCGCAGATATAGAAAAATTAATAAACAAAGTAAAACAAAAAGTTAATGAGAAAACTGGTATAGATCTTGAATTGGAGATCAAAATAATTGGTGATTAAAAAAAAATTTAGAAATGTTCTAGTGGTGCTTGGGGGTAATTCTGGTGAAAGATCTGTGAGCCTTGAAAGTGGTAGAGCATGTGTGAAAGCATTAAAAAAAAAAAATTACAAAGTTTACACTTTTGATCCAAAATTTAAGAATTATAATTTAATTAATAAAAATAGGTTTGATGTAATTTTTAATGCTTTACATGGCAAAGAGGGTGAAGATGGTATAGCACAAAGTTATTTTGAATATCTTAGAATTCCTTACACTCACTCAGGAGTTATAAGCTCTTACAACGCAATGAATAAAGTTATTTCAAAAAAAATCTTTATTAAAAATAAGATTCTTACTCCAAAATATTTTTATGTTAACAAAGAAGAATATAGAAGTTCAATATTAAAAAAAATTTTAATTAAAAAAAAATTAAAATTTCCTATAGTAATAAAACCAACTAATGAGGGATCTAGCTTAGGAGTTAAAATTGTAAAAACTTTTTTTGATTTAAAAAAATCTATTAATTTTCTTTTAGAGCAATATCAACAATTAATTTGCGAACAATACGTAGGAGGGCAAGAAATACAAGCATCAGTTATTAATAACAAATCTTTAGGTGCGATTGAATTAATCCCTAAAAGATCTTTTTACGATTACAAAGCTAAATACACCAAGTCAGCGAAAACAAAACACATTATGCCTGCAAGATTAAGTAAAATTAAATATTTAGAAGTTTTAAATTTAGCGAAGCGTGCTCATAGAGCCTTAGGTTGCAGAGGTGTTACAAGATCTGACTTTAAATTTTACAAAAATAAATTTTTTCTTTTAGAGACCAATACTCAACCAGGAATGACAAACTTATCCCTAGTTCCCGAAATAGCAAGTTATTATAATATAAATTTTAATGACTTAGTTGAAACAATTTTATTAGACGCAAGCCTTAATAGATGAAAAAAAGACTTTTGATCTCAATAATGTTTATTTTGGTTTTAAGTACTTATAGCATTAAGGATGATTTTAAATTAAGTGCAAAAATAAATATTAAGGAGTTAGTTATAGAAAATAATGTTCATGTCCAAGAGGAAAAAATTAGAGAAAAATTATCTTTTTTATTTGAAACAAATCTTTTTTTTTTAAAAAGGAAAGATTTGGAAAAAAAATTGAACGAAATTGATATTATTGAGAGTTTTGAGATAAAAAAAGTATATCCAAAAAAAATTAAAATTAAGATATATGAAAAAAAACCTATAGCTATTTTAATATACAAAAGAAACAAAAATTATTTTACAAAAAAAGGAGACCTCATAAATTTTTTTGAGACAGAAAAGTATGAGGACTTACCAGTAATTTTTGGTGATCAAGAAAACTTTGGAATTTTTTATGAAGAGTTGTTAAGTATTAATTTTCCAATAAATGAAATAGAAAAGTTTTATTTTTTTGAGTCTAAAAGATGGGACATAGTGACAAAAAACAAACAAATAATTAAACTTCCTATTGATAATTATGAACAAAGTTTAAAAAATTTTATTAAAGTGAGACATTTAGATAATTTCAAAAATTTTAAAACTTTTGATTATAGAATTAATAAACAGCTCATCTTAAAGTAAGTTATGCAAATAAATTCTCCGCTACTTTTAATAGAGATAAACAATCTAGAATTTATCTTCTTTGTTGTTGATAAAATCACAGAGGAAAGATTTCAAATAATTCATATAGAGTCAATTCCAATTAAGGGAAGTCTAAATGAAAAGATTTCTAATCAAGATACTATTTTTGCAAAAGTAAAGGAAAGGATTTATTTAGCAGAGAACAAATTCAATTTAGTTTTTGAAGAAGTCATATTAATTATCGACGATTTCAATTGCTCTTTAATAAATTTATCAGGTTTTAAAAAATTGAATGGATCGCAATTAAATAAAAATGATGTAACTTATATTTTAAATTTTTTAAAATCCGAAATAAATGAAATTGAAAATAAAAAAACTATTCTTCATATTTTCAATTCTAAATACATTTTAGATAATACTATTTTAAATAATTTACCCATAGGACTTTTCGGAAATTTTTATTCCCAAGAATTATCTTTTTTCTTAATTAATAATAATGATTACAAAAACTTAGATAATTTTTTTATTAAATGTAATCTTAAAGTAAAAAAAATTATATCAAAAAGTTTTGTTGAAGGATCAATTATAGTCAACGATAACTTAGATTGTGAAACATTTGCAAAAGTTAAATTAGGTCAAGATTTGTCCAAAATTCTTTTTTTTGAAAACGCTGCATTAAAATATGTTGAAAATTTTGAATTTGGAACAAACATTATTCTCAATGATATTTCTAAGATCATTGGACTTGATAAGACGGCAGTTATGAATATTTTAACTTCCCCAGATTTTTGCGATAAAAAAAAAAAAGATGACATTCTTGATCAAAAATTCTTTAAAAGTAAAAACTTTAGAAAAATTAAAAAAAAACTTATTTTTGATATAGCTAGTGCAAGAATAGAAGAGATGGTAGAGATTATATTTTCAAAAAATGTAAATTTTTCAAATTTCATTAATAAAACTAAAATACCAGTATTTATAAATATAAATGAAAAATTTAACGTCAGCTGTTTTGAAGAAGATTTTATTTCAAAATTTTCAAAAACCTCAGGGTCAATAGTAAAAGTAATAAAGAATAACGATTCAGAAAAATTTTGTGAGTCAGCACTCAAAATAGTTCAATATGGGTGGAAAAAAGAAGCTGTGCCTATTCTTCAAGAAAAAAAGTCAATTATCGGCAGAATTTTTCACAAGATCTTCAGTTAATAATTGTTATTTTCAGAAACATTAGTTGTTTTAAGCACAGGCCTGGAATTATGTATAAAGCATTGGATGAATGAAGTTTACCAACAAACTCTAAGCGATCAATTAAACTTTTCAGGAAAAGGTTTACACACAGGTAAAATTTCTAACGTAAAAATTTTACCAGGTGTGGAGAACCAAGGCATAATTTTTAAAAGAGTTGACTTAGAAAATAATAACTTAATAAAGGCCAATTTTAGCAATGTTACTTCTGCAAAACTTTGTACAACATTACAAAATGAATTTGGAGTGCAAGTTTCTACAGTAGAACACTTGTTAGCATCACTTTATATTATAGGAATAGATAATGCAGTTATTGAAATTGACAACGTTGAAGTTCCAATAATGGACGGTTCAGCCAAAGATTTTTTAGAAATTCTCAAGAAAAAAGAAATCAAAAAGTTAAATGCAAAAAGGAAATACCTAAAAATTTTAGATAAGATTGAGTTAGTTGATGGAAAAAGAGAGATTTCTATAGAGCCTAATGAAACTGCTTTGGAAGTTAATTTCCAATTAAACTATAAGAATAATGTAATTGGAAATCAAAAAAACTGTGTGAATTTTCAATTCGATGATTTAACAGATATTTACCAGTCAAGAACATTCTGCCTTTTTGATGATATTGAAAAAATAAAAAAATTAGGTCTGGCTCAAGGAGGATCTTTAGATAACGCTGTAGTTGTTAAAGATGATAAAGTTTTAAATGACGGAGGCCTAAGAAACAAAAAAGAATTTGTTAATCATAAAATTTTAGATTTGGTTGGTGATTTTTTATTATCTGGATATAGAGTTCTGGGTAAAGTAAATTGTTATCAGGGTGGTCATGAACTAACTAACAACTTTTTAAGAAAAATTTTTAGCAAAAAAAAATCATACGAATTATTTCAACATAAAGATATAATTATTTCAAAAAAAATTAATCTAAACCAATCAACAAAAATAGCAGTCAACGCATAAGTATTAATAAACTCATACAATTATCAATTTTTGTGTTATTAATTATTAATGGCCAGATTTCTATTAATAAGTTTAATTACTTTACTTATTTTTTCTTGTAATAAGAAAGAGTCTATCTACGAACCTTCAGCAAGAGTTGATCCTTATAAAATTTATGAAGAAGGACTCGTAGCATTTACAAATAATGATTATTTTATTGCCAGTAAGAAATTTTCTGAAGCAGAGCTTAATTTTATCAATCCTGAGCTAGCTGCAAAGTCTTCTCTAATGGCTAGCTACTCTCTTTATGGCATTAATTTTTATAATGAGGCTATTGAAAATTTAGATAGATTCCTTAAAACTTACCCTGTAGATCAAAATATAATTTACGCACACTATCTTATAGCAATAATTTACTATGAACAAATCAACGATGAAAAAAAAGATTTATTGCCTTTGATTCAAGCAGAGGAAAAAATCAATTTTTTTTTGAAAAAATATCCTGATTCAGAATATGCTATTGATCTCAAATTTAAAAAAGATCTTACCCAAAACCAATTAGCAGCAAAAGAATTATATGTAGCGAAATATTATATAAGTGTTCAAAAGTGGATACCTGCGCTTAATAGATTGAAAAATATAATAGAAAAATTTGATAAAACTATTTTTGTCGAAGAAGCTTTGCATAGATTAGTTGAAATTAACTATTTTTTAGGATTAGAGGAGGAAGCAAAAAGATATGCAACTATTCTAGGCTATAATTATAATTCTAGTGAGTGGTTTAGCCAGTCTTATAAAATATTTAATAAAGACTATAAGCTACCAAAGAGTAAAAAGACCAAAATCAAAAAGGATAGTGTGCTTAAAAAGATTCTTAACAAAATTAAGTTAAATTAATTTATGAACAAAAATAAATCTGATGTCATAAAATCTTTCAAAAAAAAAATTCAGCTTTTAAAAAAACATAATAAGCTCTACTTCATTGATGATAATCCAGAAATCTCGGATAGAGAGTATGATATTTTTAAAAATGAATTAGTTGAGTTAGAAAATCAAAATAATTTTTTAAAGGAACTTAATTTACTAGAAAAAATTATTGGATCACCCCCATCAAATAAATTTATAAAAATCAAACATTTAAGTCCAATGTTATCACTTTCAAATGCATTTGATGAAAATGATATGAGAGATTTTTTGAAAAAAGTTGACAATTTTCTAAATCTTAAAAATGAAACCATTCAATTATTTTCAGAGCCAAAAATTGATGGAATTTCAGCGACTTTAATTTATGAAAAGGGTATTCTTACAAAGGGGCTTTCTAGAGGTGATGGAGTAACGGGTGAGGATATATTAAATAATCTAAAAACTATTAAAACCATACCAAGAAAATTTGAAGGACCAAATATTCCTCATTTGTTAGAGGTAAGATGTGAAATATACATAAGTAAAAAAGATTTTATTAAATTAAAAAGTAATTTCGCTAACCCTAGAAATGCTGCGGGAGGATCATTAAGGCAAAAAAATCCTAATGAAACCAAAAAAATACCTTTGAGGTATTTCGCTTATGGAACTGGGGAGATAAATCCAGATTTTTTTTCAAGTCAGTCTGAATTTCTTGAAAAAATTAAACGATGGGGATTTTTAGTAAATCCTTTGTCAAAAACAGTTAAAGGAATTAACGAAATTGAGAAACAACATGAAGATTTAGATAATTTGAGATCCTCTTTGGATTACGATATTGATGGTCTTGTTTATAAGGTAAATGATTTTAACTTACAAAAACGTCTCGGTAATACCTCAAATTCTCCGCGATGGGCAATTGCTTATAAATTTTCAGCTGAAAAGGCAATTACAAAGATCAAGGAAATAGTGATTCAAGTTGGAAGAACTGGAGCTATTACCCCAGTAGCCAAAGTAGAACCCGTAACAGTTGGAGGAGTAGTCGTATCTAACGCCACACTACATAATGAGGATGAAATACAAAGAAAAGACATAAGAGTAGGAGATACGATACAAATTCAAAGAGCTGGGGATGTTATTCCACAGGTAGTGTCAGTTAATATAGAAAAAAGAGATAAAAAAAGTAAGAAATTTGTTTTCCCAAAAAAATGTCTATGTGGAGCTTTAACAAAAAAAGAAGTTAGCAAAAACACAAAGAAAGAAGATGCAGTCAGAAGATGTTTTAGAGGGTATGACTGTAGCTATACAGCTAGAGAAAAACTAAAACATCTAGTTTCTAAAGAGTCTTTAAATATTGAAGGATTAGGCAAAAGAGTCATTGATCAATTTTGGGATCTAAGAATAGTTAAAGAGCCATCAGATATTTTTAATTTAGACTTTGGGAAAATTAAGAGTCTCGAAGGATGGGGAACTTTATCTATTAATAATCTAAAAGCTTCAATCGAAAAATCTCGGCAAATTAATTTATCAAAGTTTATTTATTCTTTGGGTATAAGACATATAGGTCAAGAAAATGCGAAAATTTTAGCAGGTTTCTTTGTAACAATTAAAGAATTTTCAAAATTGTTTGAAAGCAATAAAAGAGATCAGATTTTAACCAGCTTAGTAGAGCTAGATGGTATTGGATCTACCCAGATAAACTCAGTAGAGAGTTTTTTTTCAAAAGAAAAAAATAAAAAAATTACAATAAATTTAATTAACGAACTTAAGATTAATAATTATGAAATAAATAATAAAGATGGGAAATTTTCTCAGAAAAAATTGATGTTTACAGGTGGGTTTGAAAATATGAGCAGATCAGAAGCTAAATTGATTGCAGAAAATAATGGAGGTAAAGTATTAGGTTCGATATCGAAAAAATTAGATTTTCTAGTAGTAGGTAATTCAAAACCAACTAAAAAGAAAATTGATCAAGCAAGAAAACTAAATATAAAAATTATAAGTGAAAATGAATGGAAAAGAATCTTAAATAGCTGAACAGGCTTTTTTAAGCTCTAAAATTTCATTGTTATTCATCTTACCTTTTAAACTATTAAAAACTTTCTTATGGTAAATATTTAACCATTTTTTTTCTTTTAGATTAAGAATTGACATATCAATTAATTCTTTATCAATTGGAGCCAATGTCAAATTTTCAAAAAATTTTTTACCTTTATTATTTTTAACATAAATAAGGTTTTCAATCCTAATTCCAAAATTATTTTTTTCATAATATCCCGGCTCGTTTGAAATAATCATACCCTCTTGAATTTTTACTTTATTTTTTTGGGATATTGCGTGAGGACCTTCATGAACATTAAGAAAATAACCAACACCGTGTCCTGTTCCATGAGAATAATCTAAACCTACTTCTCTAAGATATTTTCTTGCTGCGTTATCAATTATCGAACCAGAAGTGTTTGGTTTTATTTTAAAATCTGCAACAGCAATATGTCCCTTCAAAACCCTTGTAAATATATTTTTTACCCGTCTGTTTGAATTTTTTAATGAAATAGTTCTAGTAACGTCTGTGGTGCCGAATTCATATTGTCCTCCAGAGTCAACCAAATAAATATCTCCAGCTTTTAAAATTCTATTGGTCTTGTTTGTGGGGTTATAATGAATTATAGCTCCATTGGGTCCAGTGCTTGAAATTGTCGGAAAACTTAAAAATTTAAATTTCTGACTTTTTTTTCTAAAATTCAATAATTTTCTTGACGCACTTATCTCTGATATTTTTTTCTTATAAAAATTTTTTTTTAACCAAAATAGATATTTAGTAAGTGCTACACCATCATATAAGTGAGCTTGCTTTATATTATCTATCTCTACATTATTTTTTATAGCTTTAAAGCTATAAATTGGATCATCGAAGTTCAAAATTTTATTATTTTTTCTAATAATATTATTTAAGTAAATTGAGCAGGTATTTTTATCAATTATAAATCTTTTGTTATAAATATTTTTTAAAATTTCACTAATTTTATTTATACTTAGAAATTCAATATGCCTAAAAAATTTTCTAAATGATGACGGAATTTGTTTTATATTACAAAAAAATTTAATTTTTTTTTTACTTTCGATTAAAATGTAACATGATGGGATCGGCGAGTATTCACTATCTCTTCCTCGTATATTTAATAGCCAAGCATTGTTTTCACTAGCAGTAATGAGCTGAAGATCTGCTTTCTTTCTCTTCAAATTTTTTACAACCCTGTCTATTTTTTTTTTAAAATTTTCACCAACAGATTTATCAGATAACTTATAAAATTTTTTATTATTTTTTTTTAATTTTCTTTTCCAAATTTCATCAACGAGATTTCTTATAACCGGTTTGAATTTACAATTTGTTTTTTTAAAAAGTATGTTCAAAGTGTTATTTGTATATAGTTTTGGGTCGTATCCAATTACTAATTTTCTGTTCCTTAAAAATTTAAATCTATTTTTTATCGGAAGAGTAATTACTTTAAAAAGTTTTCCACTTTGATTTTTTGCTTGTAAAGTATATCTACCATCAACAAATAAATAGTTATTTTTCTTTAATATTAAGCATAAACCATACGAACCAGAAAAATTAGTAATGTAATTCAATCTATCGTTATATTTTGAAACGTATTCTCCGAAGAACTGATCATTTTTTGGTATTAAGTATCCGTCGATCAATTCTTTTTTAAAGTGTTGCTTTAATTTTTTTATTTTTTCCATTTTAACATTTTATTTTTTCGGTATCTATCCCATCCAGGACTTCTATATTCACTTTCAAATTCAATAGAATTATCTTGATTGAACTCAAAATTATCTGCATCTGAAAAATTCATATCATTCTTTTCAACACTTTCTTCTGGTATTTCGTTAATAAATCTTGAGGGTAAAGTTTCAATCCAATCTCCATGAAATGCCCTTCTCATTGCGAAAGATAGATAAGCTTCTTTTTTAGCTCTTGTAATCCCGACGTAGGCTAATCTTCTCTCTTCCTCTAAGGCAAAATCTCCTTTTTCCTCTAATGACTTTTGGTGAGGAAATAGGCCTTCTTCCCATCCTGGCAAAAAAACAACTTCAAATTCTAATCCTTTAGCAGCATGCATAGTCATCAAATTTATTTTGGCGCCTTCCCACTCTTGATCAATGGATGTTGCAAGAGCTACATGTTCCAAAAAACTTTGAAGATTATCGTAATCTTGCATAGCTCTTAATAACTCTTTTAAATTTTCTAGTCTATTTTCATTTTCCAAATCTTTTTTATTTTTAAGCATTGAGGAGTACCCGGACTCATCAAGAACCAATTTTAATAAATCATAATGTTTCATTATTTGCGCATCTCCACGCCATTTTTTTATCATTTTAATTAATTGATTAAGAGAGACTTTAATTTTTGGTTTAAATTCGTTGCTTTCAGACAGTTTCAAAATAGAGTCTTCTAAACATAATTTATTTTTTTTAGCAAAAGTGTAAATTTTATTGAGTGTACTTTCACCAATCCCTCTTTTTGGAGAGCCTATTACCCTTTCAAGAGCCAAGTCATCTAATTTTTGATTGATAATTCTCAAGTAAGACACAGCGTCTTTTATTTCAGCCCTTTCATAAAACTTTATTCCGCCAAGCACTCTATACCCGATGCCTACCTGCAAAAATCTTTCCTCAAATTCTCTAGTTTGATAAATCGCTCTAACCAAAATAGAAACATCATTTAAAGAGAAATTTTTTTTAATTTTTTTTTCTATAATATCACTTATTCCTTGAGCTTCCTCTTTACCAGTTCTATAACAATTTAATTTTACAAGCTCTCCTTCACCTGCTGATGACCACAGTTTTTTACCTACTCTATTAGAATTATTTGAAATTAAATTAGAGGCTGTATCTAATATGTTTTTTGTAGATCTATAATTTTGTTCTAATTTGAATACTTTACAATTTTTATAAATTTGATCGAAAGTGAGAAAATTTTTTATCTCCGCTCCTCTCCAGCTGTATATAGATTGATCATCATCACCCACACAGCAAATATTTTGTTTATTATTTACAAGTAGATTCAACCACTTGTTTTGAATAAAATTTGTATCTTGAAATTCATCTACTAAAATATACTTAAAATTATTATGATATAAACTTTTAATATCTTCATGATCTTCAAAAAGCTTTACACAAAACAGAATTAAATCTCCAAAATCGAAAGCGTTTAGATCTTTTGTTTTATTCTGGTATATTTCGTAAACTTTTAAAACTGATTTAATTATCGTGCCTGACTTTCCTAACTTTACATCTTTAGGTAAAAAACCTTTGTTTTTCCACTGATCAATATGATACAAAATTAATTGCGGAGAAAACTTCTTTGCATCGAGATCTTCAGATTTTACAATATTTCTTATTAGTTTTTTTTGATCGTCAGTGTCTAAAATAGTAAAATTACTTTTATAGCCGAGTGCTTCAGCGTGTCTTCGTAAAAATTTTACACTAATTGAATGAAAAGTACCTAACCAGGGTATAGCATTAGAGCTGCCTTTTATATATTGCATCACTCTGCTCTGCATCTCTTTTGCTGCTTTATTTGTAAAAGTCACACATAAAATTTGATTTGCGAAAGCTTTTTTTTGATTAATAATGTGAATTAATCTTGTAGTTAAAACTCTTGTTTTTCCCGATCCAGCTCCAGCAACTATCAAGTTAGGACCTTCAGTGCTAAGGACCGCATCTTTTTGCTCCTTGTTTAGATTTTCAATTAATTTATCAATATTATTCATAAGATAGAATTTTCATTTATATACTAGATATAAAAAGAAAAAAAATGATAAATAGAATCTATAAAATAATTAACAGCAAATTTTCAAGATTTTTCAAATTTGTTTTTTTTATCCGATATTTGATTGCAATTTTTTTTGTCTCTGTAGTCCTTTTTTTAATTACCCCCTTTTTCTTTGATTATAAAAAAAAAGAGGAATTAATAAAATTAAACTTAATAAAAAGTTATAGTTTGAAAATCCAAAAAGTAGATCATATCAAGTATAAATTTTTTCCACTTCCTCATCTTATATTAAGTAATGTAAATGGAAATCTTTATTCAGATGAAACGAAACTAAAAGCTCAAAGATTAATTTTATACCCAAAATTATTAAGTATTTATAATTACAAAAATTTTGATTTACGAAAAATAAGATTTAATAGTAGCAAATTGGAAATAGAGTCCAGTAAATCAAGTATGCTAATAAAAAATTTGATTAATTTGGACAAGAAGCTTTATTTTGAAGATTTAAATCTCCTAATTACTGACAAAAAAAATCAAGTCATTAATCTTAAAAAAATCAATCTATCAAATTATGGCTATAAAAAAAATAAAATACAGGGTGAGGTTTTTAATAAAAGATTTAAGATAAAGCTAAAAGACGATTTAAGTAATATACATTTTAAATTATTAAACACTGGTATTTCAGCAAATTTAAATTTATTTGATAAAAAGCAAGGTAATGAATTTATTGGTGAAATTAGAGGAAAGATATTAAACTCAAATATAAAATTTAATTTCATTTATGACTTAAAAAAAATTGAAATAAGTGATTTTTTTTTCAGAGGTAAAGATTTATCTTTTGATAGTGATGGAAAACTAGATTTAAAACCTTATTTTGCAATTAGTTTAAAATCTAAAATTAAAGATATTAATCCAAAAATATTTTTAGAAATAAATATTGAACAATTACTAGATTATAAAGATTTTATAAAAAGATTAAATATAAAAAATGAAGCATTTTATATCTCAAAAAACTTTAATAGAAAGTTTATTGATGATGTTCACTTAAGTACAGATCTCTCATTTGGTAGATTAAATATTACAAAAAAATTTTCAGTCGCCCAAAGTATTATATACTGTAAAAGTGAAATAAATTTATTAGACACATTTCCAGTGCTTTATTTTAAGTGTAATATTAATTCTTCCGACAAAAAAAAATTACTTCAAAAAATAGGTATTGATTATAAAATCAAAAACGAGTCTCTTGACTTAAATTTTATTGGTAATTTAAACATTTTAAATAATAAAATTAATTTTGACAGCATAATAATGAATAATAATTATAATGCTCCTGAGGAAGATCTAAAATATTTCAAAGATTTGTTTGAAACTACAGTGCTAGATAAAAATTTTCGAGATATATTTGAATTGCAAAGAATAAGAAGTTTTATAAAAGAAATTATTTAGTTTACTTCGGTTTAGTCATATGAAGTGGGTTCATAATTTTATCATACTCGTTTTCTTTAATTAATCCTGATTTAATTACTTCATGTTTTAATGTAGTTCCATTTTTGTGAGCTGATTTTGCTATATTAGCAGCTTTATCATAACCAATTTTAGGCGCAAGTGCGGTAACCAACATTAATGAATTATCTAAAAGACTCTTTATCCTTTTTTTGTTAGCTTTAATTCCTTTCACACAATAAAGTGCAAACGTTTTTGCTGAATCACTCATTATTTCTATGGATTGTAAAATATTGTGAATGATCAAAGGTTTAAAAACATTTAATTCAAAATGACCATGAGAACCTGCCATAGTAATTCCGTTATGGTTTCCAATAACTTTCACACAAACCATAGTGACGGCCTCTGATTGTGTCGGGTTAATTTTACCAGGCATGATTGATGACCCAGGCTCGTTTGAAGGTAATATTAGTTCTCCGTAGCCAGCTCTAGGACCTGAACCTAAAAACCTAATATCATTGGCAATTTTCATTAAACAAACTGCTGTAGTATTTAAGGTACCAGAAAAATTTACAATTTCATCGTGTGCTGCTAGAGATGCAAATTTGTTTAATGATGGTTTAAAAGGAAGTTTTGTTATTCTACTAATTTCTTTGATAATTTTTTTATCAAAGTTTTTTCTAGTATTCAATCCTGTTCCTACGGCAGTTCCACCTTGTGCTAAAAAATAAATTTCTTTTAATGCAGCCTCAATTCTTAAAATACATTTATTTAATTGCGAATGATAACCAGAAAATTCTTGCCCTAATGTCAATGGAGTAGCATCTTGCAAATGTGTTCTTCCAACTTTAACAATTTTACTAAATTCTTTTGATTTTTTTTCTAATTCTTTGTTTAAAAGTTTAAGTGATGGCAACAGTTTTTCTCTAGCTTTTAATGCAATTGCAATATGCATTGCGGTAGGAAATACGTCATTTGTTGATTGCGATTTATTTACATGGTCATTAGGATGGATGGGTTTTTTTGAACCCATTTTCCCACCCATCATTTGTATAGCTCTGTTAGCAATAACCTCATTAACATTCATATTTGTTTGGGTTCCCGAACCTGTTTGCCATACTTTTAAAGGAAAATGTTTATCGTGCTTTCCTTTAATAACTTCTTCTGAAGCTTTAATTATATATTTACTTAATTTGGTGTCTAAATCTCTATTTTTTGCATTAACAATTGCGGCCGCTTTTTTTATAATTGCGATTGAGTGGATAACTAATGGCCTAACTAAAAAATCACCAATATTAAAATACTTATTTGATCTTTCCGTTGATGCCCCCCAATACTTATCACCAGGAACCTTTATTTTTCCAATGCTGTCGATTTCTATTCTGTATTTCATATTTGATTCTTTGATATAATACACTTTTATTAATCAATTATAAAACACAAAGGATAAAAAATGACAAATTTTGAAAGTGTTAGAAAATTTATGGAAACTTTCGGCCAAGAAGTAAAGAAAAAACCAGGGTTTCCAAATGATAAAACTACCTCATTAAGATACAATTTGATAAATGAAGAACTTGAGGAATTGAAAGACGCAATTAGTAAAAAAGATATCAAAGAAGTTGCAGATGCATTGACTGATATACTATACGTAACTTATGGGGCAGGACATGCTTTTGGAATTAATCTTGATAAATGTTTTGTAGAAGTCCAAAGTTCTAATATGAGTAAATTAGGTGAAGATGGAAAACCAATTTATAATGATAAAGGAAAAGTTATGAAAGGTCCTAACTATTTTAAACCAGATTTAAATAAATTCGTTGCATAATGAAAAAAAATTATCACTGGATACTTCTTGGGATCGCGTTAGGATTAGTAATTTATTTAGTAGATAAATACATTTTTTAATTACATTTTTATTTATAATGAATATTATTAATAATTTGTTTGTCTATGGAACTCTCCAAAAAGGAAAACAACATGAAAGTATTTTAAAAAACCTGAAAGGCAGCTGGAAAAAAGGATATGTTAAAGGAAATCTTTTTAACATAAGTTCAGGTACAAATTACGGCTATCCAGCTATCAAGTTAAACAAAAAAGGATCAAAGATTTATGGTATGATTTTCCATTCTAAAGAATTAAAAAAAAGTTTAAATAAGATTGATCAGTTTGAGGGCAGTAACTATAAAAGAGTTATTTCGAAAGTTTTTAATGTAAATGACGGAACTAAAACTGAGTCATATATATATGTTGTAAAATAAATTTAAGAAGGGGCGTTCTGTTTCTCGTCCCTTGATTAATAATATACAGAATATAACACTTTTTCAAAAACTTCGTGTAAAACTTCGTGTAGTGTTTTGCTCATTTTGCAGATTTCTTGACTTTCAACTGCGTGTAATTCTTTCTTAATTTATTATGAAATGCTAATCTACGTGAAAATATGAAACTTACAGATAATGAAAAAAGAGATTTAATTAAGTTAATAGAAAATAATCAACTTATTCCTGAAAATTTTCGATTCAAATTATTTAAAAAAAAAGATGAAATTGAACTTTTATGGAATGGAAAATCTTACGATACCACAAATGTTTCTCTGCCCTTTCAAATAATTGAACACGTTGACGAACCAAGAGAAGAAAAAAAAATTGAAATTCAAGGTGACCTTTTTGACGATAGAGGCAGACAATTAAAAGGTTGGACAAATAAACTTATTTGGGGGAATAATAGTCTTGTTATTTCAAGTCTTATTAATGGTCCTTTAAGAAAAGAAATTGAGGAACAGGGTGGTTTAAAACTTGTTTATATTGATCCACCATTTGATGTTGGAGACGATTTTGAATTTGATATCCAAGTAGGAAATGAAAAGTTACTTAAAAAAAGAAATGCTCTAGAACAACTTGCGTTTAGTGATACATGGGGAAAACAAGAAGATAGTTTTTTATCAATGATTTATGAGAGACTTAAATTGATAAAACAACTTTTAGCAAAAAATGGCAGCATATTTGTACATTGTGATTGGAGGGTGAATTCTTATTTAAAAACAATTTTAAATGAAATTTTTGGAGTGGAAAATTTTAGAAGAGAACTTATTTGGTTCAGAGATAATCCATCGGGAGGAAAATCAACAGCAAATAATTTTATTCATTCACACGATACTATTCTTTATTATACCTCATCTGAAAATTTTACGTTTAACAAACAATACGAAGAATATGCAGAAAAATATTTAGAAAGATTTGATAAAGACGATAAAGATGGAAAAGGTCTTTATAGACTACAAGGTTCAGGCGATAATCTTCGTAAACAATATTTAAAGGATTCAAAAGGCAAAATTATGCAGAGTGTAATTGAAATTCCAAATATAAACGTAATGGCGAAAGAGAGATTGTATTACCCAACACAAAAACCTGAAAAACTTATTGAGATTATTATAAATTCTGCATCTAATGAAAATGATTTAATAGCAGATTTTTTTTGTGGATCAGGCACAACCTTAGCAGTTGCTGAAAAATGTAACAGAAAATGGTTGGGATGTGATCTTGGCAAATTTGCAATTCACACATCAAGAAAAAGATTAATTGATGTTCAAAGAGATAAAAAAGATTTAGGTAAAAACTATCGCGCCTTCGAAATTTTAAATGTTGGAAAATATCAAAGAGAGTTTTTTTTTAAAGATTATCTTTTCAAAGAAAGAAATTTGAAAAATAAAGGAAGCGAAGACCACTATTATTCTATTGTCTTGTCAGCATACAAAGCAAAGTCTGTTGACAATTTGAATACCTTAAAAGGTGTAAAAAACAATAGATTTATTGCAATTGGTCCTTTTAATCTTCAAGTGACGAGAATGTTTGTTGAAAAAATTATTGAGGAATGTATTCAAAAAAAAATAACCAAAGTAGACGTATTAGGTTTCGAATTTGAGATGGGTCTATTTCCAAATATTCGTGATTACGCTAAAACCAAAAATGTAGATTTAAATTGTTTATATATTCCAAATGAAGTTTTTGATAAAAATGCTGTTAAAAAAAATCAAATAATTTTTTATAACACTGCATACATCGATGCAGAAATTATAAAAAAGAAAAAAGAATTTTCTGTAAGACTTAAAGGATATTCAATTTTTGACAGTGAAAATTTATTTGAAGAGACTTTAACCGGAATGAAAAATGGTGAAAAAAGAGAAATTTTATTGAACAGTTCAATTATAAAGGTTCAAAAAGATAAAAAAGGAAAAATATCCAAACAAGTCATCAAAATGAAATGGAAAAATTGGATTGATTATTGGTCAGTCGATTTTGACTTCGAAAATAAACAAGAAATTATAAAAGATGAGAATAACAAAGAAAAATGGACTGGTGATTATATCTTTGAAAATGAATGGCAATCTTTCAAAACTAAAGATAAAAAAGAATTAGATTTTGAAACTCCTCCAAGACCGATTAAAGAAGGTAAAAAAATTGCGATAAAAGTAATTGATATATTTGGAAACGATACAATGAAAATACTAAAAATATAATATGCCTTTACCTATTTCACCTTACGAAGTTATTGATCCAAAAGATAGATGGGTTCCATCAAAAAAATTAAAACAAAAAGATCTACAAGAAGTTCTTCCGCCTTTAGTTAAAAAGATTAGAGAAGATGTCAGCGAATGGAGAAAAAAAGACTATCCAAATATTTCTAATACATCTAAAGCATTAATAAAATGGTGGTTTTTTGAAGAACATGAAAACTTCAAATATTATTTTGCACAAAGGGAGTCCGTTGAAACAATCATATATTTATACGAAGTTGCTGGTATTAGAAACAAGGATGATTTATATGAAAAATTTAATTCATATTCTGAACTAACTTTAAAGCATTTTAATGAGCATTGGTTAAGATTTGTTATTAAAATGGCAACTGGAAGTGGAAAAACAAAAGTAATGTCCCTTCTTCTTTTATGGAGTTATTTTAATAAGATTTATGAGGAGAATAGTGAGTTTAGTAGTAATTTTCTTATTATTGCTCCAAACATTATTGTATTGGATAGACTCAAATCGGATTTTGATAATTTAAATATTTTTAGAAACGACCCTTGCATACCTGAGGATGGTTATGAAAATCAAAATTGGAAAATAGATTTTTTTAGCAAAGCAGAGGTTCATATTCAAAAACAAGTTAATGTAAAAAAAAAAATAGGAAATATATTTCTTACAAACATTCAACAAATTTATGGAAGTAGAGAAAAAGAACCCTCTTTGGAGGACGACGATACTACGGAATATTTCTTTGGTAAATCTGTTAAAGGAAAACTTGAAACAGATATTGATTTATTAAAAATTATTAAACAAATTGACGATGTAATAATAATGAATGATGAGGCACATCATATTAACGATGAACAACAAGCGTGGTATAAAACAATTGAGGGTATTCACAACAACTTAGGTCAACGAAATCTTAAATTAATAATGCAATTAGATTACACAGCAACTCCAAAACACAAAGACTCATCTATTTTTGTTCAAACTGTTTGTGATTATCCTTTAACAGAAGCAATTCATCAAAATATTGTTAAGAATATTGAAGTACCAGACAAAAAATCTAGAGATAAATTACAAGACTACCCTTCAACAAAATTTTCAGAGAAATGGAGAGATTATATTGATTTAGGATATCAAGAATGGAGGAAAAGTTATGATTTTCATCAAAAAACAAAAAAAAAAGCAACTTTTTTCATAATGACAGATGACACAAAAAATTGTGATGACGTTTCAAGATTTCTAGAAAATAATTATGATGATTTGAAGGGTCAAGTTTTAACAATCCATACCAAAAATAATGGAGATTTGTATGAAAAATCCTCTGACTTGAAATCGATGAAATCAAAAGAAAATCTTAAAAAATTAAGAGAAAACGCAAATGATGTTGATAATTATGATAATCCTTACAAAGTAATTGTATCTGTCTTAATGTTAAAAGAAGGTTGGGATGTAAACAATGTAACCACAATTGTGGGACTAAGACCTTATGAGAAACCCAAAATATTGCCTGAGCAAACTTTAGGCAGAGGTCTTCGTAAAATGTATAGAGACTCAAATCTAAAAGAAAGGTTGACGGTAGTAGGCACTCCTAACTTTATGGAATTTGCAAGTGAATTACAGAAAGAAGGTGTAACTATTAGAGAAATAGAGATGGGAGAAGATATTGATAATCCATTTTATATTACCTCTGAAATCAAAGAAAACGATAAAGAAGTAGATAAACTAGATATTGAATTTCCCAATCTTGTTGAAAAAATTTTTAAAAATGAAGAAAAAATTTCTGAAATCGATCCAAGTAAATTTAAATTTAAAATTGTTGAATATAAAAATATACAAAAGATTAAAAAGGAAAAAATTATATGGGAATATTCAGTCAGTAAAGAAATTAGTAGGGAGTCCGAATTTGAAAAAACTTATACATTAGACTCATACAACATTCTATCAGCGCTAGTTAAAGAAATTATGTTTGTATTAAAAATTCAGAAAGGACTAGGATTTGAAGTAATCTGCGATAAAACAAAAACTTTTATTGAAAACTATTTATTTGGGCAAAAAGTAGAGTTTGATAATGAAATTACTAAAGCAAATTTATGTTCTTTGGAAACAAGAAAAACTATAATTGAGACAATGACCAATGAAATTAAGAAAGTCATAATTGATGAGAGGAGTGAGACTATTATTTCAAAAATATTTAAGTTTTCGGAGGATAAAAGTAAGAGAATTAAAAACTTTGAAAAAGCAATTTATTTTGAACCAAAAAAAAGCGTATATACAAAACACTTTTTTGATAGCAAATTTGAAGAAGAGGTTAACATTTATATTGATGGAATGCCGGATATTATTTCTTGCATAAAAAATATGGGTTATATCACAATTCCTTATCTTGATAACAATGGTATTTGGAGAAATTATATTCCTGATTTTTTTGTAAAAGTAACTGATAATGAATATTGTATAATTGAGACTAAGGGTGCTGAACTAATAAATGATCCAATTAAAAAGAATGCACTTGAAAAAAAATTAGAGGATATTAATAAAGTTCAAAATAAAATCAAATTCTCATCTCTTTATGTTTTATATGATGATTTTAATAGACTAGAAAATAAACCTTCTACATTTAAGAAATTCTACGAAATTTTTAAGAAAACTATGTAATTGTTTGAATTGAAACTATAATGGTTGTTTAAAGACTTCAAACTTCGTGTAAAACTTCGTGTTGTTCCTAAATTGATATTTGAATTGGATTAACGGTTTCCGTTGGTTTAGGGGCGTTCTGTTGCCAGGTGCCCTTAACCTTTTAACGTTATACAACAATTCTAGATCATAAAAAACGGCTTTTTCTTTGCTGGGTGTGATCGTATTGTGATCCAAAGTGTGATCCAATATATTCATTAAATGAAGATAGTTTCATGGAATATTAACGGAAGAGATAAAACTTTAGATTTTATATTAAAAAATTCTTTAAATGCCGATCTCTATTTGCTTCAAGAAGTTAAAGCTTCGAATAATCTAAATGAAAAAAATATTCTTTTTGATCAAATTAATCAGATTGATGGAGAAAAAAGAAATTTCGGGAACTGCATTATTTCTTTCGGACCAGAAATTAATAGAACAGAAATTAATACTAAATATAAAGGGTCTTTAATAGTTTCAGAAATTATATCAGCAGACACAAAGATTGCTGTTATCAATCTCTATGGTATTTTAACTACAATATCTAAGAACCAAAAAACAGTTGCGCCAAATATTCATAATATGCTCTCAGATCTTACACCTATCTTTTTAGGCTGGTCTGATGAAAAATTTAAAAGCTTTATTCTTGCAGGAGATTTTAATTTAGATAAACGCATGGATACTACTGAAGGCATGTATTGGAGAAAAGGTATGAGAACATCACAAATAATATTTGAAAGAATCGAGGACTTTTTATTAGAAGACTGTTTAATTAAAAAATACCCTAACTTTGTTCGAACATTTAGAAATAAAAGTGGTCGGGATAAAGTGCCTTGGCAGATTGATCATATGTTTGCTAGCAAAGATTTATATAATAAATTGCAAAAGATTGAAGTAGTAGAGAACGCAGAAACTTCTGCTTTAAGTGATCACTACCCAATAATTGCAGAATTTGATATTAAATAAACATGAAAAGATACTGGTGGGTTAATCAGAGAGGCCATTTCTTCTTTGAAGAAACAAAGTTAGGATGTATTTGGGCCCCAAAAAAAAATGCTAGAGGAAGAACCCCATTTCATTGGCAAACCCTAACCAAAGTTAGGCCAAACGATATTATTTTTTCATATCATAAAAAGAAAATTGCAGCTGTGGGGATTGCTATCTCAAAAGCATACAACGCAGATCGACCCGATTCTTTTCCTTCAAAAAAATATTTATCTCAAAGGAGAAAAAGAACTGGTGAAGGCTGGAACATGAAAGGACGAAAAGTTAATGTTAATTATAAATTCTTAGATAATCATGTTGATATTAAAAAAATATTTGAAAAAATAAAAAATCATTTAAACTATAAGCATAGCCCTTATAGCGTTAATTTTAAGAGAGGGAATTT
Organism: uncultured Pelagibacteraceae bacterium; assembly: GCA_902583585.1. Lineage (GTDB taxonomy): Bacteria > Pseudomonadota > Alphaproteobacteria > Pelagibacterales > Pelagibacteraceae > Pelagilacustribacter. The sequence goes on from CACHWN010000008.1 coordinate 29,077, forward strand.
AGGATATTTATTTTATTTAAATCCTTTAGCCGCAGAGATTATAAGGCAAGAAATTGATAGCAAGGATAGTATCACTGTTGATCAAAAAATATCTGACGCTGACTCAGAAATAAATATTTCATCCGGCAAGACTGATGCAATAAGAAAACAAAAAATGAGATTAAAACAAGGTGAATTTCGAATAAATGTTCTAAATCTTTGGAACAACAAATGTTGTGTTACCGATTTAAAAGAAAAAAATCCTTCCTTGTTGGTAGCGGCTCATATTTGGCCTTATATGCATTGTGAAAACAATAAACAAAAAATTGATAGATACAATGGTCTTCCACTAGTACCGGGATACGATAAAGCATTCGATAAAGGTTATATTTCTTTTTCTGATAATGGAGAAATAATAAAATCTAATAAAATTGAGGAGGAAGAACTGATAAAACTTGGAATTGATTTAGATAAAAAGATATCTGGACTTTCTTCAAAACATAAATTTTATTTAAAAAAACATAGAAAACTTCACGGATTTAATTAATTCACTGTGATCCTATTGTGATCTAATTAAAAAAAGTTGTGAATTAATAAGTGTTAACGCCATTACGCAGGGGCGTTCTGTTGCCAGGTGCCTTTAACCTTTAACGTTATATAATAATTCTTGAGTTTAAAATACTCAAATTTCTTTGGCGGCTGTGTCCAAATTGGACCCTAATTGTGCCCAACTTAAAAGTTAAAAATAATTAGTGATAAAAATACTTAAGTACTTTTTCTTCTCAATTTTTCTTTCATTTTTTATTGCAATTGTTTTAGCTTTAATTTTTGCACCTGAAGATCGTGAATGGGTTAAATGTTCGGATGAAAAAGATTTATATCGATATGTTTATGATGGATGGAAAATTGATAAAGTTTTAAAAAACGGAGATATCACTTATACGGATTCAGGACAAAAACTTTTTTATAAAGGTGAATATCCTCAAATATACCTATCAAAAAACGACAGAATAAAAGCATTGAACTTTGGTTGGAGGTGTTATTATCTTGAAGGCGCAGAGTTAAACTTTAAAAAAAAATGAAAGATAATGATAAAATGATTTGGCCTCCTCCAATACCAAGAGTTTATAGGGATCACCGAAAATTTATTTATCAACTAACTGTCTCTAAAACACTCACACACTCAAACAAAGACAAAGAAGGCAAGAAACATTGGTGCGTTGTACAATTTAGAAATATTTCTCCACCTCAGCCGATGAATTCCTGGAACTTTGAAACCAAAGAAGAAGCAGAGGATTTTATGAAGAAAAATAATATGGTATCTTTAGAAAATCAAAATTAAAAAGGATAAGTATTAATGTCTTTTGAACAAAGTATCTACGATAAAAGAAATGAATTCTACAAAAAATTTGCTAATGAATTCTTTCACAAAGATTTTTGGAAAAAAGTTAAAGAACAAGATTTGCAAGATTGTTGTTTTCTATGCCAATTTTATAAAGTTATAAAGTTTAGGTGTGATACAGATGATAACGAAACATCAAAAATAGCATTTGATAGCATGAAAAAAAAATGTCTTGGAAGCTTGAAGTATGAAAAGTTTAAAGAGGAGTTAGATTTAAATTTAAGCAAACATACTGGTTTCAAAAGTCGTTTTGGTGAGAGAAGAGACTACATGAATTATTTTCATGCTCAATATCTAGACTGGGAGCTAAAAATGCTTAACGATGGATATATTAATGTATGAATTGTTTGCAAATCTTTCATTAATTGCACATTTAATATTTATCTTATTTGTTATTTTTGGTGGATTGCTCTTCTTTATTTTTTCAAAAGTATTCTATATTCATCTTCCTGCATTATTATGGGGAATTTATATAGAACTAACTAATTCTGTTTGCCCATTAACCTATTTAGAAAATTGGTTTTTGAATAAAGCCGAGTTAACAACTTATTCTAATGGTTTTATCAACAACTATCTTTATCCAATAATTTATCCCGAGGGCTTAACTAATAACATTCAGATATATCTTGGCATAACATTGATAGTTATTAATATTTTAATATACGGATTTATTTTAAAAAATTTTCAAAGAAGAAAATTATTATTAAATAAATAGTCGAATAATTAAGATAATTATGATATAAAAAATCAGTCCTGATTTAGAACTAACTCTACTTGCTTGGACTTTAAACAAACGCTAAAGGAGAAAATGAAACTAAAAATACAATCAATAAAAGACTATTTTAAATCAAAAAAAGACAAAGGTTTAAAACCAGTTTTTTTTAAAAAAATAGGTGATCAAAAAACATCTAGAGATGAGATGCTAAAAAATTTGATTAAAGTATTAGAGTCTCAAGGTTTTAAGATTAAAAATAAAAAATAAACTTTTTCACTGTGCCCTATGTGTGCCCAAAGTTAAAAAAGTTGTGAATTAATAAGTGTTAATGCCAATACGCAGGGGCGTTCTGTTGCCAGGTGCCCCAAACCCCGTAACTTAATTAACTAAGTTAATTAAGCTGCAAGTGCAAATTTTTGATTTGCATTTATAAATTAGCCCGTTACGTCGGAACCATCTCGTACGAAAGAACAGCCTTTAGACACCCGTCGATCCTAATTCACCCCCGTAAGTTGTAAATGGTGGAGGTGGTGGGTACTGCCCCCACGTCCGTGATGTTTATTACGAAATTCGTTTATCGTCATAGTTGGAAAACCAACTCTATTAATATAAAACTCTTTTGAAGAGATTCAATAATTAATTCAATATGAAACTAACAAAGGAACAACAGCAAGAAATTGCAGACCAGCAGGCTCAAAAAAATCAGACTAAAAGAGTTACTTCCCCCGAACTAGAAAAAATCCTTTACGAAGCTTTTCCAGTTTTAGACCATGGTTTTGTAAGAGTCGTAGATTATATGGGAGATGATAGCTCTATTGTTCAATCAGCAAGAGTTTCATACGGAAAAGGAACCAAAAAAGTTTCTACAGATGAAGGATTAATAAAATATTTAATGAGGCACTGGCATTCAACGCCATTTGAAATGTGTGAGATTAAATATCATGTAAAACTTCCAATTTTTATTGCTCGTCAGTGGATTAGACATAGAACAGCTAATGTTAATGAATATTCAGCAAGATATTCTATTTTAGATAAAGAATTTTATATTCCTGCGAAGGATCAATTGTCTGCGCAATCAACTTCTAATCGTCAAGGCAGAGGAGATTTAATAACTGGAGAACAAGCTGATGAAGTTTTAAAAATTTTAAAAAATGATGCCACAAGAACTTATGACAATTACGAAAAAATGCTTAATGAAAGATACGATGGTTCTACAATAGATGAAAGCAAGGCGGGTTTAGCAAGAGAACTTGCGAGAATGAATTTAACTTTAAATTCCTATACACAGTGGTATTGGAAAACTGACTTACTAAATCTTCTTAACTTTTTATTTTTAAGAGCAGATAGTCATGCTCAATATGAGATTAGAGTCTATGCCGAAACAATGCTTGATACTGTAAAAAAATGGGTACCTATAACTCATGCTGCTTTTTTAGATTATAGAGTTGGTGCAGTTCACGTGTCTGCTAAAGGTAAAAAAGTTATTCAACTTATGGCTAAAGGTGAAAATGTAAATCACGAAAGTTCAGGTCTTTCCAAAAGAGAATGGAATGAATTAATGACATCTTTTGGTTTTAAAGAAAAGATTGTTTAATTTTCTTAGCTATATTATAAAATATTTTAGAAACCTCATGATCTGGCTTTGTAAAAGTCAGAGGTTCACCATTATCAGCTGAAGTTCTTAAATCTTGATTTAAAGGTATTTGACCCAAGAAATCTTTATTAAATTCATTAGCAGTATTTTCAACACCACCTTCGCCAAAAATTTTATATTCTTGACCATCATTACCTTTAAAAACACTCATGTTATCTATTAGTCCTAATATTTTTACTCCAGTTTTTTCAAACATTTGAATTCCTCTTTTCACATCTAATAAAGCAAGATCTTGAGGCGTAGAAACTATTATTGCTCCATCAATTCTAACTTCTTGTACAAAAGTTAATTGTGTATCTCCAGTTCCAGGAGGCATATCAATTATAATTACATCTCTTTCCTTCCATAAAACTTTTTGCGTCATAGTTTTAATCGCACTTATCACCATTGGACCCCTCCACATCATTGGCGTTTGTTCATCAATCAATAAACCCATAGACATACATTGAGCTCCTAACTTTTCTAGCGGTAAAATTGATTTATTATCAGGACTTTTAGGTTTTTCATTTAAATTTAAAAGTTTAGGCAGAGATGGTCCATAAACATCTGCATCAAGTATTCCAATTTTTAATCCCAATTTTTGCAATGCAAAAGCAAGATTGACTGCTATTGTAGATTTCCCTACGCCACCTTTTGCACTTGAAACAAGTATAGTTGTTTTAGTTCCCTTAATTGGGGTTTTAATGAATTGTTTTGGAGGTGGTTTTTGGCTCATGTTACAATTTTTTTAAATGTTTTTAGACATTATAGCGCCCCTTCTTATCTTGTTTTTAGGATAAAAGTCACTATATAAAGTGTCATGAGTTTCAAAGATAAGATTTTAAACAATCAATCTCCATGGGGAGCACCTCCAGGTGGTGGAGACGGTGGAAGAGGATCACCCGGTGGTAATGGATCCGGATCTAGAAGAGAACCTCCAAATATTGACGATATAATAAAAAACTTTCAAAAAACTATTAATAAGTTTTCTGGTGGAAGCTCAGGTGGCTCCCGGCCTATAATTATAGGTTTAGTAATTGTGGCCCTACTTTATATTGCAAGTGGGCTATACAGAGTATTGCCAGATGAACAAGGAGTGGTATTAAGATTTGGTAAATACGTTCATACAACTCAACCAGGTTTACACTATCACTTTCCGACTCCCTTCGAGAGAGTTTTAACGCCTAAAGTTACAAAAGTTAATCGTGTTGATGTTGGTTTTAGACCAGCAAGTGATAGCGGAAGATCATCTGGAGTTGGAAATGTTCCTGAAGAGAGCTTAATGCTAACCGGCGATGAAAATATTGTTGATATAAACTACTCAGTTTTTTGGGTAATTAAAGATGCTCAAAAGTTTTTATTTAACATTCAAAGTCCAGTCGAAACAGTTAAAGCAGCATCAGAAACTGCAATGAGAGAAGTGATTGCCAAAAATAAAATTCAAAACATTTTGACCGAAGGAAGATCTAAGATTGAAATAGAAGTGCAAGAAATCGCACAATTAATTTTAGATGAATATGGCTCAGGGATACAACTTACTCAGGTACAAACACAACAAGCTGACCCACCTGAACAGGTAATTGATGCCTTTCGAGATGTACAGGCCGCAAGAGCAGATAGAGAAAGATCAAAGAATGAGGCAGAGGCATACGCGAACGATGTAATACCAAGAGCTAGAGGTGAAGCAGAACAAGTATTGCAACAAGCAGAAGCTTACAAGAAAGAAGTTGTTGCAAAAGCAGAAGGTGAAGCTAGCAGATTTTTAGCAATTTACAACGAGTATAAGAACGCCAAACAAGTTACTCAAGAGAGAATGTATCTTGAAACAATGGAAAAAGTTTTAGCTGATATAGATAAAGTAATAATCGACAAAGAGTCTGGTTCAGGAGTAGTTCCTTATTTACCACTACCAGAATTAAAAAAAGGAAGTAATAATTAAATGAAAGCAGTAAAATTTATAATTCCTGCAATAATACTAATTGGAGTAGTTATCTTTCAATCTTTATTTGTTGTTCAAGAAATAAGCCAAGCTATTGTGCTTCAGTTTGGTGATCCAAAAAAGATAGTAACTAAGGCAGGCTTAAACTTTAAATTACCTTTTATTCAAAACGTAGTCTATCTGGATAAAAGAATATTAAATTTAGACAATGATCCAGAAGAGGTAATTGCAGCTGATCAAAAAAGATTAATCGTTGATGCCTTTGCAAGATTTAAAATTGTAGATCCACTTAAGTTCTACATATCAGTAGGAAACGAGAGGGTCGCAAGATCAAGATTATCTACAATAATTAATTCAAGAATAAGAGGAGTTTTAGGAACACAAGAGCTAGCAACTTTGTTATCTACCGATAGAGCTAGACAAATGCAGATCATACAATCTCAAGTAAATGAAGAGGCTAAGAATTTTGGAATTAACATTGTTGATGTTCGAATAAAGAGAGCAGATCTCCCTCCTGCCAATAGTGAGGCTATTTACAAAAGAATGCAAACTGAAAGGGAGAGAGAAGCAAAAGAATTCAGAGCTCAAGGTGCGGAGATAGCACAAAAAATCAGATCTACAGCTGATAAAGATGTAACTGTAATTTTAGCTCAAGCAAATAAGAAATCTGAAATAATGAAAGGTGAGGGAGATGGTGAAAGAAACAAAATTTTTGCTAATGCTTTTGGAAGAGATCCTCAATTCTTTGCTTTTTATAGAGCTATGCAGGCTTATGAGAAAGCTTTAATCGGTGGAGAAACATCACTTGTGTTATCACCTGATAGTGATTTCTTTAAATTTTTTGGAAAATCGATTAAGCCAGCTGTTAAAAGGTAATAATTAAAAGTACTTGTGAATGAGTTCATTATCGCGATCGGCCTAATTTTTTTTGTGGAAGGTCTGTTTTTAGCCATCTTCCCGTCAAGAATTAAAAGCATACTGGAATTAGTAAGAAATACACCTGAGAAAAAACTTAGATTTTTAGGATTAGTATTTTTGCTTATTGGTTTTTTTATAATTTGGTATATTAAAAGTTAAATGAAATTACTTAATAAAATATTACTATTTTTAATTATTTTTAATTTCTCTTTTGCTTACTCAAAACCCGTACCAGAGTCATTTGCAGATTTAGCAGATAAATTAATGCCATCTGTTGTAAATATTTCAACAACTCAAACAATTAGAACAACTACCAATCAATTTCCTTTTCAATTCCCTCCAGGATCACCTTTTGGCGAAATGTTTAAAGATTTTGAGAGACCCACTGAGAGAAAAGCTTCCTCTTTAGGATCTGGATTTATAATTAATACAAAAGGTACAGTAGTTACAAATAATCATGTAATAGCAGGAGCTGATGATATTTTAGTTAAAGTAGGGGATAAGGAATATAAGGCTAAAGTCATAGGGGCTGATCCTTACATGGATATTGCAGTTTTAAAAATGCAGACTAAAGATCAATTTAAACCAGTCGGCTTTGGCGATTCTGATAAAGCTAGAGTTGGAGATTGGGCGGTGGCAATTGGAAATCCTTTTGGTTTAGGAGGAACTGTAACTGCAGGAATTATTTCAGCAAGGAATAGAGATATAAATCTTACGAGATACGACGATTTCATCCAAACTGATGCCTCAATTAATCAGGGTAATTCTGGGGGACCTCTATTTAATTTAAAAGGAGAAGTGATTGGAATTAATACTGCAATTATTGCCCCGGGTCAGTCAGGTTCTATTGGAATTGGCTTTGCAATTCCAGCGAACGCAGCTTCAAATGTAATTGATCAATTAATTAAATTTGGTGAAACAAAAAGAGGATGGTTAGGAGTAAGAATTCAAGAAGTTACTAAAGAAATAGCTGAGGTAGAAAAATTAAAAAAACCTCAGGGTGCTTTGGTTGCAAGTGTTGGAGAAAATAGTCCTGCAGATAAAGCAGGTATTAAAGCAGGAGATATAATCTTAAATTTTGATGGTAAAAAGATCGATACGATGAGAACACTTCCAAAAGTTGTTGCGTCAACGGAGGTAGGCAAAAGTGTAGAACTTAAAATTTGGAGAAACAAAAAACAAATTTCAAAAAGATTGACACTTGGAAGGCTTGAGTCATCTGAAGAATTTAGAGAAAAGAAAACAAAAGTGATAAAAAAGGTTGAGGATATCGAAAAACTCAAAATTGCAGTCAGAGATATTACTGATGAAGATATTTCTAGGAGAAATTTGAACAAAAAAACTACTGGAGTTGTTGTTACTGAAATTTCTAGTCGAAGCCCATTAAATAATCTTATAAATATTAATGATATAATTATCGAAGTTCAGAAAACCCCAGTAAAGTCGATATTAGATTTAAAAAGATTAGTAGATAAAATTTTCAAAAAAGGTGAAAAAACATTACTACTAACAGTAATCAATCAAAATAATCAAAGACGTTATCTTGGCGTTAAAATTAACTAGTCTTGCCTAAAAAGATAATACTCTTAGCAGGTCCAACAGCTTCAGGAAAATCTATCTTAGCAATTAAATTAGCAAGAAAACTTAATGGTGAAATTATTAATGCAGATAGTATGCAAGTTTTTAAAGAATTTAACATTTTGTCTTCTCGCCCAAATTCAAAACAAACTAAAATAATCAAACATCATCTTTATGGAATTATTTCAGTAAAAAAACATTTTTCAGCAGGTGATTGGCTCAAGGAAGTAAAAAAAAAAATTAATATTTGTTTAAAAAAGAATAAAGTTCCAATAATAGTTGGCGGCACTGGACTATATTTTAATACAATTACAAAAGGTATTAGCAAAATTCCAAACATTGATTTAAAAACAAGAAATTACGTAAGAAATTTGTACAAAAAAATTGGTTCAAAAAATTTTTACAAGCAACTTCTCAAGCTTGACCCAAAAATTAAAGGTAAGATACTTCCGTCTGACTCTCAAAGAATACAAAGAGCATATGAGGTTAAGCTAAAAACAAAAAAATCATTATTTGATTGGTTTAATGATACAAAATCTGATTTTTTGGATTTTGAAATCAAAAAAATTTTTATTGATATTCCTAGAGAGGTATTACTAAAAAAAATTTCTTTAAGAACGGAACAAATGTTTAAGAATAATTGTATTAAGGAGGTGAGAAGATTTAATAAACTTAAAGTAAAAAAAATCTTATCTGCCAACAAATTAATAGGAGTTAAAGAAATTAATGATTTTTTAAACAATTCAATTACCCTGAAAGATTGTAAGGAGCTAATTAATGTAAAGACTAGACAATACGCAAAAAGACAAAATACATGGTCTAGAGGCCATATGAAGAATTGGAGCAAGCTTTATTCGAAAAATTTCTCAAATCTTTTAAAAAAATCATTAAAAGTTGTAAGCTAAAACTTGACGCAATTCATTTCTAGGCTAGATTGTATATATGCCAAAATTATTGAGTGGAGCAGAAATCGTATTCAAAGCATTAGAAGACCAGAAAGTCGAATATATTTTTGGTTATCCTGGTGGCGCAGTTTTACCAATTTATGATGAGTTAAAAAATCATAAATCAATCAAACATATTTTAGCAAGACACGAGCAAGGGGCAGGTCACTCTGCAGAGGGATATGCGAGGTCAAGTGGTAAAGCTGGAGTTTTATTGGTTACATCAGGACCTGGAGCTACCAACGCTGTTACAGCTCTTACCGACGCTTACATGGACTCAATACCTCTTGTTTGTATTTCTGGACAAGTGCCAACACATTTAATTGGAACAGATGCATTTCAAGAATGTGATACAACTGGAATTACACGACCATGTACAAAACATAATTGGCTAGTTAAAGATGTAAATGACCTTTCGAGAGTTTTACATTTAGCTTTCGAGGTAGCGACGACAGGAAGACCTGGTCCAGTTTTAGTTGATATTCCAAAAGATATTCAATTTAAAAAAGGAAAATATAAGTTTTTTAAAGGTACATTGAAAAAAAAACTTAATGGTAAAGCTACTCACAAAATATCTAATTCCGAATTAGATAAATTTATTGATCTTATAAAAAAATCTTCTAAACCTATCTTTTATACTGGAGGAGGTGTAATTAACTCCGGACCTGAAGCGAGTAAACATTTAAGAGAATTAGTTTCTTTAACTGGTTTTCCTATAACATCAACTTTACAAGGCCTTGGAGCATATCCCGGTGACGATCCACAATTTTTAGGTATGCTTGGAATGCACGGAACTTATGAAGCAAACAATGCAATGCACGACTGTGACTTAATGATAAATATCGGCGCAAGGTTTGATGATAGAATTACTGGAAAGGTCGATGAGTTTTCACCTGGTTCAAAAAAAATTCACGTTGATATTGACCCATCCTCTATTGGAAAAAATATTAAGGTTGATTTAGCAATTGTAAGCGATGTAACTACTCTTTTAAAATCTTTAATTAAAAGATTCAAAGAAAAAAATAAAAACTTTGTTAATTCTAATAAGCAAAAAACTGCTAAATGGTGGGAACAAATTGGAAAATGGAGAGAAAAAAAGTCTTTAAACTTTATTAATAGCGAAAAGATTATTAAACCCCAACATGCAGTTCAAAGATTATATGAATTAACAAAAAATCAAGATACATTTATTACTACCGAAGTGGGCCAACATCAAATGTGGGCAGCTCAACATTATAAATTTAATAAACCAAATAGATGGATGACATCTGGAGGTCTTGGAACGATGGGATATGGGCTACCAGCAGCAATCGGAGTTCAAATTGCAAATCCTGGAAAATTAGTTGTTGATATTGCTGGAGAAGCATCTGTTTTGATGACAATGCAAGAAATGTCAACAGCGGTACAATATAGATTGCCTATAAAAATATTTATATTAAATAATGAATACATGGGGATGGTGAGACAGTGGCAAGAACTTTTACATGAAAAAAATTATTCTGAAAGCTATACAGCTGCATTACCAGATTTTGTTAAACTTGCAGAATCTTATGGATGTGTTGGTATTAGGGCTAAAACCCCAAATGAGCTTGACGAAAAAATAAAAGAAATGATTAGCATAGATAGACCAGTTATTTTTGATTGCGTAGTAGATAAAGCTGAAAATTGTTTTCCAATGATACCTTCAGGCAAGCCACATAATCAAATGATTTTAGGTCCTGAGGAAGAGGAAGAAATTTCAGACGAGGGGAAAATTTTAGTCTAATGGCAAAATCTAAATCTGCTTATAGTGTTCCTGGTAAAATTGGAAAAATCGAAAGACATATAATTGTTGTATGGGTAGATAATGAAGCAGGTGTTCTTGCTCGAATTGCCGGACTTTTTTCTGGAAGAGGTTATAACATTGAGTCTTTAGCAGTTGCAGAAGTAGATAAGAAAAAACATATTTCTAGAATTACAATTGTAACTGAGGGGACACCACAGGTAATTGAACAGATAAATTTACAACTTAGAAAACTTGTTCCAGTCCACAAAGTAGCCGACTTTAAAAGAGGTGAAAAAGATATTTTATTTCGTGAGTTAGCTCTGTTTAAAATTTTAGGAAATTCAAAAAAGATTGAAAAAGTAAAAAAAATTTGTAAGAAATTTAACCCTGTAGTTCTTGATAAAACAAATAAATCGGTGGTAATTCAAGTTACTGCGCTGAGAGCTGAGATTGATAAATTAGCTCTTGATTTAAAAAGTTTAGGCCTTATAAGCACTTCTAGAACAGGAGCTGTTGCTATGACTAAGGGACCAAGTACATTTAATTAACAATGAAAACTTATTACGATAAAGATACTAAGAAAGATCTTATTAAAAATAAAAAAGTAGCTATCTTTGGATATGGAAGTCAAGGCCATGCTCATGCTTTAAATCTTAAAGATAGTGGCGTTAAAGAAGTTGTAGTAGCCTTGAGAGAAGGATCATCAAGTATTAAAAAAGCGGAGGGAGCTGGTTTAAAAGTTATGTCTCTTTCTGATGCAGCTGCTTGGGCAGATGTAGTTATGATGTTAACACCTGATGAACTACAATCAGAAATTTATAAAAATCATATCGAGCAAAGAATGAAAGAAGGAACAAGTTTAGCTTTTGCCCATGGGCTGAATATCCATTTTAATTTAATAAATGCAAGAAAAGACTTAGACGTATTTATGGTAGCACCAAAGGGACCAGGTCATACAGTAAGAAGTGAATATCAAAAAGGTGGAGGTGTTCCTTGTTTAATGGCCGTTCATAAAGATAGTTCAGGAAAGGCGAAAGATTTGGCCTTATCATACGCTTCGGCTGTTGGAGGTGGTAAAGCAGGTATTATTGAGACAACTTTTAAAGATGAATGTGAAACAGATTTATTTGGTGAGCAAACAGTTCTTTGTGGAGGCTTAGTAGAATTAATCAAAAATGGTTTTGAAACTTTAACTGAAGCTGGTTATCCCCCTCAAATGGCTTACTTTGAAACTCTACATGAAGTCAAACTCATAGTTGATCTGATTTATGAGGGAGGGATAGCAAACATGAATTATTCTATCTCTAACACTGCAGAATATGGTGAATACGTTTCTGGAAAACGTATCGTAGATGGTAAGACAAAAGAGAAAATGAAGGAAGTTTTAAAGGACATTCAATCGGGTAAATTTACTAAACAGTGGATGGATGAGCATAAATCTGGACAGAAAAATTTCTTAAAAATGAGACAGGATTTAGCTAAACACCCTATCGAAAAGGTAGGTAAAGAACTTCGAGCTATGATGCCTTGGATTGGTAAAAATAAACTAGTCGATAAAGATAAAAATTAACCCAATCTGAGTCCAAATCACTAAATTGAACTAGATAAATATTTGCAAATTCTAGCTTTGATTGTAATATGAGATGCTTTAAATTTTTAAAATTATTAAGCTATGACTGACAAAAACAGAATTATAATTTTTGATACAACGATGCGTGATGGAGAGCAGTCTCCAGGAGCATCAATGAGTTTAGAAGAAAAATTACAAATCTCGAGAGTGTTTGATGAATTAGGAGTGGACATAATTGAAGCTGGTTTTCCTATTGCTTCGCCTGGTGATTTTGAAGCAGTAACTGAAATTAGTAAAACTCTTAAACGTTCAATTCCAGCAGGATTAGCCAGAGCTACAAAAAAAGATATTGATGCATGTCATCAAGCATTAAAGCATGCAAAAAATTTTAGAATTCATACTTTTATCTCTACAAGTCCGCTTCATATGAAGCACAAATTAAACAAGTCACCTGAAGAAGTTTTAGGATCAATAAAAGAAAGCGTAACTTATGCAAGAAAATTTACTGATGATGTTGAGTGGTCTTGCGAAGACGGTACGCGAACAGATATGGATTACATGTGTAAGACAGTTGAGCTTGCGATTAAATGTGGAGCTAAAACTATAAATATCCCGGATACAGTTGGTTATACAGTTCCCTCAGAATTTAAAAAGATTATTGAGACTTTAAAAAATAAAGTGCCTAATATAGATAAAGCAATTCTTTCAACACATTGTCATAATGATTTAGGTTTAGCAGTTGCTAATTCATTAGCAGGGGTTATGGCTGGCGCAAGACAAATCGAATGTACAATCAATGGAATAGGTGAGAGAGCTGGCAATGCTGCTCTTGAAGAGGTTGTAATGGCAATGAGAACGAGACATGATTTAATGCCATACACAACAAATATTAATACAAAACTTTTAAGCAAAGCATCTAAAGTTGTTTCGAACGCAACTGGCTTTCCTGTCCAATTTAATAAAGCAATCGTGGGGAAAAACGCTTTTGCACATGAATCAGGCATTCACCAAGATGGAATGTTAAAAAATAGAAATACTTATGAAATTATGACTCCTGAAAGTGTAGGAGTTAAAAAAACTTCATTAGTAATGGGAAAACATTCTGGCCGACATGCTTTTAGAGATAAGTTATCAGACATGGGATATGTGAATGTAACTGATGATGTAATTAATACAGCATTCGGAAAATTTAAAATTTTGGCTGATAAGAAAAAACATATATATGATGAAGATATAGCTGCGTTAGTAGATGATAGTTTAGTAACTGAAGACAACGTAATTAAATTGAAATCTTTGAAAGTTTATGCAGGAACAGGTGAGCCTCAAAAAGCTGAAATGACCTTAGAAGTTTTTGGAGAAGTAAAAACCTCATCAGAGACAGGAGATGGACCAGTAGACGCAATATTTAAATGTATAAAAAAACTTTATGCTCATGATGTAAAACTTTTATTATATAACGTACACGCAGTCACAGAAGGCACTGACGCACAAGCAACTGTAAGTGTAAGAATTGAGGAAAAAGGTAAAACTACAGTAGGGCAAGCTGCTGATACCGATACGTTAGTAGCCTCTGCAAATGCTTATTTAAATGCATTAAACAAATTAATAATTAAAAGAAAAAAAACTGCACCAGATGATGAAAATCTAAGCGTGCAAATATAGAAAGGAAAGAATGTTTAAAGGTTTAACAGGATTAACTTCATTGTGGTCACAAGACATGGCGATCGATCTTGGTACAGCTAACACTCTTGTTGTTCTAAAAGATCAAGGCGTTGTATTAAATGAGCCTTCAGTTGTTGCGGTTATCGAAGATGCAGGAAAAAAATCAGTTTTAGCAGTTGGAGATGAAGCAAAAACGATGTTAGGTAGAACTCCTGGAAATATCTCAGCTATAAGACCCCTAAAAGATGGAGTTATTGCTGATTTCGTCGTAACTGAGGAAATGATTAAACATTTTATTAAAAAAGTTCATAAAAAAAATGCATTTGCAAATCCAAGAATTTTAATTTGTGTGCCTACTGGATCCACACCAGTAGAAAGAAAAGCCATTCAAGACTCAGCTTTAGCAGCAGGTGCTAGAAAAGTTCAATTAATCGAGGAGCCTATAGCTGCAGCTATTGGAGCAGGTTTGCCAATTTCTGAGGCGACTGGATCTATGGTTGTGGATATTGGCGGTGGAACAACTGAAATAGCAGTTATGTCGCTTGGCGGAGTTGTTTATTCAAAATCCTTGAGAGTTGCTGGAGATGCTCTTGACCAATCAATTATAGCTTACATGAGAAAAAAAATGAATTTGATGATAGGAGACTCAACGGCTGAAAAAATTAAAAAAGAAATTGGAACAGCTATACCCTCTTCAAATAATACATTTTTAATGAAAGGGAGAGATATTAGATCAGGAACTCCAAAAGAAATAGAGCTTACAGAAAAAGATGCATGCGAAGCATTAATGCCAATTCTGAATCAAATTTTGGGAGGTATTAAAGAGGCTTTAGAAAACACCCCACCAGAATTATCTGCTGACTTAATCGACATGGGACTTGTTTTAACTGGCGGTGGTGCTTTATTAAAAAATATTGATAAATTAATTTCTCAAGATACTGGTTTACCTGTAACTATAGCTGATGACCCACTATCATGTGTTGCTATAGGAACTGGAAGAGCTTTAGAAAATGAAGAATTGTTTTCTACTATGTTATCTGAGTACTAATTTATCTAGATGAATAAATGTCAGTTAGTAGAGATGATTTTAGTATAGCTTTTCGTTCTGCTCTTCTACAAAGAGGAGGTGCTCAAAAATTTTCTGTTCTTTCTCTAATATTTTTGGCCTTAATTATATTTTTTTTAGATGTATACGGCACCAAATTTACTAAACCAGTTAGAAGTTTTCTAAATGACGTTGTTTATCGAGTGACTTTTTTAGCTTCTACTCCAACAAGATTTTTACCTCAAGCAGGCAAAAATATCTCAAGTTTTTTTAATGTTAAAGAAGAAAATGAAAGGTTAAAGTTAGAATTAAAAAAATATAAGTCCCTTGAATTAAACGTTGAATTTTTAACAGATGAAAACAAAAACTTACAAAAGATTTTAGAAACTGAATATTTTAATAAAAATTTAAGTAATATTGTACTAGCAAAAGTTTTAGTCGATAAGAACAGTCCTTTTTTAAAATCTATAATTATAAATAAAGGGACTCGGGCAGGTATTTTAAAAGGAATGCCGGTAACTAAAGATAATTATTTAGTAGGAAGAGTTGTTGAAACAAATTATTTATCTTCAAGAGTTTTGCTTTTAAATGATTTGAATAGTAGGATTCCTGTAACACTCGATGAGGGAGCACAAGCTATATTATCTGGTAGCGGGACAAATAATCCAATTTTAGAATATCTACCGGAGGATTATGAAACAGTTGAAGATATTAATGTTTTTGCATCAGGAAAAGATGGGATATTTACATCAGGAACACCTATTGGAATTACAAATAATGATGGCACAGTTGATCTTTTCATTGATCCAAATCAGCTCTCTTTTGTAACGGTTAATTTAAATGTTCAATCCAAAGGAAAATTATAATGGCTAAGTCTTCTTTTATTAACAAGATATTTAATGCTGGCCCGTTAATTCTTTTATATTATCTATGCATCAGTGAAGTTGATACAAATCTTGAAAAAATGTTTGAAATTTTTTCTTTAAACTTCCAAATAATTCTAGTTTATTTTTGGGTAATAAAAAGACCAGATATTATGGCTAATGGGCACGTATTTTTGGCTGGATTAATTAATGATGTAGTTATGGGATTTCCTTTAGGAATAAGCTCTTTATCATATTTAATTATAATTTTTGTCGGAACCTATGTAAGAAATAAAAGTGTTAACACCACAATAGCCTCAGACTGGTTTACATTCTTTATGGCTATGATTTTTTCGAGTTTACTTTTCTTTTCATTATTAAATAATTTTTCTGATCTTTCTTTCACCTATTCAAAAATAGGATACAACATGTTTTTTACTCTCTTTATGTTCCCCATATTTTGGTTATTATTTAACATTTATCAAATGACTTTTATAGGTAACCGAGATGCTTAGTCCAAGTTCTGGAAATACTGTTATCAAGTCAAAACTAATCAGTAGAAGAATGTTTTTACTTACTGCTGCAAAAGCAATAGTAACGTTTGGAATTATAGGAAGATTGGTATCTTTGCAAATTAATGAAAGAACAAAATATAAAACTTTATCTGATAAAAATAGATTCAGAGAATGGAAATTAGCACCTGAGAGAGGCGTTATAAGAGATTTTTTTGACAAAGAATTAGCATCTAATCAGCAGGTTTATCAAGTTCATTTGATCCCAGAGAACTCAAAAGATATTGAAAAACTATTTGTTAGATTAAAAACAATTTTAAATATCACAGAAAAAAAATTATTTTATCTTAAAAGAGTTATTGCTAAGCAAAAACCATGGGAACCAATTATAGTTTCAGACAATATAACATGGTCAGAATTTTCGAGATTAAATTTATTTTTACACGAGCTAGAGGGGGTAAAACCTATTGTATCAGTAGCAAGAATGTATCCTGATAATTCGTCTGCTCATATTTTAGGTTATGTTTCTCAGGTAAGCGCTAAAGATCTTCAAACAAAGAAATACTTAAAAGATTTACATGTTCCAGGAATGAGCATTGGAAAAACTGGCCTTGAGAGAAAATTAGATGAGGAAATTATAGGTAAAATTGGTTTTCAAAGATATGAGGTAAACGCCTATGGAAAAAGAATCAAGCAAATTTTAATTAATGAAGGCCAGGCAGGAAAAAGTTTCAAAACCACTTTAGATTTTGAAGTTCAAAAATTTACAAGTGAACTTCTCAAAGATAAAGCTGCCGCTGTTTGTGTTATGGATGTATATAATGGAGATATTGTATCTCTTGTTTCTTCTCCAACTTTTGAACCCAACGAGTTCGTTCACGGCTTGGATAAAACTTATTGGAACAGTTTATTAAAAAATGAAATGAAACCACTGACTAATAAAACTATTGCTGGTCTATATCCACCTGGATCAACAATAAAGACTCTTGTTGCTTTAAGTGCTTTAGAAAATGGAGTTATAAAACCACTAGACACTTTTAAATGTGAAGGAAAAATTGAACTCTATGGAGAAAAATTTCATTGTTGGGAAAAAGATGGCCATGGAATTGTTAATTTAAGAAAAGGCATTCAAAGATCTTGTGACGTATATTTTTATGAAGTTGCTAGAAAATTAGGAGTAGATAAACTATCTGAGACAGCTAAAAAATTTGGTCTTGGAAAAAAAGTTCTTAATGGTTTTACTGAGGAGAGGTCAGGTGTTGTACCTAACACTAAATGGAAGAAGAAATTTATAGGTCAAAATTGGTATTTAGGTGAAACACTACACTCCGGAATCGGTCAAGGATATTTTCAAAGCACCCCTCTACAACTCTGTTTAATGACAGCGCAAATTGCTAATGGTGGATTTGAAATAAAACCAAGAATAATCTTTGATAAAAAAAGCAATAATTTAAGAGAGTACATTAAATATAAAAATGAAAATCCAAATGATCCTCTGCCAACGGATTTATTAGTATCTAATTTTGAACTTAAACCTCTTTAAAAGCGCTTTGATAATCATCTATAACGGCAACTTTAATCATTGGGTTTTCCTATTTGATAAATAAATACCAGATATAATAAAAGATGCTCCAATAAAATGAAATAATTGAAATTTTTCTTTGAAGATTATAATTGCCATTAATGCACTAAAAAGCGGCATTAGCTGAATAAACATCGACGATCTGTTAGGTCCTATTAGTTCTATAGCTTTTTGCCAACAATAATAAGCTGCGATAGCAGGAAAGATGACTACATAAATTAAAATTAAAATAAAAGCTTTGTTAATTTTTGCTTCTAGTCCAATTGATTGTTCATATAAAAATTGCGGAACTAAAAATATTAAACCTACAGTTACCATTATTTGTATCAAAGAAAATTGAGATAATTCAAATTTATTTTTTTTAAGTAAAGTTGAATATAACGACCAACTCAAAACACAAACTAACATCCATATATCTCCTTTATTAAAATTTAACGAAATTATTTTTTGAATATCTGCATTTGAAATAATTGTTGCAACTCCAAATATTGACAAAAGTAATCCAGATAATTGAAAAATATTTGTTTTTTCAATTTTCATAATTGATGAAAAAATTATGATCATTGGTGGTATGGCAGCCAACATTAAGACTGCATTGATAACTTGAGTAAAATTTAAAGCAAAGTAAACTACAGAATTAAAAGTACTAATTGAAAGTATTCCCATTACACCAATTACAAAAATATTTTCTTTAATATAGTTTTTCTTTGATAAAATTTCTTTTATTGTGAAAGGAATTAAAATAAACCATACCATTACCCATCTTAAAAAGTTAAGAGTTAGTGGCGGAACTTCATATAAAGTTGCGAATTTACCAATTATAAAATTTCCTGACCAGAATAAAGCCGCTAATGTAAGAAAAGTATAAGCTATGTAATTTTTTGACAAAAAAATCCTAATTAAATCTTTTAGAGCTGTATGGGGTTAAATCTAAATTAGTTTTTTCTCCTGCTACTATACCGGAAATAATTTTTCCTGTTATAGCCCCTAAAGTCCAGCCTAAATGTTGATGACCAAATGCGTAAATAATATTTTTGTTTTTTAACGATGGACCAAGGATTGGTAGAAAATCTGGTAAAGTTGGTCTAAAACCCAACCATTCATCGTCATGTTTGCCAAGTTGAGGAAGCAATTCTTTCGCGCAGTTAGAAATATATTCAATTCTTTTTTTTGAGGGGGGATTTTTTAGCCCTCCTAATTCAACTGTTCCAACAGCACGCAATCCTTGATTCATTGGAGTCATTCCAAATCCACGATCCAAGAAAATTACAGGTCTTGAGATTAATTTATCTCTTCCCTTAAAATGCACATGATATCCTCTTTCAGTATCTAAAGGTATTTTTTCACCAAGTTGGTCCGTAAGTTTTTTTGAAAACGCTCCAGATGCAATAACTGACTTTTCAAAGCTATATGCTTCACTTTCTGATTTTAAAATTGTTTGGTTAATTGTTTTTTGCTCAATGCTTTTAATATCGGTTTGAATAAACTTTCCTCCTTTTTTAAGAAATAACCTAAAAATTTCTTTAAGAATTCCATGAGGATCTCTAGCGTGCATAGCATTTTCATATAATACCCCGGCATCAAATACCGGATTTAGGTTTGGTTCTAGTTCAAGTATTTGGTCTTGAGTTAATAATTTTTGTTTTATACCTAAATCGTTTCGAACTTTAATTTCTAATTCTCTGCTTTTTAAATTTTTATTTGTCCACACATAAATAATCCCTTTTTTTTCTACTAATCCATCAATGTTTATTTCCTCAAATATTTCTTCGTATGCATCGTTTGATAAGCTTAAAATTTGGTGCATATACTTTGCAGTATGTAGCATAGATTTTTTGTTACAATTTTTTAGATAATATAAAAACCAATTAAACATTTTTGGGATATAATTC
>CACHWN010000009.1 GCA_902583585.1 uncultured Pelagibacteraceae bacterium
GTTATCCATTTATCTTTTTTACTAATTGTAAAGTAATCATTCGATATAGCTATTTTTGCATCAATCTGAGGAAATTTTTCTATTTGATTTAAAAAATAGCCTCTATAAATATCTAAATTTTTATAAGCATGTGTTGGTAGTTTTTTAATTTTATTAATGATTTTTTTTGCTTTTTTATGTGTTCTAAAATCAGGATCATCAAATAAATAAAAAACCTTTTTTAATTGTTTTTCTTTTATGATCTTGGTACATGGAGGTGTTTTTCCATAATGTGTACATGGTTCTAAAGTTACATACATGTAGGCCCCTTTAAAATCTATTTTCTTATTCAGAGCATTAAATTCAGCATGAGGACGACCATTTACAGAAGTTACGGCTGAGCTTATTACTGAGCCATCTTTTACTATTACACATCCTACTGACGGATTAGTTTTTGTTTTTCCTAAATTTTTTTCGGCTAAATTCAACGCAAGGGTAGAAAAAAAATTATGATTTGTTTTCATTTATATTGCCTACAAATTCTTCAAAATCTTTTGCTTCTTTAAAATTTTTATAGACAGAAGCAAATCGAACATAAGCAACTTTATCCAGTGATGAAAGGCCTTCCATAATAAATTTACCTATGGTTGGTGTTGGAATTTCACTTTCACCTAAACCTTCGAGATTTCTTACAATTTTTGAAATAAACTTTTCAATGGTTTCTGAATCTATTGGCCTTTTTCTAGTGGCTATTCTTATTGATTTGGAGATTTTGTCTCTATCAAAAGGCTCTCTTTTTCCATTACCTTTAATTACAGTTAATTCCTGAAATTGCACTCTTTCGAAAGTTGTAAATCTTTCTTTTCTCTCACAACCGCATAATCTTCTTCGTCTAATAGCAGTGCCGTCCTCTGTCGGTCGTGAGTCTACAACTGATGTGTCTTTTTCTCTACAAAATGGACAAAGCATATATGTTAATTTTTGTATATAGGAAAAGAAGAGCAAAGTTCAATTATCTCTTTTTGAACTTCTTTTTCTATTTTTGAATTATCTTCTTTGTTTTTACTTAGTCCATCAATTACTTTAAATATCAAATCACCTACTAATTTGAATTCATTTATCCCAAAACCTCTAGTAGTACAAGCTGGTGTACCCAATCTGATACCGGATGTAATCATTGGACTCTCGCTATCAAATGGTATCCCATTTTTATTACAAGTTATGTTTGCTTTTCCTAAGGAAGCTTGAGCATCTTTGCCAGTTACACCAAAAGATCTAAGATCTATCAACATTAAGTGTGTATCAGTACCACCTGAAAAAATTTTAAAACCTTTTGTTGCAAGTCTATCGGACAACACTCTTGCATTTTCAATTACATTTTTTGTATAGTCTTTAAAATCTTTTGAAAGCGCTTCTTTAAAACATACAGCTTTTGCTGCTATTACATGCATCAGAGGTCCACCTTGCAATCCGGGAAATATTGCGCTGTTAAATTTTTTTATTAGATCTTCTTTGTTTGTTAAAATTATTCCACCTCTTGGTCCCCTTAAAACTTTATGGGTTGTGGAAGTAACTACATCTGCATACTTTGTTGGGTTTGGATATGCTCCGCCAGCAACTAATCCAGAAAAATGAGCCATATCCACAAGCAAGTATGCACCAACTTTATCGCAAATTTCCCTAAATTTTTTGAAATCAATTATTCTTGAATATGCGCTCCCGCCTGCGATAATAAGTTTAGGTTTATTTTCTTGAGCAAGTTTTTCCACACTTTCATAATCAATTAAACCAGTCTCTTTATCAACTTCATAATGAAGTGCGTTGAACCATTTTCCGGATTGAGCTGGCTTAGCTCCATGAGTCAAATGTCCACCAGAGTTTAGACTCATAGCCAACGTTGTGTCTCCAGGTTTTAACAATGCTAGATAAACAGCTCCATTAGCTTGTGCACCAGAATGAGGTTGAACATTTGCAAATTTGCAATCAAATAATTTTTTTGCTCTTTCAATTGCCAAATTTTCTGAAATATCTACATATTCGCAACCACCATAATATCTTTTTCCTGGATAACCTTCGGCATATTTATTTGTTAAAACAGAACCTTGTGCCTCTAGAACTGCTTTGGAAACAATATTTTCAGAAGCTATCAACTCAATATGATTTTGTTGTCTCAAAAATTCTTCTTGAATAGAATTATATAATTCCTTATCTGCCTCTTTTAAATCTAATTTAAAGAAACTGTTTAAATATTTATTTAGTTTTACCGCTATAGACATAATTAAATTTTTTTAACTCTCCTTAAATGTCTCCCTCCGTCAAATTTGGTTTTCAAAAATACCTCAACCAATTTTAAACATAACGTTTTTTTTGTTAATCTTGCACCCAATGAAATTACATTAGCATTATTATGCTGTCTACACAATCTTGTAGACTTAATATTATAACACACTGCGGCTCTAATTGATTTGATTTTATTGGCGCTTATTGCCATACCTGTCCCCGATCCGCAAATAAGTATACCTGCGTCGCTCTTTTTAAGTTTTATTCTTTTAGCTAATTTTTTAGCATAATCGGGATAATCTACAGAATTTTCATTAAATGGACCCATATCAAAGATTGAAACGTTTTTATCAATTAAATGATTTTTGATAATTTCTTTTAATTTATAACCTGCATGATCTGAGGCAATACATACGGTTTTAAATTTTGTATTTAATTTTATATTGCTCATATTTACTAATTAAATTACACTGCAGATTATTATAATAATATATTGTCGTATTACATACAAATAATCAGGACTTCAAATGAAAATTATAGGCTCTTTTCCTAAAACTAGGCTCAGAAGATTAAGAAAATCAAGTTGGATTAGAAATCTTGTATCTGAAAGCAATATTTCAAATAATGATCTTATTTTACCAATTTTTATAAGAGAGGGAAAAAACAAAATAGAACCAATAAAATCTATGCCTGGAGTAAATAGATATTCTGTTGATAAACTTTCAAAGATTCTTGGGCAAGTAAAAAAATATAAGATCCCGATGATTTCACTTTTTCCAAACACTCCTGATAAAAAAAAAGATTTTCTAGGTTCGGAAGCTCTTAACCCAAACAACTTGATCTGCAGAAGTTTAAGATTTATTAAAAAAAACTTTCCTAACATTGGAGTCATGTGTGATGTCGCTTTAGATCCTTATACGACACATGGGCATGATGGTGTTTTTATAAAAAATAAAATTGATAATGATGAAACTATTAAAATATTAACAAAACAATCATTACTACAAGCAAAAATGGGTTGTGATGTAATCGCGCCATCTGACATGATGGACGGTAGAGTTGCAGCAATAAGGAAAGCTCTTGATAAGGAAAACTATAAGGACGTAAGTATATTGTCTTATGCAGTAAAATTTGCCTCTAATTTTTATGGACCTTTTAGAGAAGCCGTTGGAAGTAAAAAAAAATTAAAAACAGATAAAAAAAGTTATCAGATGGATTATAGAAATAATTTTGAGGCTTATAGAGAAGTAGGACTCGATCTTAAAGAAGGAGCCGATATGATTATGGTAAAGCCTGGTATGCCCTATTTAGATATAATAGGTGAAATAAAAAAAAAATTTCACGTACCTGTAATTGCTTATCAAGTATCTGGTGAATATTCTCTTATTAAACATGCTATAAATAAAAAATTCTTAAATGAAGAGTCTATAATTGAAAGTATTATCTCTTTTAAAAGGGCTGGAGCTTGTGCAATCGTTACTTACTTTGCTTTAGAAATTGCAAAAAAATTAAAAATTTAATTATAATAGTTTTCTAATAAAATACGTGTTTTAGGAAATGGTAAATTATTTGGTAAATAGAATTTGTTTTGTATTAAATTTCTAGTGAAATAAAGAGATTTTTTTATAAGCGGGTTAGATATTTTTTGTGGAACTTTTTCTTTAATCAAGAAATCAGGTACATCATAAGTATATGTATCAATTTTTATTTTTTTTATTTCAGACTCTGAACTTTCTATATTTAATTTTGATAAATTTGGGTCATAGCCTAAATCTTTTAAAAGTTTTAATTCAAAAAATATAAATAAAATTATCCAATTCTCTAGATTTATTGATCTCAAGAAATCCTCAAATGATTTATAAATATTTTTATTGGGCTGAGATTCTGGAAGCAAAATATTTAACATATAACAAAGAGATATTAATGCAGTCGATCTTTTTTTGTCATTAAAATATAAAGGTGAAATTGGTTTTATTAACTCTGTTTTAAAATAACCTAACATGTTCTCGCTTTTAGAAGTATGTATAATATATAATTTATTTGATATTTGTAAGAAGTTTCTTATCTTTCTGGAATTTCCACCATATACGACACCTGAAACTTTTCCTTTTGATTGAGAAAAAATATTTATAATATTTGCATTCTCTCTAAATTTTCTTTTTGATAATAAATAACCTTCGTCTTCCCAATTCATACATTTAAAATCTTTAATAATTTTGCTGCAGCATTTTGTTGTGCATTTTTTTTTGATGTGCCGATCCCAAAAATTTTTTTTGATTCAGGAATTTCAACCTCGGTTTTAAATAATGGCTTATGTTGAGGTCCAGATTTTTTAAAAAAAGTATACTTAGGTAATTTCTTAAATTTTTTTAAGCTATATTCTTGAAGTTTAGTTTTAGAGTCAATTAATGTAATTATAGATTTATCTAAATAGCTTTCCCAAAAATTTAATATGAATCCCTCAGATGCTTTTATTCCACCATCAAGATAGATAGCTCCAACAACTGCCTCTAGAGTATCGCTTACTATTTTATCTGCTGATCTATCAAGATTTTTATTTGAGGAGCCTATATAAACGTATTTTTTAATATTTAATTTTTTCGCTATATTTGCGCAGGTATTTTTGTTTACAAGGTTGGCAAACTTCTTATCAATTGTTCCCTCTTTCTCATTTGGATATTTATCCAAAAGTTTTTTTGAGATAATTAAACCTAATACTCTGTCTCCTAGAAATTCAAGTTTTTCATTATTTGAGATATTACTGAAACTCTTATGAGTTAGTGCTTGGTGTAATAGTGTTTTATCTTTAAAACTATATTTAATAGCACTCTCAAGTTCTTTTAATTTTTTATTCATTTTAATTTTTTTAAAGTTCTTTCTAACCTAAAAGAATTATTTAAGTTCCAAAATTTAAACAAACTTCCTCGATTTGTGTCGTTAGAAAAGAAGATGATTTTAGCTTTCCCTACTAAATTTAAACTATTAACATATCCTACATCATTTAGAAATCTACTATCTTTTGAGCAGTCTCGATTATCGCCCATTAAAAAATAATGATTTGAAGGTACTTTATATTTTTTTGTATTCATTAAAGTGCCTTCTTTATTGTATGACACACGATGCCTTACTCCATTTGGAAGTGTCTCGATAAATGTATTAGATTTTAAAATAAAATTTCCACATCTTATATCGTCAAAAACCTCCACTTTCTCTCTTTTAATATTTTGATTATTTATAAATAAATTTCCATTTATAAATTGAATCTCATCTCCTGGTAAACCAATTAGTCTTTTTATATAGTCGGTTCTATTATCTGCTGGAGTTTTGAAAACCACTAGATCACCTTGTTTCGGATTTTTTGAAAAAAAACGATTTTTTGAAATATTTGGACTAAATGGAAAGGAATGTTTACTGTAACCATATGAAAACTTTGAAACAAAAATTCTGTCTCCAACTAATAAAGTTGGCTCCATTGATGAAGAAGGAATATAAAATGGTTGAATGATTAAAGATCTTATTAAGATTGCAATTAAAAGAGCTGCAAATAATGTTTTTAGATTTTCTAATATTATATTTAATATCTTGTTTTTTTTCATATTGAAATAGTTACAAATGCAATAGCATATTTTTTTTCATCAGATAAAGATAAAGCAATTTTATAATTTTTTTTTTTAATTTTTTTTTTTACAGACAATGCAGTTTTACGTAAAAGTTTAATGTATGGTTTTCTATTTTTTTGATTGAGTACAACAATTTCATTGTAACTAATGCCTTTTGATATACCTGTTCCTAATGCCTTAGAAAAAGCCTCTTTGGCAGCAAATCTTTTTGCAAAACAGTTAGAAGAATTCTTAACTTTCAAACATTTAATAATTTCTTGAGGATCAAATAATCTTTTTAACAAATTATTATTCTTTATTAATTTTTTTATTCTGTCTATCTCTACAATATCAGTTCCTATGCCATAGATTTTCATCTTGAAATTATCTTTCTAAATTTTCTAATTGTTTTATTTAATCCCTCAAAAATTGACTCTCCAATTAAAAAGTGTCCAATATTAAACTCTTTAATTCCTTTAACACTCGATAAAATTTTAGCAGATCTATAAGTTAATCCGTGACCTGCATGAACTTCCAAACCTATTTTGTTGCCAAGATGAGCTGCTTTTTTAATTCTTACTATTTCTTTTTTGTATTTTTTCCCTAGATTTATCAAATTACATAATCTTCCAGTATGTATTTCTACACAGTCAGCGTTTAATTGTTTTGCTGTTTTTATATCTTTTAAACTAGGTTCTATAAAAAGACTTACTCTAGAATTATTCTTTTTTAAATTAAATATTAATTTTTTTAAAAAATTTTTTCTGTAGTTCAGATTAAGACCTCCTTCCGTAGTGATCTCTTTTCTTCTTTCAGGTACTATACATATATAAGGTGGTTTGTTTTTAAGAGCTATTCTTTGCATTTCCTGTGTCGCGGCTATTTCTAAATTTAAAGGTATTTTTAAATTTGCCATTATAATTTTAAGATCTGAGTCTTTGATATGTCTTCTATCCTCTCTTAAGTGAATTGTTATTGAATCTGCACCGGTTTTTTGAGCAATCAATGCTGCTCTTAAAGGGCTTGGATAATTCTCACCTCTAGCATTTCTTATAGTCGCTACATGATCAATGTTTACCCCAAGCCTAATTCTACTCATTAAAGATTTCTGCTTCCAGGTTTTACTGCTTTTATGGTTAACAATTTATCAGGTAAGTTATCCTTCGTATAAGTTGGTATACTAAGTTCCACTTGGGAAACAATTTTTTCTTTTATAGAAGAATTGCCGTTAGATCTGTCAATTATACATGCATATCCTACGATTGAAGCTCCACTTTCTATCGCTATTTTAGAGCATTCAATACTAGATTTGCCTGTAGTAATTACGTCCTCAATGATTAGAACTTTTTGGTTTTTTTTAATTGTAAAATCTCTTCTCAATTGGAATTCACCGTTTACCCTCTCTGAGAAAATAGTTTCTTTATTTAAAATTCTACCAATTTCATATCCAATAACTATACCGCCAATAGCTGGGGACAATATAATGTCAAAATTCTTAAATTTATTTTGTATTTTTTCAGATAATGAACTGCATATTAAACGAGCCTTATCAGGTTTGCTTAATAGTTGAGCGCACTGAACATATTGAGAGCTATGTAGCCCGGATGATAAGATAAAATGCCCTTCTAAAAGGGCGTTAGTTTCTCTTAAAATTTTCAAAGATTCTTCTGATGAAAGCATTTTTTTTCTGTTTATGTCGAATTATTTTAAATTTCAAATTACTTTGCTTTATTTGACTTATCAAGTTTGAAAAATTTTTCAAATCTTTAATTTGTAAATCAAAGGAAAAAGTCAAATATTCTTTATTTCTTTTTAACATCTCGATATTAATAATATTTCCCTTATTAAGACCGATTAAAGAACTAATATGGCCTAATGCCCCTGGTTTATGAGGCAAGTCTACTTCTAAAGTGCTCGAATAATTCTTTTCAGCTACTTTTGGATCCTCAGTTGATTTATCTTGCCAATATTTCCTTATTGAAGATCGAGCTTTACCAGTGGCTGAAGAAGATAGCCAATGAAGTGAAGGAGATGCATTCTTAGAAGTTTCAATGTTTACTAGATCCCCATTTTTTAAAATTGTTTGAAGAGTTGCAGTGCTCCCATTAACTGTACAACCAATTGCACTATCACCGATTTTCGTATGTACTGCATAAGCAAAGTCTATTGGTGTTGCGTTTTTTGGTAATTTTATAACTGATCCTTTTGGAGTAAAACAAAAAACGTTTTCTTGAAACATCTGAAGTTTAGTAAATTCATAATAATGTTCTGGACTTGTGCCTGCTTCAATTATTTCAACCAAATCTCTCAACCAATCGTACTCTTTCCAAGAAAGTTCAGAAAATTTTTCTGAAGATTTGTATTTCCAATGAGATGCGATACCTCTCTGAGCAAATTCATTCATTTCATGTGTTCTAATTTGAATTTCTATACGATTTTTTTTTGGTCCTATGACTGCAGTATGAATTGATTTATATTTATTAATCTTAGGTGTAGATATGTAATCTTTAAATTTACCAGGTATAGTAGAAAATTTAGAATGAAATATTCCTAATGTTTTATAACAATCTTCAATATTTTTTACTATAACTCTAAATCCAATAATGTCTGTTAGTTGTTCTAAAGAAATTTTTTTGTTTTGTATTTTTCTCCAAATTGAAAATGGAGTTTTTTCTCTTCCTGTAATTGTCGCAGAGATTCCATTTTGATTTAACAACTCTATTAATTCTAATGAAATAGATTTAAATGTATCATCTTTATTATTTTTTATAAAATTCAATCTTTCTAAAATTAAATCTCTAGCAGGTTTATTTAAAACTGAAAATGAAAGATCCTCTAACTCATCTCTTATTCTGTTCATTCCCATTCGATCTGCTAAGGGAGCATAAATTTCCATTGTTTCTTTCGCTTTTCTAATAATCTTTTCTTTATTTTTAACAAATTGAATAGTTCTCATATTGTGTAATCTATCAGCAAGTTTTACTAAAAGAACTCTTATGTCTTTTGAAGTAGCAAGTATTAGTTTTCTAAAGTTTTCAGCTTTAGACTCTGCTGATGCTTTGTCCTCTAATGCAGAAATTTTCGTTACACCCTCGACTAAATTTGCTACCTCTTCTCCAAATTCTTTTTTTACAGTTTCATAAGTTACGTTTGTATCTTCAATTGTGTCATGCAGTAATCCTGTAGTAATTGTAGCACTATCTAACTTTAATTCTGTTAATATTTTTGCTACTGCGACTGGATGAATTATATAAGGAACTCCCTCTTCCCTTTTTTGATTTTGATGAGCTTCCAAAGCAAATTTGTATGCTTTACTTAATGACTCTGAATTTAAAAATTTATTATATGATTTTATTTGATCAATTAATTCGTTATTATTAATCATCAATAAACATTAACATTTTTATTTAATCTTGTAATCTCTATCCGAGATTTTTGGCTTAAATTATTTATTAAAAATTGGGCGTTTTTCTTTAAAATTGGATGTGACCATTTAGGATCGATTTCTAAAATCGGATATAAAACAAAATTTCTTATATGTGCTCTCGGATGCGGTAAAACAAGATCTTTTGAGTCTTTTGTTAAACCATTAAAATCAATTATATCAATATCAATGACTCTAGGATCGTTTTTCTTTGTTTTATTCCTACCAATTTTTTTTTGAATCAAATTTATATCTTTAAATAATCTTAAAAGATTAATTTTTTTATTTGCTAAAATTCCTACATTAAGAAACTTTGGTAGTTTCTGATTTGGATAAGAAGGAGTTTCGTAAAAATTAGAAATTTTTTTAATTTGAATTTTGGCTTCAATTAGTAACTGAATCGCAATTGAAATATTATCAAATCTAGAACCATGAATAGAATTTAGATTTGATCCAATATTAAGGTGTATCATTTATTATTTCTACTCAACAATCTTGCTCTTTCTCTATTCCAATCTCTCTTTTTCTTTACTTGTCTTTTATCATAAAGTTTTTTTCCTTTTGCAACAGCGATTTCAATTTTAACTTTACCTTTTAAGAAATACATCTTGGTAGGAATAATAGTCAAACCTTCCTGATTTATTCTTCCAATCAACTTATTAATTTCTCGCTTTTTTAAAAGAAGTTTTCTTTCACCTTTAGGATTATGGTTATTATAGGAAGATTGTCTGTAAAGTGGGATATGAGAATTAATTAAAAATAATTCTCCATTGTTATCTATAGCGTATGAGTCTGAAATGCTTCCTTTGCCCTCTCTTAGCGATTTGACTTCTGATCCTTTTAAGGAAATACCTGCCTCTAACGTTTCTAAAAAAAAATAATTAAAACTAGCTTTTCTATTTAAACAAATTATTTTTCTTCCGGGCGCTATATTTTGTTTCATTAAAGTAATTTAGCTACTTTAAGTGCTTCTGAAACTTTCTTTTTTGTTTCTTCTCTAATTTCAACTAATGGTAATCTCACAGATGGATTGCACATACCTAATAACGATGCTGCATATTTCACTGGTGATGGATTGCTTTCAATAAATAACGCCGAATGTAAAGGCTGTAAAAGCTTATCTAACGTTTCTGCCTCTTCATTTTTTTGCTCACAAGCTTTTTGAAAATCAGAAGAAATTTTTGCAGCTATATTTGCTGTGACTCCAATAGCTCCTACTCCACCTCTTTTATTAAACTCAAGAGCGTTATCGTCATTTCCAGTAAGCTGAATAAAATCTTTTCCCATTGCTCTTAATTGCTGATCTACTCTATTTAAGTCACCAGTTGCATCTTTTACACCGGCTATATTTTTAAGTTCATATAGTTTGCTCATGGTTTCAACTGACATATCTATTACTGATCTGGACGGTATGTTATAAATTATAATTGGAATACCAACACTATCGTTTATCTTTTTATAATGTTGATACAAACCTTCTTGAGTTGGTTTGTTATAATATGGTGTAACAACTAATAATGCATCCGAACCGGCTTTTTCTGCGTATTGAGATAGTTCAACAGCTTCATCCGTTGAATTAGATCCTGTGCCAGCTATCACAGGTATTTTTCCACTACATTCTTTAACCGCTATTTCTATAATTTTTTTGTGTTCACTATAAGATAAAGTGGGAGATTCTCCAGTGGTGCCTCCGGGCACTATACCATTAGTGCCGTTATTTAAGTGATAATCAATTAAACTTCTATATGTGATTTCGTCAAGATTATCATCTTTAAATGGGGTTATTAATGCAACAATTGATCCTTTAAGCATAAAACAATATAAGGTAGATATCCTTAAACTTATGCTTAATAGATTAATTAGTCTAGTATTTTTATTATCATTTTTGAAAATTAGTATCGTTTATTCAGAGACAGATTTCTTATTACCACAAAAAAAACCATCAATTTTTAAAAAATCAGAAAAACAGATCCAAGAAAGTATTAATAAAAATCTACCTGCACCAAAGCCATTATTAGAAAAAAAAGGTGAGACTAAACTAGCCATAGTTGAACAAAAAAAAGAACCTGCTAAAAAAAAAGAAATAAAAACGGAGTTTAAAGAAGAAGTAAAAACACAAGTATCATCTACATTTGTATACCCTAGAAAAAAACCAATAACATATAAAGTTTCATCAAAAGAAGTAAAAAGTTCAAAAGTTCTTAATAAAAAAGATTTTGAGAGAGCAAAAGAAACGATTGATTTTATTAAACAAAAAAAATGGAATAGTGCTTTAAAAAGTGCCCAAAAGGTTAAAGATAGTGAATTCAGAAAATTAATTACTTGGATGCATCTTAAAACTACTAGAAATGGAGCATCATTTAGTGAGTATAAAAAATTTATAGAACAAAATGACTATTATCCAAGAATTAACAGAATAAGGTATTTAGCAGAAGAAAAAATATATTTAAGAAATAATTCACCTACATCAATTATTAATTGGTTTGAAAAATATCCTCCCTTAGGTGGTTTAGGTAAAATTAAATTAGCTGAGGCCTATCTAGAGCAAGGAAAACTAGAAAAAGTCAAAGAATTAGCTAAAGAAGGATGGATCACTGCTGAGATAAGAAAAAATGATTTAGGTTATTATAGAGCTAAATTTAAAAAATTTATCTCGTCAGATGATCATGTAAAGAGGGCCGATTATTTAGCATGGGAAAGAAAATATTGGGATCTAAAAAGAATGCTTAAGTATTTGCCTACAGATCAAAGAGCTCTTTATAATGCAAGACAAATTTTAATGAGTAACTCTTACGGTGTAGACAATGCAATAGCAAAGGTGCCTCAGTATTTAAAAAAAGATCCTGGTTTAGAGTTTGATAGATTGAGATGGAGAAACCGAAGAGGACGATTAGACGGATCTTTAGAAATTTTATATCAAAACGCAAATAAAACTGAGACACAAATGGTTAGACCGGATAAATGGTGGGAACAGAGAGAGAGTGTTACAAGAAGTTTAATTTACAAAAAAAGATATAAGACAGCATATAAAGTCGCTAGTGAACACTCCCTATCATCTGGTCCATCCTTTGCAGAGGCTGAATGGCTATCTGGCTGGATAGCTTTAACTTTTTTAAAATCTCCTGAGTATGCAATTAATCATTTTCAAAATTTTTACAATAATGTCGGCTATCCGATAAGCTTAGCTAGAGGAGCATATTGGTTAGGAGAGTCATATGAAAAATTAAATGAAAAGGAAACTGCTAATAAATTTTTTTCAGAAGCAGCAAAATTTCCAATGACTTATTATGGACAACTTGCTTTCAATAAGGTTAATCCTGGCGGGAATTTTGAATTAAGAGATGAAAGTAATTTTGATAAGGATTATGAAAAAGAGTTTAAAAAAAATAAACTTATTAAACATGTTATTCTATTGCATGAACTTGGTGCAAGCCAATATGCTAAAGATATTCTTAAACATTTGGCTGAACTTAATATTGAGAAAGGTAGTGAAGTTTTAGCGGCAGAGTTATCTACATCTGTTGAAAGATACGATTTTGCAATTCAAATATCAAAAAAAGCATCCTATGAAAAAAGATTTTTGAATAAATATAATTATCCAGTTATTGCCACTCCAAAAGTTGTAAATAATAAACAGATGCCTAAACAAGAAATTGTTCTTGCAATAATCAGACAAGAAAGTGAATTCGACAGGAAAGCAAATAGTTGGGCTGGAGCTAGAGGTATGATGCAGTTAATGAAGTACACAGCTAAAATTGTAGCTAAGCAAGCGAAACTTCCTTACAGTATTAGTCGATTAACAGCAGATCCAGAATACAACATAAAACTTGGTTCATATTACTTTAATGGATTGCTTAATGATTACAACGGCGTTTTCCCCTTTGCTATTGCAGCCTATAATGCAGGTCCAAATAGAGTAAAAACTTGGAGAAGAGTTAATGGTGATCCTTCTAAAGGGCAAATTTCTTATATTAATTGGATCGAGCAGATAAGATTTGAAGAAACTAGAAATTATGTTCAAAGAGTTTTAGAAAATATAAATGTTTATAAATATATTTTAAGAAATGAACCTGTTCAGATAGATAGTTATTTTAACTAATTGGCGGTGAGAGAGGGATTCGAACCCTCGGTAGCATAGTTAAATACTACGGAAGTTTAGCAAACTCCTGGTTTAAACCAACTCACCCATCTCACCTAAAAAAATCATACTATATAAAGTTATGAATTTAAAATTAATTAAATACTCAAAAGATAAATTTTACTTGCATTGGATTTATATTATATATACTTGTTTTCAATGAAAAAAAAGATTTTGATTATGGGTTTACCTGGTGCTGGTAAAACCTATTTAGCTGAAAGATTGGCTCCATTAATTGATGCGGTATGGTTAAACGCTGATAAAGTAAGAAAAGAGGCTGATGATTGGGATTTTAGTCCTGAAGGTAGATTACGGCAAGCACAAAGAATGAAACAATTGTCCCAAAAAGCACTAGACTCAGGTAGGCATGTTATTGCAGATTTCGTTTGTCCAACACCAAAAACTAGAGAAGATTATAACGCAGATATAATTATTTGGATGGATACAATAGAGAAAGGAAGATTTGAAGATACTAATAAAATGTTTGTACCTCCTCAAAATGCTAGCTTCAAAATTACCGAAAAAAATGGTGAAATGTGGGCAATAAAGATTGCTGATAAGATTGAAAATTATAAATGGGATAACAAAAAACCTACTGCACAAATGCTTGGAAGGTGGCAACCATGGCATGATGGCCACCAAAAATTATTTGAGGAAATTTTGAAAAAAACTGGCCAGGTTAATATTATGGTACGAGATGTTCAGGGGGTTGGTGACAATCCTTTTGACTTCGAAACTGTAAAAAAAAATATTGTAAATGCACTTAAGGATTTTAAAGAGAGGATTAAAATTTCCCTCGTGCCTAATATAACTAATATCTGTTACGGAAGAGGAGTTGGCTACAAAATTGAAGAAATTGTTCTTGATCAAAAAACACAAGAAATTTCTGCAACTAAGATAAGAAAAAAAATGAGGGAACAAGGAAAATTATAATTAATTATTTACAAATTTTTTAAAAAAGATTTTCTATTGTTCTACCAGTCAGATCATTTAAGTAATGAAACAAAAAAACATTCATGGTATATTTTATACAACTTCAGCCTCATTATGGTGGGGAATAATAGGTGTTTTCTATTTTAATTTTGTATCATTTGCTTCACCCTTGGAATTAACAATTCATAGGACAATTTGGACAGCTTTTTTATTAATTTTAACTACTTTTTATTATTCGAAGTGGAAAGAATTAAATAAAGTTATTATTAAACCTCTAAATTTAGTTATCTTATTTATTACAGGTGGATTAGTCACAATTAATTGGTTTACTTGGCTATACGCTATTGGAGAAAATAAACTATTAGACGCTAGCCTAGGTTATTACATTTTTCCAATATTCAGTGTTTTTTTAGGTTCATTGTTTTTAAATGAAAAGTTAAATAAAAATAAATTTTTTGCAGTAATTTTAGTAGCTATATCTTTGGTTTATTTATTAATAAAATTTAATGAAATTCCTTGGATTGGATTAACTGTTGCAATTACTTTTAGTTTATATGGTTTGATAAGAAAAAAAATAAAGATATCTTCAGACCTGGGTTTGCTTATTGAAACGCTTTTGATTACCCCATTTGCAATAATTCTTTTTATTTTTTTAGTTAAGAACAATTTAAACGTATTTTCCTTTGAAGAACCACTATTATCATTTTATTTATTTTGGGCTGGATTAATGACTCTTGTACCCTTATTTTTATATACAATTGGATTTAAAATTGTGGGAATAGGTCCAGCTAGTATGATTTTTTTTTTAACTCCTACCGCACAATTTATACTAGGTTTAACATATTTTAATGAACCCTTAATATTAGATAAATTAATAGCATTTTTATTTATTTGGATAGCAGTAATTATTTATTTAAATGAATT
Organism: uncultured Pelagibacteraceae bacterium; assembly: GCA_902583585.1. Classification (GTDB taxonomy): domain Bacteria; phylum Pseudomonadota; class Alphaproteobacteria; order Pelagibacterales; family Pelagibacteraceae; genus Pelagilacustribacter. The sequence continues at coordinate 15,278 of CACHWN010000009.1, forward strand.
ACGTAAAGAGTAAATTGTGATTATTATTAAAGGTATAATTGTAGCCGTAATGAAAGAAATAAAAAGTAAGTTCGACGAAATAATTGGACTAAAATTTTCTACAGACATTATATTACCTACTAAAAGACTTGATTGAAAATTCTGACTTGGAAAAAATAATAAACCTGAGCTTAAACCAAGAATAATTGATATTAAAGATAATCTTGTATTAACTTTTTTATTAAAAAATCCATAGAATATTGTTACAACTGCTGCACAACATAGAAGATCTGCAAATAAGAATAAATATAGGATGCTGTAGCCCTTTGAGGAAAAAATAAAAACAATCCCACATAATAATAAAATCAATTTATTGCATTTGTCTTTTATTTCTCTACCGCTTAAAAATTTATTTAATTCTTTTCCATCAATAATAATTAAGCTTGAAATAGCATTTATTAATGTATCAATTGTGCTTAATGTTAAAGCTAGGGCTAAAACTAAAATAGAAACAATTATTAAAACATTATCATTTAATAATATTAATTTAAAAAAAGCTAAATCAGGTTTTATTTTAGGATCAAGTGAAAAGGATATAATACCTGTATAGCCCATCCAAAAAACAATAAAAAAAGATATAATTGATGAGTAAATTAAACTTTTTTTTAAAACAAAGTTATTTTTTGCAGCAAAGACACGTTGCCAATTACCCTGGTGAAATAGGTTTGTTGCTGCTACAGCAATAAGAAATGTTAGTCCAGCAGTGTAATTTGGAATATAATTTTTACTTATAAGTTTTGCAGAATTTTTTTTAATTAGTTCATAACTATTTATTTCTAAATTTCCTAATATTAAAAATATAGAAAATAATATTATACTTAAGACTATTATAAATTGGTATTTATCTGTAATAATCGAAAGTTTAAATCCACCTCTTAATATATATAAAAGACATATGATTAAAGTTAGTCCAGATGTTATCCATAAAGGTGTTTTCGAGATTAAATTTAATAAAAAAGCTATTGCTGTTACTTCGGCTATTAAGAAGATTGTTAAATAAAATAGAATTAAGATTAACATTATCTTTAAAATTCCAGTCCCAAATCTTCTTTTTATGAACTCAGTTAAAGACATCCCGTTAGGAAACTCTTTCCTTATTTTCGGGCCAAAATTTAATAAAAATAACATAGGTGCAGCCGTGCCTAATGCGTATCCAATTACTGCCCCTATTCCTCCCCAAGTTGCTGCTGAAGCTGGTCCAAATAATATCCAAGCTCCCAAGGCAGATGCTGATAAACTCGTTGTTAATGAAAAAATACTCTCATTTCTGTCACCGATTATGTAGCTTTTATTATCTGAAATTTTTTTTAAATTTATATAACCTAAGGCGATAAAAAAAGCGCCTACCACTAGAGTAATAATTAGTGTTGTTTGTGTTGATAGGTATATATCTTTCATTTATCCCTTACTGAATTACCGGTCAGGTTCTTTGGGTATGATCTCAGTCTTTATGACACCCCTTATACAAATTATATATTTATTTTAGGCAGGAAGTCAAATGAAGCTGTATCTATTCTAGACGAGTGTTCTCTTCTCATTTTCCAATCGTTACTTATACCAGCTTGAGCTATACTGATTGCATTACGACCATATTTTGCATTAGTAAAATCAATTGCTCTCATTAACGGTTGAGATTTATTCTCTAAAATTGGTGCTAATAAATTTAGTTCTTTTTCAGAAGCGTCCCTAAGCTTTGATAAAATAACTCCAGCTTTTTGGTAAAAATAACCATATTTATAAATCTTTCCTAGTCCGCTAATCGCAGTTTTTACAAGTTCAATACTGTTATTAGTTGCCACCGGCAATTCAATAGTAATAGAATTTGAATAGTATTTTCTATTTTTATCAAATGGACTTGTTCTTATAAATATAGTAACAGCTCTCGTAGTTTGTTTATCTGTTCTTATTTTTTCTGCCGCATTTAAACAATGAGTAGTCACAGACTCTTTTAATTTATCTAAACTCTCAACTTTTTTTCCAAATGATCTTGACACACAACAGCTTTTTCTTCTTGTTTCCTCGGTTTCTAAATCTATACAAGGAATTCCTCTTAACTCCATTACTGTTTTCGCACCTAAAACATTAGTACTTTTCTTGACCCACGTGTTTGAAATATTTTTTAGTTTATAAGCATTGTCTATTCCATTTTTAATATATAGTTTTGATAACTGTCTTCCAACTCCCCATACATCTGCAATATCAAAATCTTTTAGTATATTATCAATATTTTCTTTTAGAAAGATTACTCCTGCTTTATTTTTTTTGGCAATATGATTTGCAACTTTACTTAAAGTTTTTGTATTTGAAATTCCTACACTTGTTGGTATTCCTGTCCATTTTAAAACTCTTTCTCTTATTTGTTTTCCATATTCTTCTACTTGTTCATCTTTGATATGTGATAAATCTAAAAATGCTTCGTCTATAGAATAGATTTCAATTTTATCAGTAAAACCTTTTAAAACTTTCATCACTCTTCTAGAAAGGTCTCCATATAATGCATAGTTTGAAGAAAATATCTGAACGTTGTTTTTTTTAACCAAATCTTTAACTTTAAAATATGGTTCTCCCATTCTTATTCCAAGTTTTTTTGCTTCAGTAGATCTTGATATTACACATCCATCATTATTAGATAGCACTACGACCGGTACATTTTGTATTTTAGGATTAAATAATCTTTCGCAAGAAACATAAAATGAATTACAGTCAATTAATGCAACTTTTTTTCTACTGTTGTTTGTGTATGACATATGTTACTACTCCCCAAATTATTATTTCTGGATTATCTGTTAAATTAATTCGATCCGATGTGTTTTTTGAACCTGATGTTAAGTAGTTGTTGCCCTTACTTTTAACCAGAGTTTTGACTACAAGTTCTTCGTTGATATTTGCTATAACAGTGGAGAAATTTTTTGGATTTAAACTTTTATCTACTATTAATAGATCTCCATCATATATACCCACATTAGTCATAGATTTACCTTGTACTCTAATGATGAAAGTAGCTGGTGCATTTGTTATGAGATGAGAGTTTAGATCTATATCGTCCTCAATATAATCTGTTGCCGGAGAAGGAAAACCAGCTCCCACTTTATGTAAATAATAAGGTATTGTTAACTTCATAAATGTTCTTGTTTTGTTCTTTATAGCTGATAAACTACCTTTCAGTCAACCCCTTTTCAAAAGGTTGTTAAAGTGGGTCAAATTGCAAATCGAAAAAAAGAGAGAGATTAGCTAATAACATAACGTGATTAAAAAAATTTTTTCAATATTATTAGTATTACTTGTAACAACAAGTGCTCAAGCAGCATCTAAACTAGACGCAATCAAAAAAAGTGGAGAGTTAAGAGTTGGTACGACAGGAGACTGGGATCCAATGTCAATGAAAGATCCAAAAACAAACAAGTACAAAGGATTTGATATTGATGTGATGAATGAGCTAGCTAAAGATTTAGGCGTGAAAGTAAAATTTGTGCCTGCAGAGTGGAAAACTATTGTTGCAGGAATAACAGCTGATAGATACGATATATCGACAAGTGTAACCAAAACACCAAAAAGAGCAGAAGTAGCCGGATTTACCGCTACATATTACAAGTATGCAACAGTCCCACTTGTTTTAAAAAAGAATTTAAAAAAATTTTCAACTTGGGAGTCTTTAAATAATAGTAGTGTTACAATAGCTACAACGTTAGGAACATCTCAGGAAGAAAAAGCAAAAGAATTTTTTCCAAAATCAAAACTTCAGTCAGTTGAAGCTCCTGCAAGAGACTTTCAAGAAGTTTTAGCAGGAAGAGCTGATGGAAATATAACAAGTTCAACAGAAGCAAACAAACTAGTTATTAAATATCCTCAATTAGCTATAGTTCCTGATGGAGGAAAAAATCCAGCATTTTTAGCTATGATGGTTCCAAAAGGTGACAAGGTATGGAATGATTACGTCAGCAATTGGATTAAGAAAAAACAATCATCCGGATTTTTTAAAACTTTACTGGCAAAGTACGATCTTAAAAGCTTATAATTTAAGTTTCAATACCTCCCATTTACAAATATAGTCAATTAGTGAAATTTTTAAAAATAATTTCTGTTCTATTTTTGCTTCAAGGATGTAGTTCTAACTATGAATGGGGTTGGTATATTCTAAGTCCAGATAATATAGATGGTTTAACTAATCTTAAATTTTTAATTAGTGGAATTACAACTACGATTTATATTTCAGTAGTTTCAATCATTCTAGCTATGATTATCGGTTTGATAGTTGCTTTACCTTCATTGTCAAATAATAAATTCCTAACTTATTTTAACATAACATACGTAGAAATTGTTAGAGCCATCCCTTTATTAGTTTTAATTCTTTGGATTTATTATGGCCTTCCAATCATGATTGGGGTAAGTTTCTCGCCATTCGTATCTGGAATAATAGCCTTGACCATTAGTGAGAGTGCGTTTCAAGCAGAAATTTTTAGAGCGGGAATTAATTCAATTTCAAAAGGTCAACATGAAGTATCAGAGTCTTTAGGAATGGATTTCTGGAGAAAGATGAGATTAGTAATTCTTCCGCAAGCGATTAAAGTTGTATTACCAGCCATGGGAAATCAATTTGTTTATGTATTAAAAATGTCCTCTCTAGTATCAATTATAGGTATAGGAGATTTAACAAGAAAAGCTAATGAGTTAGTTACCACTACCTATAGGCCTTTAGAAATTTATACTTTTTTAATTCTAGAGTACCTAGTGCTAATTCTAGTAGTATCCTATTTTGTAAGAAAATTAGAGAATAAACTAGAATACAAATAATTTTTTAAAAGAAATCCTAAATACTTTCTTTAAAAAAAATGGTACAAAAGTTAATACAACTAATCCCATCATCCAATTTGTTACTAAAATCGTATAAAAAATATCTTGATACTCGCCATTTCTAATATTTATTACATACCATAACGACATAAATGGTATTAACGTTAGTCTTAAAATTGTCATATACAAACTAAAAATTGGTCTTTTCAGTGCCTGGAACAAAGCAGATGTAATAAAGAAGACGGGATACACGGGCCCAATTAAAGCTGCTACCTGTAAGTAAAGTGCTCCTCTTCGGATTACTTCTAAATCATTAGTAAAAAAAGAGATTATAATTTCTGAAGTTAGATAAACAAATATGCCTGCTAATACCATAAATCCTGAACCAAACATAAGAGCTTTTCCATACACTTCTTTTACTCTAAAATACATTTTTGCTCCAAAATTTTGGCCTGCTATTGATAAAACAGCAGTATTTAAACCTATGACTGGTAACAATAAAACTTGTTCTATTCTTACAGCGGTACCATAACCCGCTGTAGCTAATTCTCCAAATTGACCAACAAAATAGAAAATATTAAATACACCAAACATTATCATCAACATCGTAAACATTATTGGTACCGATTGTTTAAAAAGCGAGCTTAAGTAATCTATTTTTGGTTTGAAGCATTCTGGATAAAGGAATTTTTTTAATTTACAGCAATAGACTTTATTAGCTAAATATATTAACCCAATACACTGAGAAACTAGCGTAGCGATAGCTAAACCAGCGATTCCAAATGCTGGTATAAATCCATAACCAAAAATAAATAATGGATTTAAAAAAATATTTAAGAAAAAGGTAAAAATTAAAACATTTCTATAACTTTTTGTATCACCTTGGGCATTTAAAGTTCCGTTTAAAGATAGTTGAACTAATACAATGATAGCTCCGAAAAAAATTATATCTAAATATTCACGTGTTAAGATTATACTTTCTTCAGTAGAACCCATAATTCTCAAGAGTTCATCAGAAAAATTTAAGCCAAATAAAGTTACGAAAATTGAAATTACGATTGCTAATACTATTGATTGAGCAACATACATTGAGGCTTTCCTATCCTCTTTGGCTCCAATTGAATTACTGATTAAAGCTGTAGTTCCGGCTCCAATACCGACTGCAACAGCTATTGCTATGAAGTATATTGGCCATGATTTTGCAATCGCTGCTAACGCTTCTGGTGAAATTTTACCCGCAAAATAAGTATCGACTAGATTATAAAAAGTTTGAAAAAGGGATCCTGTGCTTGCAGGAATGGTCACTTTTCTTAAAAGTTGCCAAATTGAACCTTTAGTCAAATCCATAATTAATATTCCTTTTGAAATTTATGCTTTCTTCCAGCTTTTTTAGCAAGATTAATTTGATTTTGCCTCATGCGAAATCTTGTTTTTTGTGAATTTGAGAGTGTGTCATAACACCTTGGGCACGAGACCCCCTCCTCAAATTTGTAAGATTTTTTATCTTTTGTTGAAAAAGTCATTCGACATCCACTGCATACAGAGTAAGTTCCATGTTTTAATTTGTGTTTAAGAGATACTCTATTATCAAAAACAAAACATTCTCCTTTCCATAGACTGTCTTTCCTCTCAGTTTTTTTCAAATAATTAAGTATTCCACCTTTTAATTGAAAAACATTTTTAAAACCTTTTCTTTTTAAAAATATGGAGGCCTTTTCACATCTAATTCCTCCAGTGCAGAACATTGCTACAGGTTTGGTTTTATCGACTTTTTTTAGATATTTTGGAAAATCTCTAAAATTTTGAATATTTGGATTTTTAGAATTTTTAAAGGTACCCACATCATATTCAAATGGTTTTCTAGCATCTATAACTAAAGTTTCTTTATTTGAAATAAGTTTATTCCATGACTTTCCAGAAACATATCTATTAAGTTTTTTATTCTTCGGGTTTATTTTTAAACCCAATGGAACAACTTCATTTTTGATTTTTATTTTACCTTTGTGGAATGGTTGAAAAAGACTCTTAGAAATATTCTTACTATCAAAATCTTTCAATCGAAACTGTCTTTTTATAATCTTTATTATTTTACTAATATCATCTTTTTTGCCTGCAATTGTTCCATTTATACCCTCTGCCGATAAAATTATTGTGCCCCTCACATTTTTTTTTAAAATTTCTTTTTGAAATAGAGATTTATATTTTTTCAAAAATTTAATCTTTTTAAATTTATAAAAACCAAAAACTGTATACATTATTTTTTAATACAAATTGTAAGTCCATCACCTATTGGAATTATATTTTTTGCAACTCTGCTATCTTTCTTAATGTGTGTATTAAATTCCCTTATAATATTTGTAAATTTATCGTTTTTCGTATCATCTATTACTTCTCCGTGCCATAAAACATTATCTATAACAATAAGTCCATTTTTATTAATAAGATCCATAGATGCTTCATAGTATTTAAGGTAATTTTCCTTATCAGCATCAATAAAAATTAAATCAAATCTTTGACTTGAATCTTTCAATTCATTAAGGCTTTCAGTAGCAGGTTTTACAATTTGCTTTATTTTTTTTTCATTTGCCTTTTTATAAAATGATTGTGCTTTAATACTGAATTCAGGACTTTTATCTAAGCTAATTAGAAGACCATCAGATGGAAGGGCTAAGGCCATTGATAAAGCGCTAAAACCTGTGAAACTTCCTATTTCTAAAATCTTTTTAATATTAGAGATTTTAATTAGTGTTTGTAGAAATTGTGCTTGAGAAACTGAAATTTGCAATCTCTGTTGATCACCAAGACTTATATTATATTCAATTATTTCTTTCTGTACATCAGTCAAAGATTCTGAATGATCAATAATGTATTTTTCAAGATTTTCAGTTAAATCTAATTTTTTAGGCATAATTAGCCTTTTAAAAGCTTTTTTAGAATTTCATTTGTCAATTGGGGGTTTGCTTTCCCGCCAGATAATTTCATAACCTGTCCAACAAAAAAACCAAACAATTTTTCTTTTCCAGCTTTATATTGATCAACTTTATCTTTATTTTTTAATAGTATTTCATTAATCATTTTTTCTAATTGTTTAGGATCGCTTTGTTGTTTCATCCCTTTTGACTCTATGATTTTTTTTGGGTTATCACCGCTTTCAACCATAATTTCGAAAACTTCTTTAGCTATTCTTCCTGAAATCTCTCCAGATTTAATTGATTGTACTAACTCAGCAAAATTTTTAGCAGAAATTGGTGAGTTAGAAATATTAAGTCCTTTGTCGTTGAGCATTGCAAATAAATCACCCATCATCCATGTAGCTGCTAGTTTTTTGTCAGATAATTTTGCAACTTCCTCATAATAATCAGAGATTTCTTTTTCGGAAACCAATACATTTGCTTCGTATGAGTTAAGCCCATATTCTTGAATAAATCTCTCCTTCTTATTATCTGGCAACTCAGGCAAAGATTTTTTTAAATCATCAATTAATTTTTGTTCAAGTTTTAATGGTAAAAGATCTGGATCAGGAAAGTATCTATAATCGTGAGCATCTTCTTTTGATCTCATTGATCTTGTTTCATTTTTTTTTGTATCAAATAATCTTGTTTCTTGATCTATTTCTTTTCCATCTTCTAGTAATTCAACCTGTCGATTAGCCTCATATTCAATCGCCATTTGCATAAATTTAATTGAATTCACATTTTTAATTTCACATCTTGTGCCGAAATTTTTATCGCCTACTTTTCTTACTGATACATTTACATCTGCTCTTAATGAACCTTCTTGCATATTGCCATCACATGTGCCCAAGTATCTCATAATGGTTCTTAATTTTTTTATGTAAGCATTTACTTCATCGGGCGAACGAAGATGGGGTTTGCTAACGATTTCCATTAAAGCTATTCCAGAACGATTTAAATCAACATAGGTGCTTGAAGGATCCATATCATGGATACTTTTACCTGCGTCCTGTTCTAAATGAAGCCTTTCAATGCCAATTTCTTTTGAACCATAAGGCATATCCAGTAAAACTTTTCCTTCACCAACAATAGGATTTTTATATTGGGAAATCTGGTAGCCCTGTGGAAGATCTGCATAAAAATAATTTTTTCTATCGAATACTGAATAATTATTTATTTTTGCATTTAAACCTAAGCCTGTTCTTATAGCTTGTTTCACGCACTCCTCATTGATAACTGGTAGCATTCCGGGAAAAGCAGAGTCAATTAAACTTACTTGTTTGTTAGGATCAGCTCCGAATTTAGTTGAGGAGCCTGAAAAAAGTTTTGAATTAGAAAGGACTTGAGCATGAACTTCTAAACCTATAACTACTTCATACTTCCCTTTCTCACCATTTATAAAATAATCAAATTTTTCTTTGCTCATGACCACCACTTTTTAATTTCATTTTTATAACCACAATTCTTTTCGAATGCGTAACCAATATTGAGAATTTTTTGTTCATCTAAGGCTTTACCTATCAATTGTAAACCAAGTGGGTAGCCCTGTTTATCTAATCCAGCAGGAAGAGATAAGGCTGGTAATCCAGCTAAATTTACTGGTACCGTAAAAATGTCATTTAAATACATTGACACAGGATCATTAGTTTTTTCTCCTATCTTAAATGCTGAGCTTGGTGTTGAAGGCGTTAAAATAGCATCAACTTTAGTAAAACTATCATCAAAATCTTTTTTTATTAATTGTCTTACTTTTTGGGCTTTTAAATAATAGGCATCGTAATAACCAGACGATAAAACATAAGTGCCTATTAATATTCTTCTCTTTACTTCATCACCAAATCCTTCTGATCTAGTGTTTTCATACATTTCAATTAAATCTTTTCCTTTTTGTGATCTGTAGCCATATCTTACGCCATCATATCTTGCTAAATTTGATGAAGCTTCCGCAGGTGCAACAATATAGTAAGTAGGCAAAGCATACTTTGTGTGGGGTAATGAAATATCAATTAACTGTGCGCCTAAATCTTTTAATATTTTTTTTCCCTTTTCCCAAAGTTCATCAATTTCCTTTGGCATATTATCTACTCGATACTCTTTAGGGATACCAATTTTCAATCCTTTGATATTATCTTTTAAATTTTTTGAGTATGTTTCTTTTTTTTTATTAATTGAAGTTGAGTCTTTGTCATCAAAACCGGACATTGCTTCAAGCATAATTGAGCAATCATTTACTGTTTTAGTCATTGGTCCTGCTTGATCTAACGAAGAAGCAAAAGCAACGATACCCCACCTTGAACAAAGACCGTAAGTTGGCTTAAGTCCTACAGTACCAGTAAATGATGCAGGCTGTCTAATAGACCCACCCGTATCTGTTCCAATTGTTGCAGGAGTAAGATCAGCCGCCAAAGCAGAAGAAGATCCCCCTGAAGAACCACCTGGAACTAGATGATCTCCAATAGGATTAATTACGTTTCCAAAAAAACTTGTCTCATTCGAAGAACCCATAGCAAATTCATCGCAATTTAATTTTCCAAGTAAAAAAGCTCCATTGTTCCATAAATTTTTTGTTACAGTAGACTCATATGAAGGAATAAAATTATTTAAAATATTGCTTCCAGCCGTAGTTTTTACATTTTCAGTACAAAATAAATCTTTTACAGCTAAAGGTATCCCGCTAAGAAGTTGTTCATTATTTGGTTTATTATCAAATTTTTTTGCATATTCTAAAGCTTGATCAAATGTTGTAGTCACAAAAGCATTAAGTTTTTTTGCATTTTCAATGTTCTTTATATATGCTTGTGTAAGTTCTAATGAGGATATCTTCTTAGATTTTATACTTTCCAAAATTTCACTTAAACTTTGATTAGTTATATTGCTCATTACTCAACCACCTTTGGAACTACAAAAAACTCCTCATTTTTTTTTGGAGAATTTTTAAGAATTTTTTCTCTTATCTTGCCATCACTGATTTGATCTTTCCTTGATCTCAAAGACTGGTTTAAAATCGATGTTAATGGTTCAACTTTATCAGTATTCAGTTCATTTAATTGTTCAATAAACTTGAAAATTGAGTTTAAATCTTTGGTTAAGCTATCTACTTTAGCTTCATCAACTGAAATTCGAGCTAATTTAGCTACATGTTTAATTTTCTCTTTATCTAAGGACATTTGTGCAATAAGTTAATTTAAATGTGTTTTATCACAAATTAGGTAAATTTCATGCTCGATATTGACGTATTTATTGAAAAAACCAAGAAAAAATCAAGATTAATAGGTATTGATCCTGGCGGCAAAAGAATAGGAATAGCTCTATCAGATGAAAATAAAATTGTAGCTACGCCATACACCACGATTATTAAAGAAAATTATAGAGACCTAGTTGATCAAATTAAGAAAATTGTCAAAGAATATGACATAGACGGAATAGTCATAGGTAATCCAATTAATATGGATGGAACGGAAGGGCCTTCTTCACAATCAGCTAAAGATCTAGCTAAAAATCTTTCAAAAGATATTACAGAAAATATCACTTTATGGGATGAGAGACTATCAAGCCAGGGAGCCTTCAATCTATCTAATGATTTACCAATTAATTCATCAAAAAAAGTGAAGAAATTAGACGAGAATTCTGCTCAATTTATACTTCAAGGGATTCTAGATTATTATCACAAAAAAAATACTTGATATAATATAGTAAAAGGCCTATAGAGTTGATTTTAATGGCAACTGAAAAAAAAGTTACAGCTATTAAAAACACTCCCAAACATCTATTAGGTATTCAAAATTTATCAGTTCTCGAGGCAAAAGAGATTTTAACCGAAGCAAAATCCTTCATAAAATTAAACAGAGGAAGTTCTAAAAAACTAGATGTCCTTAGGGGAAAAACTCAAATAAACTTATTTTTTGAACCTTCTACAAGGACACAGAGTTCATTTGATTTAGCTGGAAAAAGACTAGGAGCGGACGTAATGACGATGAATATGGGTAACTCCGCATTAAAAAAAGGTGAAACATTAATTGACACTGCCATGACATTAAATGCCATGCATCCTGACATAATTGTTATAAGACATCAAGACTCGGGTGCACCAAATCTTCTTTCACAGAAAGTAAATTGTACAGTCATCAATGCAGGTGATGGAAGGAGAGAGCACCCTACACAAGCCTTACTTGATGCTTTAACAATTATTAATAGAAAAGGCAACATTGAGGGATTAAAAATTGCAATATGCGGAGACATTCTTCATTCAAGAGTTGCTAGGTCTAATATTTATTTAATGAATATGTTGGGTGCAGAAGTAAATGTCATTGCACCAAAAACTTTAATGCCCAAAGGAATAGATAGCTTAGGTGTTAAATCATTTACTGATATGAAAAAAGGATTAGATGGGTGTGATATTGTTATGATGTTAAGATTGCAAAATGAAAGAATGCAGGGATCTTTTCTTCCATCAAAGAGAGAATATTACGAATTTTTTGGGCTAACGCCAGAAAAACTAAAGTTTGCAAAAAAAGATGCTTTACTAATGCACCCTGGTCCAATGAACAGAGGTGTTGAGATTGATACTAAATTAGCAGATGACATAAATGTTAGTCTAGTGAAAGAACAAGTTGAATTAGGTGTAGCTGTCAGGATGGCATGTTTAAAATTGTACTGTAAATAAATGAAAGAAAAAATTTTGACAAATGTAAGAATTATTGATCCATCTCAAACGATAGATGAAATAGGAAATATAGTTATCGATGAAAAAGGAAAAATAAAATCTATTGGAAAAAAATCAGGTACATCTAAATCAGCAGAAAAAATCGATTTGAAAGGCCTAGTAGCTATTCCTGGATTAGTTGATATGAAAGCTTTTGTTGGAGAGCCTGGCTTTGAATATAAAGAAAATTTTAGAACACTAAGCCAAGCAGCTTTGGCAGGCGGAGTAACTTCAATTGTAACTATGCCAAATACTAAGCCAGTTATAGACAACGTATCTATGGTGGACTTTATAATTAGAAGAGGTAGAGATAAAGCTAAGGTAAATCTTTTTCCATGTGCTTCGATTACTAGACAGATGGAGGGTAATCAGATGACTGAATTTGGTTTGTTAAAAGCAAGAGGAATTATTGGTTTTAGTGATGTTAATAAAACTATCCAAAATTCTGAATTGATGTCTAGAATAATGAATTATGCTTCAGACATTGATGTTCTGATAATGCAACATGCCGAGGATTATGAATTAGCTAAAAATTCATGCATTAATCAAGGCGAAGTGGCAACAAGATTAGGTTTACAAGGTGTCTCAGATATTGCTGAAAAGATTATTATTGAAAGAGATTTATCTTTGTTAAGTGAATTTCCTTGCAGATATCATATTAATCAAATTTCCTCAAAAAATTCTCTTAATGTTATTAAAAAAAATAAATCTAATGGAATAAAATTCAGCACAGGGGTTTCTATTAATAATTTGTCGTTAAATCAAAATGACATCGGAGAATTTAGAACTTTTTTGAAATTATCTCCCCCTCTTAGAAATGAGGAGGATAGGCTTTCATTAATAGAAGGAATAAAGAATGATCTCATTAATGTAATTGTATCAGATCACATTCCTGAAGATGAGGAAAGTAAAAGACTACCGTTTGCACAAGCAGCGACAGGTTCTATCGGTATAGAAACATTGTTATCTTTATCTTTAGAGCTTTACCATAATGAATCATTACCTTTGGAAAAAATAATCAAGTGCTTAACGATTAATCCAGCTAAGATACTAAAAATAGATAAAGGATCCCTTAAGGAAGGATCAGACGCAGATATTTGTATATTTGATCTGGAAAAACCATGGGTGGTAAAAGCAGAAGAGCTTAAATCAAAATCAAAAAATACAGCGATTGAAAATAGAAAATTACAAGGTAAAGTAAAAATGACTTTGCTTCAAGGCGAGGTAGTATATTCGAACTAATGGACATAGATTTAATTATTGTAGCAATTTACTCATACCTTTTGGGGTCAATACCATTTGGATTGCTCTTAACTAGAATATTTCTTAAAAAAGATATTAGAACTGTTGGCTCTGGCAATATCGGAACTACAAATGTGCTTAGAACCGGAAATAAATTTCTCGCAATTACTACTTTAGCTTTTGATTTATTTAAAGGATATATTTCAGTTTATTTAACAATATTTTATTTTGAAGACTTAACCTCTCTTTCTGCATTAATTTGTTTCATCGGACATATTTTTCCTGTTTGGTTAAAATTTAAAGGAGGAAAAGGTGTGGCAACTTACCTTGGGGTAATTTTAGCTTTATCTAATAAATTTTTTTTGATTTTCATCATAGCATGGATTTCTTTATCGTTATTATTTAGGTTTGCATCATTATCTTCAATTATTTCTTCGTTAATAGT
>CACHWN010000010.1 GCA_902583585.1 uncultured Pelagibacteraceae bacterium
GAATAACCTTTGATTGAATTTTTTCCTCTACAAGAGAGTCAGAATTTATTTCAAGTAAAAGATACGACCCACCCTGTAAATCTAATCCTAAATTTACTTTTTTATCAAAAATTATATTATCCCTATTTTGTAAATTTAATAATGAAAAAATTGAAACAAAAAAAAATACTAGATAAATTAAAATGATATTTATTTTGGAAAAATTTAGCACGAAAAAGAATTATTTTTTTACTTCTTCTTTTTTAAGCAAACTTGTAATTGTGGATCTTATTATCTGAACTTTTGTACCTTCTCCTATTGTAACCTCAATTCTATCATCTTCCATTACTCGATCAACTACACCTATGATTCCACCAGAAGTAATTACTTCGTCTCCTCTTTTTAAAGACTCCACCATAGCTTTATGATCTTTTACTCTTTTTTGTTGAGGTCTAATTAAAAAAAAATAAAAAATTACAAAAATTAGTATTAACGGTATAAATTGTGCAATTCCTTGTCCGCTCATGAAAAACAATTATAATAAATGAATTAGATTAACAAGTTAAATTTTGTCAAATTTTATCTAAATTATTCATATATTTTTTTAAGACCTCGGGGATAGTAACTGAACCGTCTTCATTTTGATTGTTCTCAAGTATTGCAATAAGTAATCTTCCAACGGCTAATCCTGACCCATTTAAAGTGCCTACAAATTCACTTCCATTTTGAGTTTTGTATTTTGCTCCCATCCTTCTAGCTTGAAAAGTTCCACATGAGGAACAGCTAGAAATTTCTCTATATTTGCTCTCAGAGGGTATCCAAACTTCTATATCATAAGTCTTTTCTGCACTAAAACCCATATCACCAGATGATAACAAAATAACTTGATAAGGTAATTCTAATCTATCTAATATTGATGTTGCGCATTTTAACATCCTATCTAATTCAGAAATACATTCTTTTGGTTCTACAATACTGACTAATTCGACCTTGTAGAATTGGTGTTGTCTTATCATTCCTTTTGTATCTTTTCCATAACTTCCAGCTTCTTTACGAAAACAGGGAGTAGATGCAACAAATCTTTTTGGTAATTCATTATTAGTTATTAGGGTTTCTCTTACCAAATTTGTAAGAACGACTTCGGCAGTAGGAATAAGAAATTTTCTTTTTTCAGAATTTTCCAACTTTATCTCAAATTGATCTGTTTCAAATTTAGGCAATTGACCAGTACCAAACATTACATTTTCGTTTACAATCAAAGGTGGTGAAATTTCAGTATATTTATATTCTGTTGTGTGAATGTCTAACATAAAATTTATTAAAGCTCTTTCGAGCAAAGCAAAATTATCTTTTAATACCACAAACCTTGACCCTGATAGCTTGATAGAAGTGTCAAAATCAATTTTGTTTTTTTTTGAGCCTATTTCTATATGAGATTTGGCTTGATATGAAAATTTTTTAATTTTACCAACTTTTTTTAGAGTTTTATTAGAATTATTGTCTTTGCCAATTGGTACACTTTCAAGGGCAATATTAGGTAATAAATATAAATAATCATTTAGTTTTTTTTGAGAATTTAACTGTTCTTTAGATATTTTTGAAATTTTCTCTGAAATTTTCCTAGATTTTTCAAAATTTGATTTTTCCTTAGATTTAGATAATATTTTTTTCTCTTGTTCTAGTTTTTCTTTTTCATTAATTAATTTTCTATTTGTTTCATCTAAATTTTTAAATTCCTCAATTTTAAAATTCGAATTTCTGTTTAAAAAATTTTTTTGATAAGTATTTAGATTTTTTCTCAAATCTTTAATATTATGCATCTTCTATGTTTTCACTTTCACTTTTTTTTTCAGTAAATTTTACTGTAAGTATAGATAATTCATAAAGTAATAATAAAGGTATTGCCAGTCCAACTTGAGTAATAGGATCAGGGGGTGTTAATATAGCTGCCAATGCAAAGATTATAACTATCACGTATCTTCTTCTCGTTTTCAAATATTGTGAATTTACTACCCCAATTCTAGCTAACAAATTTAATAGTATAGGTAGTTGAAAACTTATACCAAAAGCGAATATTAATCTCATAATTAATGACAAATATTCATTAACCTTCGCTTCAAGTTGAATTGGTAAAGTAGTCTTAGTGCCTATTGTTTCAAACGATAAAAAAAACTTAATTGCTAAAGGCATTACTAAATAATAAACAAGTAATCCTCCCAATAAAAATAGAATCGGTGTAGAAATTAGATAAGGTAGAATTGCTTTTTTTTCATTTTTGTATAAGCCAGGTGCAATAAACTTGTAAATTTGTATTAGTAAAACAGGACTTCCTAAAAAAATTGCAGCAAAAAAAGCAACTTTAATATATGTGATAAATGTTTCGTGAAGGGCTGTAAAAATAAGCCTTCTTGATCCTTGGCTATCTTTTACTGCATTTGCATAAGGATCAACAAGAAAATTATAGATCTGCTCAGCAAAAATATATGAAATTATAAATATTATAAAAATGAAGATTAAAGAGTTTAAAAGTCTAGATCGCAGTTCAACTAAGTGACTGGTAAAGGAATTGCTCTCAACCATTATTATCTTTTTTGTTAATATTGTTTTTAGGTGTATCTTTTTTCTCTAAATCAATTTGTTGTGAAACAGATGAAACTTCTTTCTGAAAACTACTTAAAGTATTTTTAAATTTACCTATTAAGGTACCTATTTTTTTCAATGCAATTGGAAACTCCTTGGGGCCTAAAACCAGTATCGCAATAATTACTACTGATAAAATCTCTAACCATCCAATTTGAGGCATTTTGATTACTTGTTTTCAGAGTCAGAATTGTCCGACTTAGAATTATCATCTTGATTATTTATAGATGAATCTTCAGACATACCCTTCTTAAAACTTTTAATTCCTTTTGCCACATCGCCCATCAAACTTGATATTTTACCTCTTCCAAAAAGCAAAACTACAAGAACAACGACTATCGCTATTTGCCAGAAACTAATACCCATAATTTAAATATATACAATAAAAACGCTCAAATAAATATACTTATTTTTCCTCTTCAGGTGCCTTTTTGATAGCAGAGTCAATTTCCTCATAGATACTCTGCTTTTCAGACATTGTTTGTTCTTTAAAGAATTTACCTGTACCAAAAATAGATTTATCAATACTTGAGGTATCAATTAAACCTGCTGACCCTAACTCGTCTACTGTAGGTAAATCTGACAATTTTTGAATATTGAAATGATTTAAGAAATTTTCAGTAGTGACATATTGAATCGGTTTACCTGGAACGTTTTTTCGACCCGCAGGTCTTACCCAGTCTAATTCTAATAAAATTTCTAGGGTATTAGATCCAAAAGAAACACCTCTAATCTCCTCAATTTCAGCTCTCGTCACAGGTTGGTGGTAGACAATAATAGCTAACGTTTCTACAGTAGCCTTTGATAGTTTCTTTTGGGAAGACTTTTGTAAAGCCATTAATTTAGAAAGATCTTCAGCTGTTCTAAAAGACCATTTATGCTTTATACATACTAAATTTATACCCCTTTTTTTATATATTTTCTGAAGATTTTCTAAAATCTTTTTTATATCAGATTGTGATTGAAGTCTTTTTTCTATTGTTTCGATATCTAAAGGTTCTGATGCTGCAAAAAGTATAGCTTCAACTTGTCTCTCAAGTTTAGTCGGAGTGGTTGGAAAATCAATTATATTATCCTTTTTTTTGTTTTTCATTTATAATTTTTTGATTTTTAATCTATCAAATAATTTTTTTTGTGAAACTGAAATAATACCCTCTTTTGTTAATTCCAAACTTGCTGCAAATATACCAGCTATCCCTGTTTTTTTCATATTATTTTTTTTATAAAATTTTGGAATTAATTCAAATATGTCTTTCCAATCAATTATTTTGTCAAGATTGTTTCTTATCATTTTTATGCCCTCCTCTGAGGTAAAAACAGGAAGTTTTGGAATACTTATATTTTGAAAAGTTTTCTGCATTTGAATATTGGAGTAAGTTTTTAATAATTCATATAAGGAAACGTCGTAAACGGGAGTGTATATGGATCTTATACCACCTTTCATACCTCTAGTATAAATGTGAATGCCTAATCTTTTTTTTTGTAACATTTGATCTGATAAAATTCTTATTAATTCAAGTTTTTTTAATTGTAATTTTAATTTCTCAGCAACTTCTGAGGCTTTAAAATCATCGTTATCTTCTTCCGGTAAAAGTAATTTCGACTTTAAGTATGCTAACCACGTAGCCATTAATAAAAATTCAGAAGCTGTTTCAAGATTTAAATTTTTATGTTCTTTTATAAAATTTAAGAATTGGTCAGCTAACTTAGTAATTGAAATTTCAGCTAGATCTACTTTTTGAGTTTTAGCTAAGTCCAATAAGACTTCTAGGGGCCCGGTGTAATTGGGAATATTAATAGAAATTTGACTATTGTTTTTTGATTCCATTTTGAATTTTACCTTATAAATTTGTAAAATTCCGATGTTTTTTTTGATGTGAATTTATCAATATAAGGTAAGGATTTTATCAATTTAAAGTTGTCATTTATATTACCGGCACAATAAAGAACCAAGTTACAGCCTGCTTGAATAGATTTTTTTGCATTTGTTACTAGGTTATATTTTAGAGCTTTCATAGATATATCATCTGATATCAAAATTCCTCTGAATCCAATTTTATTTCTTATAATTTCTTTGATTATGGTTTTTGAAAATGTTGCAACATTTTTTTTGTCAATTTTTTTAAAAATGATATGTGCTGTCATTGCAAATTTAGACTTAGATGACTTAAAAGGGTAAAAATCAATTTTGTTAAGATCATTCAAGCCTAATGAAACTGTAGGTGTTTTTTTATGGCTATCTGATCTGGAGCTACCGTGTCCAGGTATATGTTTAATTATCCCTGCTAAATTATTTGAATGTAAATATTTAATTGTTAGTTCACCCATTTCTTTTACAATTTTCTTATTTTTTGAAAAGCTTCTTTTTCCAATGATTTTGTTTGTATAAGGTTTTAATACGTCGAGAACAGGAATGGTATTCACGTTAAAACCGAGGTCTTTCAAAATTTTAGATAAAGATCTTATGTATATTTTGAACAATTTAATAGAGAGAAATTTATTTTTTTTATATAAATCTCCAAAAAAATTAGACGATAAATTATGATTTATCAAATTACTTAATCTTGAAACATTCGCTCCCTCCTCATCAATTATTATAGGAAATTTTTTATTTTTAGTTATTATTTTTATTTGATTAGTCAAATTTCTTATTTGGGTAAAAGATTTTAAATTTCTCTTAAATAATATTATCCCCCATGGCCTCTCCTTTTTTAAAAGAATTTTTTCTCTATTGGTTAATTTTGTTCCTTTAATACTTACAATTAAAGCTTTTAATTTCATTTATCTTTTATTAATTCCCAAAAACTTCTCTTTTTCTCATTCGTGGTATCTACCAGAGAATTATTAAATTCTATAATATTATTAGTATCATTTGGCAAAACAGGTAAATCAGAAATTTTTTCTTTAATTATTTCATTAATATTGAGTCGATTTTCATTTTTTTCGTTCATATTTTTACTTGATGAGTAGTATTTAAAAATAATAACAAAAAATATAATAAATATTAAAAAAATTACTGTATTAAAAAGTTTAATTAACATTACATTTTCTCAGGAAGCGAAACTCCAAGAATAGTCATTCCATTTTTAATTACTATTGCAATAAGATAAATAAAAGCTAATGAGTCTTCTTTTATAATTTTTCCGTTTTGTATCAATTTAAATTTACTATCCTCGTTTCCTTTACTCCAGTAAGAGTGGAACAATGTTGACAATTCATATAAATAAAAAGGAATTTTGTGTGGTTCTAATTTATTAGCTGCTGACTCAACTATTTTTGGCCACTCAAATATTTTTCTTATTATCTTATGTTCATATTCATTAGGTTGAAACGTTTTAACATTAATTGAAATTTGATCGTTTAAACTAATCTTAAGTGTTCTACTAATTGAGTTTATTCTTGCATAGGCGTACTGAACATAAAACACAGGGTTATCTTTTGTTTTTTCTTTTACTTTTTCAAAATCAAAATCAAGTTCCGCATCATTACTTCTATTTAACATCATAAATCTTATTGAGTCTTTGTTGACTTCATTCAATAATTCTTTAACTGAAATAAAGTCTCCTGCTCTTTTTGACATTTTGAACGGTTGACCATTTTTATAAAGCTTCACTAATTGACACACTTTACAATCCATCTTCACTTTTTTATTAGATAATGCTGATACTGCAGCTGTAATTCTTTTAATATAGCCTGTGTGGTCTGCACCAAGAATATTAATTAAATTATCAAATTTTCTACTAATTTTATCAGAATGATATGCAACGTCGTTCGCAAAATAGGTCCAAGTTCCATCATTTTTTTGTAAAGCTCTATCAGCATCATCTCCAAATTTTGTTGACTTAAATATAAGTCTTTTTACTTTTTTCCAATTTTTAGGTATTTCACCCTTGGGAGGGTCAAGATAACCCTCCTCTACGAAATTTCTATTTTGAAGTTCTTTAACAGTTATGTTGACTAAATTTTTTTTTACAAGCTCTGACTCTGAAAAAAAATTGTCATGTTCAATGCCAAGTTTTTTTAAATCATCTTTGATTAAAGCCATTGAAGCTTTTAAAGAAAATTTTTTTAACTCTTCGTAACAATTTTTAAAATTTTCCACATTAATATTTTTATTATCTTTTATGATATTTTTAGCAATATCTTTAATATAATCACCAGGGTATAAATTTTCTTTTACAACAAACTTTTCTTTAAATTTAATTTCTCTTATTCTTAAATAAACTGATTCTACAAAATTTCTTATTTGATTACCGTAATCATTTATATAATACTCTCGGACGACTTTGTTACCGTTGAATGATAATAAATTTGATAAAACATCACCGAAAATTGCTCCCCTACAGTGACCAACATGCATGGGACCTGTTGGATTAGCTGAAACGAATTCTATATTATATGTCTTTTTATACTTTTTTGATCCAAAAGTATCTTTATTCTTAAGTATTTTATTAATGTTGAAAACCAAAGCATCATTTGAAAGTTTGATATTTATAAAACCAGGTCTTGCTACATCGATCTTTTCAAAATGACTCTCCTTCTTTAATAATAAATTTTTTATTTCAGATGCTAAGTTGATTGGATTTAATTTATTAGTTTTAGCTAAAACTAGTGAAACATTAGAAGATAAATCATAGTCAAGATGATCTGGAGGAACTTCTAAATTTATATTAACTAGATTATCTAAAGTTGTTAGTTTTAGTAACTTTTTATTATCTAAAATAATCTCATTTATTTTGGATAAATAGTTATCAAATATATTCATTTTATCTTTTTATATAGGTTTATTGCATATCTATCAGTCATTCCAGCTATAAAATCACAAATTGATCTAGCAACATTTGTTTTATCGTACTTACTCACATTTATATATTTATCTGGATTTTTTCTTATTGAAAAAAATAATTTTCTTATAATTTTTTTTCCATCATTCGTATTAGATTTTACTTTTCTATGATAATACATATTTGTTCTTAAAAAACTTTTTATTCTTTTATCGAATTTTCTCATTTTGTTCGAAAAAGCTACTAAGGGGTATTTAGATTTAAAAATATCATTTAAATTTTTAATTTTATTTTTTTTAAGATTTTTTTGAGTGGTTATTATCAAATCTTCGACCATTTCATTGATTATTTCTCTTACTATTTGTCTTATTACCAAATCTATTGAATAATCTTTTAATCTTTTTTTATGCTTTATAACAATCTTGTTGAGAATTGGAATATTCTCTAAATCACTTAGATTAAATAAATTTGATTTCAATCCATCTTCTAAATCATGACTATTATATGCTATATCATCAGATATAGAGGCTACCTGCGCTTCTAGTGAAGGACTTTCAGTAAAATTAATCTTGTTTTTAAAATAGTTTAGTCCTAAAATTTTATTGAATTTTTTTAAATTTTTTATTGGTCCATTATGTTTAATTAATCCATCTAATGTTTCTATAGTAAGGTTTAAACCTTTAAAAGCATAATACCTATTTTCTAAAAATAAAATCGTTCTTAAAGTTTGTATATTGTGATCGAAACCTCCAAATCTTTTCATACAATCGTTAAGTGCTTCTTCGCCTGCATGTCCAAAAGGGGTATGACCTAAATCATGAGCCAAACTAAGAGTTTCGCATAAATCTTCATTCAGATTAAAAAATTTAGATAAGGTTCTAGCAATTTGAGCTACTTCTAAAGAGTGGGTAATTCTAGTTCTAAAGTGATCTCCAGTAGAATTTACAAATACTTGTGTTTTATGTTTCAACCTTCGAAAAGCAGTTGAGTGAATTATTCTATCTCTATCTCTTTGAAAATCTGACCTTAAATGAGTTTTTTTTTCTTTAAAAAACCTACCGTTTGACTTTAACGGTACAGCTAATTTAGATAAAGTTTGGATTGAATTTTTTTGCATGCTAATTATATAGATTATATACTAGATAATTATGGAAAAAAAATTAGAATTTACTGAAAGTGCAAAAAACCAGATAGAAAAAATCACCAAAAGTGAAGAAAAAAAATATTTAAGAATTGCTGTTCAAGGAGGCGGGTGTTCTGGATTTAAATATAATTTTAGCTTTGACGATAAAATAGAGAAAGATGATATATTGTTTAACAAAGCTGTAATAGATAAACAGTCGCTTGATATTATAGCGGGCTCAACAGTAGATTTTAAAAAAGAAATGATTGGTGAGTCTTTTTCTATAAATAATCCTAAAGCTTCAGCTTCATGTGGTTGTGGTCTTTCTTTTTCAGTTTAATGAAAATAATTTCATGGAACGTGAATTCAGTAAGAGCAAGAATTACAAACATTTTAGATTACGTCAAACATTCGAATCCTGATATTTTATTACTCCAAGAAATAAAAACTCAGGATATTAGTTTTCCTTATGAAGATTTTAAAAATATTGGATATAACTCTTATGTTTTCGGTCAAAAAAGTTACAATGGTGTTGCTATTATATCTAAACAAGAGTTAGATAAAATTAATAATAACTTTATTAAAGATAATTTAAAACAATCTAGAATTATAACTGCTGAGTTAAAATTTAAAAAGAAAAAGATAGAACTTATTAATATTTATGTTCCAAATGGAAATCCTGTAGATACAGAAAAATATGAATATAAAAAAGAGTGGTTAAAAAAATTTATATCCAATGTTAAAAAGAAAATTCAGAAAAACTCAAATATTCTTATCGCTGGAGATTTTAATATTATTCCTGAAGAGATAGATGTTCATGATTTTAAAAGATATGAAAACGATGCTTTAGGTAGATTGGAAATAAGAAAAAAATATATAGAATTAATTAATTTAGGTTTTAAAGACGTTTATAGATTTATAAATAAAACAAAACAAGAGTATACCTTTTGGGACTACTTTGCAGGTTCCTGGCAAAAAAATTATGGTATGAGAATAGATCATTTTTTACTTTCAAACAGTCTAATTGATAATATCAAATCAATTAACATAAATAAAAAACCAAGAGCTAAAGAAAAGCCATCTGATCACACACCGATTGAACTTGAAATTATTTAACTCTACCGTAAATATCTTGGTATCTAACTATATCACTTTCTTTCAAAATTGATCCTAATTGAGCTTCAATTATTTTTACCGGTTTCTTATACGGGTTTTCTATTCTGTGAATAGATTTAACTGGTATAAAAATAGTTTCGTTAGTTTTTAAAAAAAATTTTTTTCTATTCAGCGTTATTTTTGGTGTTCCTTGAGTTACTACCCAATGTTCAGAACGATGAAAATGCTTTTGGAGACTTAAAACTCCTTTAG
The DNA here is from genome assembly GCA_902583585.1 of uncultured Pelagibacteraceae bacterium. Taxonomy (GTDB): domain Bacteria; phylum Pseudomonadota; class Alphaproteobacteria; order Pelagibacterales; family Pelagibacteraceae; genus Pelagilacustribacter. The sequence goes on from CACHWN010000010.1 coordinate 9,895, forward strand.
GTTTTACATACAGTTCTTTAATTAAAAAATTTTTACCGTTGTACAAATTTGTATACCTGCCCCAAGGCCTATAAAAAATATTTTTCTTTTTTTGGTATTTAGTCTTTAGTTTATTATAGATTTTGCAAATTTCTTTCCAACTACCCAGATCTGACCAAGGTATATTTAAATTTATAGCATTTATATCTTTTGATTTTTCCAATATTGCATAATCAAAAGAAATTGTATTACATTTTAAAAAGTCATTTTTATTTAGATAATAAACATTATTTTTAAATTTTGATTTATTTATAGAATTTAAACAACAATTAAAGTTTTTGTGTTGATACTTCTTGAAGTTATTAATTATTGATTTTTTTGTAAGGAAAAACATTCCTGAATTCAAATAAGCATTTTTTTTAATGATTTTTTTTGCTTTTTCTAAATTTGGTTTTTCAATAAATTTTAAAACCTTGTGTTTATTCTTAACCCACCTTGATAGAAAATAACCAAAATCAGGTGAAGGGTAAGAAGGCTTAATGCCAAATATAAAGATATTTTTGTCTGTCAAATATTTTTGATATTTTTTTATAGATTTATTAAATAAGTTAGTTTTCTCAATTAAATGATCTGATGTTAAGAAAATTAGTGGTTGATTCTCAGGTATTTCTTTTATTAATGCTGAACTTAGTATAGCAGGAGCAGTATTTCTTTTTGCTGGTTCAAGAATAATTTTATACTTCTTAAAGCCTTTTAATCTCAAATGTTTTTTAATTTCTCTTATATATTTTTTATTAGTACTTATAATTGGATAATCAAAAATAGAATTTTTTATTCTCTCTAGAGTTTTTCCGAATAACGTCCAATTTCCAAAATCAATAAACTGCTTTGGTTGATGATGTTTTTTATCAGTCCAAAGTCTTGTGCCAGAACCGCCGCATAAAATTACTGGACGTATTTTCATTAAATTTTCGAATATTCTTTAACTTCTTTTTTCTTACCTGGATGAGTTGGAGCACCGAGATAAGCAGGTCCTACTGTTTGAGCATATTTCCAAATCGTTCCCGATCCAAAACTTGATTTTTTTTCTTTCCATTTTTTTCTTCTAGCTTTTAATTGTGCGTTAGTAAGCCTTACATTAATTAATCCTTTTTTTGCGTCTATGTCTATCACATCTCCATTTTTAAGAAGTGCAATTGGGCCACCCATTGCAGCTTCTGGACCAACATGACCAACACAGAAACCTCTAGTAGCACCTGAAAACCTTCCATCAGTTATAAGTGCAACTTTTTCACCTTTGCCTTGTCCATAAATAGCTCCAGTCGTTGAAAGCATTTCCCTCATTCCTGGTCCGCCTTTTGGACCTTCGTATCTGATTATTATTACATCACCGTCCTTATATTTTTTTGTCTGCACTGCTTTCATTGCATCTTCCTCATTGTCAAAACATCTAGCTTTACCTGTAAATTGTAATTTTTTTAATCCTGCAATTTTTACTATTGCTCCGTCTGGAGCTAAATTACCTTTTAATCCAACAACCCCCCCATCTGGAGAAAGTGGGTTATTATATTCTCTTAAAACTTTTTGATTAGTATTAAATTTAACGTTAGCTAAATTTTCTTTCATAGTTTTACCTGTAACTGTCATACACTCGCCATGAATATAACCTCCATCAAATAAAGTTTTTAATAACATAGGAACACCCCCAGCTTCCCACATGTCTTTTGCAACGTATTTTCCTCCAGGTTTTAAATCAGCAAGATAAGGAGTTTTTTTAAATATTTTTGCAACATCCATTAAATCAAATTTTACTCCTATCTCATTAGCTAGTGCAGGTAAATGAAGAGCTGCATTAGTAGAGCCTCCGGTTGCAGCCACAATTGTTGCTGCGTTTTCTAAAGATTTTTTAGTAACTATTTCTCTTGGTTTAATTTTTTTTTCTAATAAATTCATAACCGCTTGACCACTTTCATAAGCATATTTATCTCTTTCCTCATAAGGAGCTGGCGTTCCAGCTGAATAAGGTAAAGCCAACCCTATCGCTTCCGATACACATGCCATTGTGTTAGCTGTAAATTGACCTCCACAAGCCCCAGCACTTGGACAAGCTACTAATTCTAATTCTCTTAATTCTTCAGAAGACATTTTGCCTGAGGAATGTTTACCTACTGCTTCAAAAACATCTACAACGGTAACATCTTTTCCTTTAAATTTTCCTGGCAAAATTGATCCTCCATAAATGAACACACTAGGTACATTCAATCTCAACATAGACATCATCAAGCCTGGAAGAGATTTATCACACCCAGCGATACCAACTAGTGCATCATAACAATGTCCTCTCACTGTCAGTTCTGCTGAGTCAGCTATAACTTCTCTGGAAATTAAAGATGATTTCATTCCTTCATGACCCATGGCAATACCATCTGTTACAGTAATCGTGCAAAATTCTCTTGGTGTTCCACCAGATTGTTTTACTCCTTTTTTAACTGACTGTGCCTGTCGCATTAAAGCTGTATTGCAAGGTGCAGCTTCATTCCAAGTGGATACTACTCCTACAAACGGCTTCGCTACATCCTGTTCAGTTTCTCCCATCGCATAGTAAAAAGATCTATGTGGAGCTCTATCTGGGCCTAAAGAAGTATGACGACTGGGTAGTTTTTTTTTATCAATTTTAGACATTTAATTAATACTAGATACAATACTTCTTAATTTTCCATCTTCAATAGTTAATTCTTTAACTAAATTTTTATCATTTTGTACTATTTCTTTAGGTGCTTTTGTCACATAAGCCTTGTTTTTAAGCTTATTATTTAAATTAGTAATTTGTTTATTGATTGTCTCAATTTTCTGTAAAATTCTCTCTTTTTGAGACTCTAAATTTACATCCTCATTAAAATTTAATGAAAGTTTTTCCTTAAGAACCAAGATGTCTATTGAATTTTTATCTCTTATCTTTGTTGTAAGAACATTATTTACTCTACCAACCTGTTTTACCAAATTTAAATTTGTATTTACCAATTTCTTTAATTTACCTGATTTATTATCAAAAAATATGTCACAATATAATTTTGGTGTAATTTTTAACTCTGCTTTAGTAGATCTAATGTTAGAAATTATTTCAATTAAATCATTTATATTATTTTGATCTTTTCTAAATTTATTAATTATCTTAAAATTTGGCCAACTGGAACTGATTAAATAATTATTGAAAATTTTTTTATAAGCATTTAAAGACCATAAGTTCTCAGTGAAAAAAGGGATAAAAGGATGAAGAATTCTAAGAATATTTGCCATCATAAATGATGAGAAAGCTCTAGCTTCTTTAATTTCATATTTATTTTTTGAATTAAAAATAGGTTTTAAAAACTCTAAATACCAATCACAATAAGAATGCCAAACAAATTGATATGCATACCTAGCAGCCTCATCGAACCTAAATATTTCAATGTTTTTTGTGATTAAATTTTGTGTTTTTATAAATTCGTTGTAAATCCAATGGTTTATTGGAAGTTTAATTGAGGTCAAATTTATTTCTTTATCTAATTTACAATTATTAAGTTTTAAAAAATTATTTGCGCTCCAAATTTTTGTTATAAAGTTTCTATTTCCAGTAACTCTATCTTTTGATAATTTTACATCTCGTCCTGGAGAGGCCATCGAAATCAAAGTAAACCTTAAACTATCTGCTCCATATTCATTTATTAAATCCAAGGGATCGATCACATTACCTTTTGACTTTGACATTTTCTGCCCCTTTTCATCCCTTACCAAGGCATGAACATATACTTTATGAAAAGGTGTATTTTTTCTAAAATAATTTCCCATCATCAACATCCTTGCTACCCAAAAGAAAATTATATCAAAACCAGTAACAAGAACTGAAGTTGGATAAAATTTATTAAGTTCTTCAGTTTTCTTTGGCCATCCAAGAGTCGCAAAAGGCCATAGAGCTGATGAAAACCAAGTATCTAAAACATCTGTTTCCTGTCTTAATTTAAATTGTTTATTTTTATTTTTGTTCTTTGCTAGTTTTACTGCGTCTTTTTCATTTTCAGCAACGAAAATATTTCCATTTTCATCATACCAAGCAGGTATTCTATGACCCCACCAAATCTGTCGAGATATACACCAAGGCTCAATATTATTCATCCATTGAAAAAATGTTTTTGACCAATTACTTGGAAAAAAAGAAGTTTTTCCCTCTTTTACAATCTTAATTGGTTTTTTGGATAATTTTTTCGCATCAACAAACCATTGCTCTGTCAAGAGGGGTTCAATTATGGTGTTAGATCTATCTCCATATGGAACTTTATTTTTAATATTTTCGATTTTTACAAGAGAACCTATATCCTTTAACTTTTTTATTATAAGTTTTCTTGCTTCAAACCTATCTAAACCATGAAACTCTTTAATCCCTTTTTTGTTTATTTTCCCATTCTCCTCAAAAATGTTTATTATTTCTAATTTATTTCTTTTGCCTACCTCATAGTCATTGAAATCATGCGCAGGTGTAATTTTTACAGCTCCTGAACCTTGTTCTGGATCAGCATAATTGTCAGAAATAATTTTGATAGTCCTATTAACAATTGGGATAAGAACATTTTTTCCAACTAAATTTACATATCTTTTATCCTTTGGATTTACAGCAACCGCGGTATCTCCCATCATTGTTTCTGGTCTGGTAGTGGCGATAGTGATTTTTTGATCTGAGTTCTCTATCGTATAATCAATGTAATATAGTTGAGATTGAACATCTTTTTGGTTTACTTCTAAGTCAGAAATAGCAGTTTGAAGTTTAGTATCCCAGTTAACTAATTTTTTGTCCTTGTAAATTAGTTTGTTTTTATAAAGATCAACAAAAACTTTAATTACAGCTTTAGAAAGATCCTTATCCATGGTGAACCTGGTTCTTGACCAATCACAAGAGCAACCTAATTTTTTAAGTTGATCTAAAATTATTCCACCAGACTCCTCTTTCCAATCCCATATTTTTTTAATAAATTTTTCTCTTCCTAAATCATTTTTTTTAATTCCTTCTTTTAGAAGGTTATTTTCAACAACTGCTTGAGTTGCAATTCCAGCATGGTCTGTTCCTGGTTGCCAAAGAGTTTCGAGGCCTTTCATTCTATTAAATCTAACTAAAACATCTTGAAGACTATTGTTTAAGGCATGTCCCATATGTAATCTACCAGTTACATTAGGTGGAGGAATAACTACAGAAAATTTTTTATTTGATTTGTTTTTTCTTGGTTTGAATAAGCCTTTTTTAATCCAAAAATCTGAGATTTTTTTTTCTTCTTTACTATGATTATATTTTTTAAATTCCATTTTATTGATATCTATAGATATATATCAGATTTCAATAACTATTAAGTTTAAAATCTAGATATAAGGCAGCAGTCCAAGAAAAATTTTTAGCACCCATTCCTAAACCTGATTTACAACTGTAATATTCTCGAAATTTTTTTTTTTCCACCAAATTCAAGGTCTTTTTTCTTATAAATTCTGCAAACTTCTTATCTTTATTTTTTAAACCCTGATATATAATCCAATTGCAATTAACCCATACTGGTCCTCTCCAGTAACGTTTTTCATCAAATGATTTATGTTTAGAATTTATTGATGGAAAAAGATATTTATTATCTTTATTATATTTTTTTAAACTTTTAATAAGTGATTTATTAATTGAATTATCATTTAAATCAGCAAATAGCATAAAGAAATTTGTTATTGAGGGTATAGCTACTAAACTATTA
>CACHWN010000011.1 GCA_902583585.1 uncultured Pelagibacteraceae bacterium
GGGCTGTTTTCTCTACCCAAAAAAACTTTCCTAAATATACTCATAACCTTGGATGCAGTATAATCTTTATATTTGCTGTCAATTTTTGGTAAATCATAATTTTTTTTATAGTTAGACAATATTTTTTTTAGTTCGTTGTAGGAGCCGTACTCATAAATATATTTTTTTGGTACATTAAAATTATGCGATCTATGTTTATTAAATTTATATGAAATTATTGGCTTGTTCTGTAGAATAAATTCTCCACAAGCCATACCAAAAGACTCTCCTTGGCTTCTTCCATAAATCATTGCGTCACAAGAATTTATAAATTCCCTCTTCGTCTTTTCGTTTGAGGTTCCTTTTAGGAATTTAATTTGAGTATGATCGCAAAATTTATCAATATTTAAAAATATAAAAAAAATATCCTTTCTCTTTTTTACAAGATTTAATAAAGCTGTTTGGGCAAACTTCATGTCAAAGCTACTCTCTCCTCCATAGCATCCAAAAATTAAATTTTTTTTATCTATTCTTAATTTTTTTTTGAGATCATGAGGAGAATTTTCTGACTCGATAATTAAAGGTATAAAAGGAATTTTATTATTAGAATATTTATTACTTAGCCACTCTGAAATGTAAGCATACCGATGTCCATGTATCTCTTTTAGTTTTTGAGGGTAGACTGAATGGACTAAGGTTTTTATTTCTTTTGAAATCCATTCATCTTTATTTCCACTTTTTTGAGTATAAAGATATTTAATTTTTAATTTTTTTTGATAATTGTCTATATCTGAAAATTTATTGACTCCGTAAACTTTAAATTTTTTTTTAAATTTTGTAACTACTTCTTTTTTATTTGATTTGTTTTTTTTGTTGTAAAAAATGATAGAAATGTTTTTTAAAATTTCAATATTTTTTAAAGCATATTGATAGGTTGAATTTGCAACACCTCTAAAATTCATTTCATCAATGTAAAATGCAATGACCATACATAATTAATTACTTAAAATAACAATGATGTAAACAGTTTTGGACGATCTTCGCTTGATAAATTTAGGTGAGTTTTATTATAATGTTAAGATTATACCGAATACGGTTACAGCTGAAACTGCTGCAACGCTTAAAGCTAGGTTTCTATTTCTCTCAATTTTTTTTTCTGCGTTTATTCTAGATAGTAGGTCAGTAAGTTTTACCTTACTTTGTGATTTGATTTCTTCAGCGTGGTTTTCAAATTTGTAATGTGAACTCATGGGTTAATTAAATCACAAATTTAAAGTTTTAAAATAATCTCCTAGATCATATTGGTCTAAGAGAGATGATTCGGCCCAAAATGAGTAAAAAATGGTTTTTTTATAGCAAACTATGATTTTAGATGTTTTGAAATACCTTCACGTATTTTGTCAATAATTTCATCTATATCTTTTTTTTCACAAACAAATGGCGGGGCTATAATCAAAGCATCTCCTGTTGGCTTAATGTTCACACCTGAGTCATAACATTTTTTATAAACATTAAATCCAGCTTTGCCAGGTTTATCTCTCATTGAAATATCTATGCCTCCCAGTAATCCGTAGTTTCTTATGCTTTCAACGCAGCTTAAATCTTTTAGGGAATGTAATCCTTCTTGAAAATAATTGGATAATTGTTTTACTCTTTTAAAAATATCCTCTTTCTCAAAAATCTTTTGTACGGCTATAGCTGCTGATACAGCAACAGGAATTCCGGAATAAGTATACCCATGAAATAATTCCACAGCACCCTCTGGAGATGCGTCTATAACTGATTGGTAAATTTTTTCTCTTACCGCCACTACCCCCATAGGAACAATACCGTTAGTAGTTGCTTTAGCCATTGTAATTATATCCGGGGTGACACCAAACTCCTGTGCAGCAAAAGCAGAACCAGTTCTACCCCAACCAGTTACAACTTCATCAAATATTAGAAGAATACCATGTTTATCACAAATTTTTCTTAATTTTTGTAAATAATTTTTTGGAGGAATAAGCGTGCCTGTAGATCCTGCAATCGGTTCAACAATGCACGCAGCTATGTTTTCGCCTCCTAATTTTTTTGCAATAACCTCTAAATCATCTGCTAGTTCAGACCCTGTATCAGGCTGACCTTTAACAAACTTATGATCTGGTAAAAAAGTATGTCTCATGTGCTCAACACCAGGCATAAGAATATTTTTAAATTCCTTAGAATTATTAAGTATACCTCCTACTGTTAGAGCTCCAATATTCATGCCATGGTAACCTCTTTCTCTTCCAACAAATTTAAACCTATTTGTCTGACCAATTGATCTAAAATAAGCCACAGCAATTTTAATGGCTGTTTCTACTGCTGTAGATCCACAAATTGTGTAAAAAATTCTATTTAAATCTTCAGGTGTTTTTTTGGCTATCATCGTCGCTAGTTCGAACGAGCCGCCAAAGCCTTGTTGAAAAGGCATAGTAAAATCTAGATTTTCTAATTGAATTTTTATAGCTTCGACTATCTCTTTCCGTCCATGGCCTAGAGGGTTACAATACAATCCAGAACTTCCATCAATTAAAGTGTTTCCATCATGAGTATGAAGATGAATGCCCTCTGCTTTTACTATGATACGAGGGTTTTTCTTAAAATCTTTATTAGATGAAAACGGCATCCAATGTTCATTTAAAGAATTAGGTATTTTTGTTTGAAATGATGTGCTCACAATTAAATTATAGCAAAGTAATTTTTTGAATGCTATCTAAATATGATGAAAAAATTAAAAAACTGGGACAACCAAACTTGGTTATCTTCGAAAAATTATATTTTTCAGTTCAATAAATTTTTAAATAAAAGGGTAAAATTTAATAAAAATACAAAAATACTTGATATTGGCTGTGGTAGAGCAAATATAATAAGTGACTTACAAAAAAGGTATAAATTCAGAGAAAAACCAATTGGCTTGGATATTATAAAAAATAAAGGAATAAAAAAAAACATTATTTTTAAAAAAATTGATGGCTACAATTATTTAAAAAATAAAAATTCTAAATATGATTTAATTTTATTAAAACAAACTGTTCATTTTTTCTCATCTTCAAAGCTAAAAGTTCTAATAAATATCGCAAAAAAAAGACTGGAAAGAGGAGGAAAAATATTAATTTTTACACTTAAAACCACAAATAATAAAATTCCTTGCTTTAAAAAGATGAGACAAAAGCTTGATAGTAGTCTTAAGAGAGATGAAAAATTATTTAAGATAATTGAAAAAAAATTAAAAAGAACTAATGTGACCTTTTTTAATTTTAAAGTAAATATTTCAAAAAATAAATATTTAAAGATGGTAAAATCAAGATACATATCTTGCTTACTTGATTTAAGTAATTATGAAATTTCAAAAGGTATCAGTGAACTTCAATCTAAGTATAATACTCAAATAAAATTCACTGATACCTTGAAATGTATTGCTTACAAAAAATAATTATTTACCAGGTTCTTTATAAGAGGATGCCATTTTTTGAGCAGTCTTAGCTATTTCATTTAGATTTACGTCTTCTAAGATCGTAAAATCTGAAACAGCACCACTAGAAACAGCAACCATTGCAGCTGCAGCAGCTTGTTCAAAAGTTCCTTCAATCACTGCCATAAAATCATATTTTCCTCTTAGGCCCGAGTATTGAGTTACTTTAGCTCCAACAGAAGCAGCAAGCGCAGACGTAGCAGCTTTTCTGTCTGTAGACGGATTGCTTACGAATCCTCCAAGACCTTTAGCTGTGTAACACCCAAGTGTATAAAATTTTGCCATTGTTACCTCCTTTTTTTCTTATTGACCTGGAGCTTTATAAGACATTTTCGAAGCTTTTGTTGTAGCCTTCGCAAAATCTATAGCTTCAAGTGCTGATAAGTTTTTTACAGCTCCAGTCGACTCTACAACTAATTTGACAGCAGCAAAATCATCAAAACTAGGAAGATCTGCAACTACACAAAAATCGTATGAGCCTCTTACAATATCCATAGTGTGTAATGTTCCACCCACACCTTTAACAAGTTTTTCAACTACTGCTTTTCTGTCACTATTTGGATCTTTTAAAAAACCTTGAAAGGCTTTCTCGGTATAGTTTCCCATAATGTACATCTTTGCCATATTATTTCTCCTTTCTTATTTCTCGATCACAACTGTTCCAGAGTGAGGATCTGTTACTCCTAAATCTGATGACAGCTCTTCTAAAGTGTGCCGAAGCGTATCCAAAAATGCGATCATTTTTGGTCTTGCTTTAGCAATGTCATCTTCAGAATTCCATTCACCTATCATAAAAAATTCATTGGGTTTCGTTTCAACGTATTTTGCTGAAATCTGCCCATCGAACTTTGGCATTTCATCTATTTTTTTTAAATATTCTTCTCTGCCAGACGATTTCACTTTGCATCTAACAATATTCATAAACTTTGCCATGTATCTCCTTAAACGTAAATTTTATCAGCCAAACCGTAACAAAGAATAGCACTGATAATAACTAAAACTAGTGGAGCATATATTCCATCGTTTCTAGTTTTTTTAGTTAAACCTGTTTTATCAATTTTTAATGTATAAAAATTTACAACTAATATCGAAACATTCATTATAAAGACTAAGTTAAAGAAAGCCCAAGTAGCCTCTACTCCGCCTGATCTTATAAAAGCGATATATATTGCCATTAAAACAGTAGCAATCATGAATGAACCTGCGAATCTTGTAATTAAAGTTGCAGTTTTATCTACTCCTCTACCCTTTAGAAATTTTTTAGTTCCAAAGACTAACTGGTAAGCATAGCTACCAACTATAATAAAATGTGCTAAGTAAATTATTAAATAAAATGCGTTTCCAAATTTATCTATCATGTTTTTATACTCCTTTAATTATTATTCCATTAGCAACTGAGTTAGCTAATCGAATTGGTTTTACTGGTTTATATTCCTCAGAGTCATACCACTCTAAAGCTTTTTCGTAAGTTGGAAATTTTATTACAACTGTACGAGGATACTTCCACTCACCATCAATAACTTTGTACTCACCAGCACGTACAAGATATTCTCCTCCAAATTTTTGAACTGTAGGTACGACTTTACCAACATATTCTTTATAAGCTTCAGGATTTTTTACATCTATATTAGCTATAACGTATCCACTCATTAGCCTGCATAAATCGTTCTAGATAATTTTTCGATTTTTTCTTCTGAACCTTTAATTTGCTTATAAATAAATTTATTACACTCACTATTTTTAGATTTATCAAAAGGCTTACCATAAACTTTGTCTACGTAAGCGTTCATACCTTTATTCATCTCATCGTCTTTAACACCTTCGGAGACGAGGTACTCTCTTATAACTTTTACGGAGGCCAAAGCTAATTCCATATTTTTAACCTCTATAGTATCAGCTGGTAAAACAGCTGTCGCACTGTAGTGACCTAGACACTCTATTGTTTTTTCCTTTTGAGCTTTAGTTATGTGTCCTGCAGCTAAGGCTGAGCTTACGTATAAAAAAACTGCAAAAATTAAAAAATGCTTTCTCATAATAGCTTTAATTTCTCAAATTATTAGTTAATTTAATTGTGTTAAAAGTAGATTGCAGGTATGCATAATGTCTACAACCCTGAGGTTAAAAATTAATGAAAATCATTGATTGTACATCTTTTTACAATGAACACATGATGTACGAAGTAAGATTAAACGTTCTTAAAGATAAAGTTGATAAATTTATTGTTACTGAGTCAACTTATTCTCATAGCGGTGAAAAGAAAAAATTAAATTTTGATATAAATAATTATCCTAAGTTCAAAGATAAAATTAAATATATTGTGATAGACAAAGAACCTGACGGAATTGTTGAAGAAAATAATAATCCAACTTTACAAAGAGCAAATAGTTTAAAAAGAATTGAGTTATCTTACGATGAGCATTTTAATTCTATCAAAGATGCTAATGATGATGATTTTATAATGTTAAGTGATAATGATGAAATTCCAAATTTAGATTCTGAAGATTTTAAGAAAAATAAAAATGATATTGTAATATTCAATCAACTTTTTTTCTATTTTAAATTTAATTTACTTTATGACCAAATGCTATGGCCAGGAACAAAAGGATGTAAAAAAAAGAATTTAAAATCTTTTTCTTGGCTACGAAACATTAAGTTGAAGAAATATCCTATTTGGAGAATAGATACATATTTTTCAAATACTAAATATTCAAATTTAAATATCATTAGTAATGGTGGATGGCATTTTACAAATTTAAAAAGTCCAGAAGACATGTATGAAAAATTTATGAACTTTGGCCATCATGATGAATTTAAATTAAGTGGAATAACAGTTGATAAAATTAGAGATAAAATTACTAAAAGAGAAATGTTCTATGATCATTTTGCAGACAAAAGTTCTAAAAATAAATGGGATAGCGACTACAAACTTAAAAAAATTGATACCAATCTTTTGCCAAGATATCTTGCAAGTAATAGAGAAAAATACTTAGAGTGGTTTGATATTTAATCCCACATTGGTGTTTTTTTTAAAATAAAACTTTTGATACCAATTTTTTTATTTTTACTATCTAAAAGCTTATAAAATTCTTGTCTTTCTTTTTGTAAAGCATTCTTAGAATTTGTCTCTAAATTTACAAGTTTTTTAATAATTTGAAGTGATTTTTTAGGTTTTGAAGAAATTTTGATCAAAAATTTAATCATAAAATCATTAAAATTTTCTTTTGGAATGATTTGTGAGACTATCCCAAACTTCATTGCTGTTTCAGCGTCGATAATATCTCCGGACATAGCTAGATATTTTATATTTTGATTTGAAGTGAATTTTTTAGATTTTTGTGTTCCACCGATACCCGGAATAAGTCCTAAATTAATTTCAGGTAATCCAAACTTTGCATTATCACTAGCAATAATGAGATCACTTGAAAGAGCTAATTCAAAGCCTCCACCTAATGCATAACCATTAACAAATGCAATGATTGGAATATCAATATCTTTTAGTTTATCAATATTTGAGAATAGTTTTTGTTTTTTTGCTTGTTTAGAGTTTAATTTTTCTAATTCTTTAATATCAGCTCCAGGAGAAAAAAACTTTGGTCCACCAATTAAACCAATACATTTTATTTCTTTAGTTTTATTTAAATGCTTGGTTGCATTAGCTATTTCATTTAGGGTTTTTTCATCTAAACTATTATTTTTATTGTTAGCAATTTGAATAATTGCGTAATTTCCTCGCTTTTCTATTTTAATATTTTTATAGTTCATATTTTATAGAATATAAATTTCATTATGACAGAGCAACTAATTATATTAATTGAAATTATCTTGATAGACTTAGTCTTAGCAGGCGATAATGCAATTATTATTGGAATGGTTGCATCAAAATTTGAGTCTTCTAACAGAAAAAAAATTATATTTTGGGGCATTGGTGGAGCGGTAGTTTTAAGAATTATTTTTACCTTTATAACTGCTTATTTATTGCAAATTACAGGGTTAAGACTTATTGGGGGAATATTACTACTCTATATTTGCTACAAACTTTATCGTGATGTTATTCAAAACAAAATTGAAGAAAAAAATATTGAAGTTGATAATTCAAATTTTAGAAAAGCAATTTTCACCGTTATTCTTGCAGATGTAACTATGAGTTTAGACAACGTTTTAGGAGTAGCTGGTGCAGCTAAAGATCATTATATGCTTTTAGCCTTTGGATTAGGCTTATCAATATTGTTAATGGCATTTGCTGCTAATTATACTGCTAAGTTAATAAAAAAATATTCTTGGATAAGTTGGGTAGGTTTATTGGCAATTTTAATAGTTTCATTTCAGTTAATTTACGAGGATCTTATAATTTTATTATGATTAGATATGCATTATTTTTTTTAATTATATTCAATATTTCTCACGCTCTTGAGTTTCAGGGAGATTTTAAACAAGGCTCTTTTATTCTTGGTAAAACAGATCCGAAATCAAAAGTGTTTATAGATAACAGAAAAATAAGAGTCTCAAAAAATGGGTTTTTTGCTTTTGGACTAGATAGAGATAGAAAAAATAACGTAATAATAAAAATACAAAATAAAAAAGAAACAAAATTAATTGAAAAGCAAGTCTTTAAAAGAGAGTATAAAATTCAAAGAATTGATGGCCTTCCACCGAAACAAGTCACTCCACCGCCAGAAGTTTATGAAAGGATAAAAAAGGATAATAAATTAATTGGAGATGCTAGAGCAATAAATAGTAATTTAATTTTTTTCAAAGATAAATTTGTTTACCCTATAGATAAATATATCATCACGGGTGTTTACGGTAGTCAAAGAATTCTAAATGGAAAACCAAGAAGACCTCATTATGGAATTGATTTTCACGCACCAGAGGGCACACCTGTAAAATCAATGATGGATGGAGTGGTTACATTAGTAGAAAAAGATATGTATTTCACTGGAGGAACTGTTATTTTTGACCATGGTCATGGAATAAGTACCTTGTACATGCACATGAAAGATATAAATGTTCAAAAAGGACAAAAAGTTAAAAAAGGACAGATCGTTGGCACTCTCGGTCAAAGTGGAAGAGCTACAGGACCCCATCTGGATATTCGCTTAAATTGGTTCGAAATAAAATTAGATCCAATGACAATTTTAAATTAATTATATGTTAACAACAATAGATTTATCATTTTTAGAGTTCTTATTTTTTTGTGGAATTATACTTTTTGCATCGACTGTTAGAGGTTTTAGCGGCTTTGGTTTTTCTGCATCAAGTGTTTCACTGTTATCTTTTATTTTACCACCAAAAGAAATTGTACCAATAATCTTATTGTTAGAAATAATAGCAAGTTTTTTTATGATCCCAAGTATATGGAAAAAAATTAATTGGAAATTCGTTTTTTATTTACTTGTGGGGGTGTCAATTGGAACTCCTTTTGGTGTGCATCTTCTTTCTATATTGGAGCCAAGAGTAACACATTTAATAATTTCGATAACAGTTCTTATTTTTGCTTTTTTATTATTACGTGGATATAAAAACAAAAAATTAAATCACAATATTTCCAAATTTTTTGTCGGAGCAACAGCTGGTACAGTAAATGGATTTGGTACTTTGGCTGGTTTGCCGATAGCACTATATTTTTTAATAATTGCAGCTGAACCAGCAGTAATTAGGGCATCGTTAGCTGCTCTATTTTTCTTTACTGATTTATATGCATTAATTCTCGCTTACTTTAATGATATATTAAATTATACTGTATTATATAGAACTTTACCTCTTATTTTAATTGTTCCCTTTGGTGTTTCAATTGGCACAAAATTATTTACTGGAAGCTCAAAAGAGAATTATAAAAAGTATGTGCTTTACTTTTTAATTTTAGTTTCAATTTTTGGATTAATTAGAGCTTTAATTTAATTTTTTTTAATTAAAAATACATACTTATATTTACTTAATAGTTGCCTGCCTCCTGCACCTATAACTCCTAAAACAATAGCTATAAGTATTGCCATTGATCCATAAAGAAGGGGATTATTGTCAGACAATTTTGAGATGAATTTTGAAAAAAAATTAAGATTTTCTAAATTCACAATTTCTGTATCTTTTAACTCTCTAACACCCTCATAAAAGAATGTATCATAAGCGATTGCTATAGCGACTGCGCATAACAACATTGCAAATAAAGTTTTTAAATGTGAGCTATCTAAATATTGTCCAACTTTTTGACCTACTTGCACTCCAATAATTGATCCTACTACTAAGATTATAACTAAAATTAAATCTATAGAACCATAATTAAATGCGTGCAATATAGTTACTAATGCACTTATAAAAACTGTAACAAATAAAGAAGTTCCAGGTATCAATTTAATTGGCATGCCAATTAAATAAATCATTGCAGGCACCATCAAAAAAGCTCCTCCCACTCCTATTAACGCTGCAACAAATCCTACTATAACACCAAGCAAAATTGGCGTGAAAGCACTCTCGTAAAGTCTCGATTTTGGAAATCGAAGTTTTAACGGTAGACCATGTATCCAATAGTGTGTGTGTAGTTTTTGTTTTAAAATTAATTTTTTTCTAGCTCTATCAATTTCTTTCGCCCCTTCAATGAGCATCAATGTACCAATAATCGCAAGAAGATACATATACGATAATGAAATAATTAAACTCAACTTCCCAGTTTCTTTAAAAAAAGTAAATGTAATGATGCCTAAAAGAGTACCCACAACACCGCCAATGATTATCATTAGACCCATTTTATAATCTAAAGTATTTTTAAACCAGTGAGTCATTGATCCAGAAACTGAAGTTGCTAATATATTATTTATTTCATTTGAAACTGCATAAACTGGTGGTATTCCTAAAAATATT
>CACHWN010000012.1 GCA_902583585.1 uncultured Pelagibacteraceae bacterium
TCGGGTTAATTAATAAATCTGTTTGCGTTTTAAAACTAGTAACAAACATTATGTAAAATGGAAACAATATAACTAATGCAAAAAATACTATTGCAAATAAAGATAAAAACTCAAACACAATTTTTTCAGATATAAAATCCTGATTTAAATATTTTAAATCATATTTTTTCAATTTATTTGTAAAAAATAAAATTAGTAAAAAAATACCTACTGAAAACCACATAGGGGAGTTTTCATTTAAAAATGTGTATAAAATTGTAAATGATAAAGATAAAATAAAAATTTTTAAGTTGTGATTAAACTTTTTTCCGATAAATACACAAGTTATAACTAATCCGAGTGATAATAATAGATTTAGATTAAAGTTAAGATTTGTAAAACTTAAACCTTGCAAAGTTGCCAATATTTTCCATATACAGATTATTATTGTAAGAAAAATTGATGATGAAAGTAAAGTTATTATTACAGATTTAAATTTCATTTGCCTTTTTTCCAATTAATTTGAAATAAATAATCATAAAAGTTATTAATAATAATACGATTACTATAGAAACTGCTGAACCCATGCCAATATTTGATACCGCAAATCCTTGTTGATACACACTTATTGGTAAAGTCAAAGTACCCGAAGCGCCACCAGTTAATAAAAATATGTCTTCAAATTTGTTGAAGTTCCAAATAAATCTAATCATGAACAAAATTGATAAAATTGATGTTATTTGTGGAAATGTAATATAAAAAAATTTTCTAAAAGGTCCAGCACCGTCAACATCCGCTGCCTCATAAAGATCTTTAGGAATAGCTTGTAGTCTAGCTAATATAAATAAAAAAGCTAAAGGAAAATATCGCCAGATCTCAAAAAATATCACTGTCGTTAATGCTAATCTAAGTTTTAATTCAAATCCTAAAATATTAATAATTAAATACTTTTGTCCAAGTAAATTTATAGGTTTTTCAATGACTCCATAATTAACTAGAAGAGAATTTATTGTACCGCTATTAGGATCTAAGAGTAAAGTCCAAGTATAAGCCAAAGCAACCACAGGTCCTACATAGGGAAAAAGCAGTATACTTCGCATAAAAGTTCTTCCATAAAATTTTTGATTTACAAGCTGGGCAGCAAATATGCCAAGTAAAATAGCTCCAAGCGTTCCAAAAAAAGTAAAGTAAAAAGTCGTCATTAAAAGCTCAAAAAAATTGTTATTCATGAAAACATTTTTAAAATTTTTAAGAGTAAAATCTGTAGTTAATAAAATATTATTTGATTTTCCATTCAAATCTGGTTTATTAGATTTAATATATTTACTGTTAATAGCATTGTTATTCAAATCTTTTACAAAAATTTCGAAATTTTCACGATAGCCTGCCTCCCAATTTCCAAAAAAACATTTTATTTTTTGTGACTTAAATTCACATCTTTTGTCCAAATTAACTGGTTCAATATTTTTTGGTAATTTATCTGAAAATTTAACTTCTCTAATATCTTGTATTAAAGAACTATTTCTTAATTTATAGATAATTTTTAATTCAGAATTGCTATCTTGTATATTTTTTACTATTTTTTTTGCCCTAGGCTCAGGAATTCTTATGTCTTTAAGTCCAACTTCTTTGAAACTAATCCAGACGTTTGCAAAAATTGGAAATAAAATTATTGCAAATACCAAGCATACAGCAGGTAAAAGAAGTGTATATGCTGTCCTTTTTTCTATTTTTGATAATGTGGTGCTCATTTAAAAGCGGATAATAGCTTATTATCCGCTTTTAAGAAATAAATTTGCTAGAATTTTGCTAATTCTGCGTTAATTTTTTTAACTGCTTCATCAACAGTTATCTGATCATCAATGTATTCTCTTGTTATTCTATTCAAGAATTGAGCATTGATTATTTTTGATGCTCTAGAAAGCTCCCCTTCTTTTACACCCCATCTGTTTGCTGTATCCAATCCAGCAACTATGTTATTGATTACATCAGGTGAATAAAGTTCAGTTAATGGTTTTTTTCTATCTACACCAACTGGTAATTTACTCCAAGCTTTTGTAAACGCAGCAGGATCTGAAGAGTTTCCTCTTCTTACAGGAAATTTACCCTCAGGAGCGATAGCTAACGTACTCGTGTAACCTTCGTCCATAGAATACTCAACAAACTTTTTAGCTTCATCAGTATCTGCATCAGCTGTAATACCGAAATATCTTACATCTGCCCATGCAGCACCTTTCTTGTTATTTGGTCCGCTAAAATTCGTTATGAAACCAGTTTTAGAAGCAAGTTCAGGTGATGTTGGATCGCTATTTATTGTTGGTGGAGCCGAGTCTCTTAATCCGGCTAATTCATCCATAATAAATGGTGACCAAATAATCATTGGTGTTTTCCCAGCAAAGTATAACTCTCTAGATTGTTTCCAGAATAATTCACCTGGAGGACTCGCTTTTGCTATAACTTTATAAAACTCTAAAGAGTTTTTAAGAGCTTTTCCTTGTTTTTTTGTTCCACCCTTTTTAACAAAATTAACACCATTTGCTAAAAGAACATGCTCAAGAACTTGGCTCATAAAGTTTTCATCAGTTTTAGTTGCAGCTACAAATCCAAACATGTCTCCGCCTGAAAGAACTTTTACAGCTTTGGTAATATTTTCATAACTTGTCGGTGGCTCAAGACCTGCTTGTTTGAATAAATCTTTCCTATATACTACCATTTGTGTCCATCCATCAACTGGTACAGCAGCAATTTTTCCACCCTTCTTTGCCATATTCAATGCTCCTGGGGCAAAAGTTTTTTTTCCTAAACTTTTAACAACATCGTTATTAGCATTTACGTCAAGTATGCCTGCTTCAGCCCAAGGTAAAACATATTGAAGTGTGTGATAAATTACATCCGGAAGATTGCCTGCAGCTGCAGCAGCCGTGGCTCTTGATCCTAAATCTTTTTCTTCTACGGGTATAACTTCAACTTTAATTCCAGTTTTAGACTCAAATGATTTAGCCATTTCCATTTGTTTTTCCATTCTTGCTGGTTGAACTTCTGTAGTCCAAAAAGTAATGTCAGCAAAACTATTAGACTTTAAAAAAGTTAAAGCAAAAATGAAGGCTATTATTTTTCTCATTTTTCCTCCTATTAATTATTTAAATAATGATTTAAGTTTAACAATAAGGTAATGAATTCTTCTATGAATAATATGCATACGAGGTTTGATAAAAACTAAATTTTTGAATTATGGCTTTTTTAAAATTTGAAGATATTGATAAATCTTTCGGTAAAAACAATGTAATTAGTAAATTTAACCTAGAGGTTGAAAAAGGGAAATTTATAGTATTGTTAGGTCCGTCTGGTTGCGGAAAATCTACACTACTCAGAATGATAGCTGGATTAGAAAAAATAGATAATGGAAAAATAATTTTAGAAAATAATCTTTTAAATGATTTACTACCTTCAAAAAGACAAATTGCAATGGTTTTTCAATCTTACGCTTTATATCCTCACATGAGTGTTTTTGAAAATATTTCTTTTGGTCTAAAATCAGAAAAAATTTCAAAAGATGAGATTAATAGTAAAGTAATCGAAGCAGCAAAAATCTTAAAAATTGAGGAACTTTTGGATAGGAGGCCAAGGGAACTTTCTGGTGGTCAAAGACAGAGAGTTGCTATAGGAAGGGCTATAACTAGAAATCCTAAATTATTTTTATTCGATGAGCCTCTTTCCAACCTAGATGCTGCCCTTAGGTCAGAAATGAGAGTTGAAATTTCAAAACTACATAAAAAACTTAAAAGCAATATTATCTATGTAACTCATGATCAAATTGAAGCAATGACATTAGCTGACAAAATTGTAATTATGAACAATGGAAAAATTGAACAATCTGGAACACCTGATGAGATCTACAATAATCCAAATAATATTTTTGTAGCTGAATTTATAGGAAACCCAAAAATGAATATTTTTAAGGTTGAAAGTGAGGATATTATTAACAAAAACACCTTCAAATTATTCAATAATGAAATTAAATATGAAAATTTAGATTTTAAAAGGGGAATTTATGTGGGCATAAGGCCAGAGGATATTTCTTTAGAAAATAAAAGTGAATTTGCGGTTGGAATCAGTGTTGATCTAATTGAAAATTTAGGATCCGAAAAAATTATATACTCACATTTAAATAATGTGGAAATCAGAATAAAAAGTGCTAAGAATATAAAAGATAAAAATATTACAATTTACTTCCCAAAAAATAAGTTATATTTATTCGATAATAATAAAATTAGATTAAAAACATGATCAGTATCATGATTTTAACTATATCAACGGCCACGTGGCGGAATGGTTACGCAGAGGATTGCAAATCCTTTTATCCCAGTTCGATTCTGGGCGTGGCCTCCAAAAAAACAAGTTGTGTTATTTTAGTAAAGAAAGTATGTTCGCTTTTATTCCTCGGTAGCTCAGTTGGTAGAGCAGTTGACTGTTAATCAATTGGTCGCAGGTTCGAGTCCTGCCCGAGGAGCCAATTAGCCAACTTTTTCAAATTTAGAGGTGTTATTAAGAATTTGTAGAATTTTTTCTTTCTGAGGTCTTGATAAAGAAGAAAAAGTTCTACTTAAGAAAGAATAATTTAAGTCGTCGTTAGTTTCGTCACCAGATGTTACATCTTTAAATTCTTTGTAATCTTCAAAAAAATAAATAATGGGAACTTTTAAAAATTGAGATAGTTGCATTAATCTATTTGAACTAACCCCATTAGTACCTTTCTCATATTTTTGAATTTGTTGGAAAGTAACATTTATTGCTTGAGCAACTTTAGTTTGTGTCAGTCCTAAGGATAATCTTCTCATTCTCAATTTTTTACCAAGATGAATATTGAAATTTTCTTCCATAGATCTCCCTAAATTTTTAATTATAAAACCTCAAAATGAACTCTTTGGCAATACTAAAAATTTTTTTTTTTGGGGGTCTAAAATACGAAAAAAAACATATATTTAGTATTGACTAAATGAAAAAAATGAAGTGTTAAATTTAAATTATTTTACTATTTTAAGCCTATATTCCCAATATCCGGTTTTATCAAATGCTGCTTTAACCCATAGAAATGTTTCTTCTTCATACCAAATATCAGTATTAAGCTTTTTGTCTTTAGATAAACTCGGATCAGATGAACTAAAATTAAATCTTAAAGTTTTATATATTTTATCACCTATTTTTACTTCTTCTTTACCTATAAATTCAACTTTTTGTTCGATAATTCTTCCTGAAACAGCACTGATTTGAGCTTTTTTCTGCACTATTTCGTGATTCCACCATGTGCCAATAATGAAATCTTTATTTACCTTACCCTTAAAAGAGGATCCCTCAATAATTAAATCTTTATCAGCTGGATCTATTGTAATATTTACATATTTTTCTTTTTTATTTTGATTTGTTGTTGAATTAAAGCCTGAAAAAATTCCATTATCGTACTTCTCAATTCCTTTTGCATAATACTTGTAAAGATCTACTCCCAGTTTTGTTATTTTAAAGTTTACCTCGTTATTTATTATTAATTTTGATCCGTTTCTATCAAAAGTGTATTTATGATATCCTATAGATTTGTTATTTCTAAATAACTCATATTCTAAATAATTATATTTAGAATAGTGGTCTACGTGAGCATTTATATCAAAAGATAGTAAGTATATTAAAGCAATTGAAAGTAAATATTTTTTCATATATTTAATGATATGGAAACTAATTCAATTATATCTCAAATTGGAAATACACCATTAGTAAGACTAAAACAAGCCTCTGAATTGACTGGTTGTAACATTTATGGAAAGGCTGAATATTTTAATCCTGGTGAGTCAGTAAAGGATAGAGCAGCCCTATTCATAGTTGAAGATGCAATAAAAAGAAAACTTATATCAAAAGGCGGTACTATTGTAGAGGGAACCGCTGGTAATACCGGAATAGGTTTAGCAGTAGTTTGTAAAGAATATGACCTTAAGCTAAAAATAGTAATTCCAAATACTCAATCAGTTGAAAAAAAAGAAACTCTTAAAAAATTAGGTGCTGAATTAATTGAGGTAGACGCTGTTCCATATTCTAATCCTAAAAATTACATTAAACAATCAAAACTAATTGCCGATGATTTAAATAAGAAAAGTAAGAATGGTGTATACTGGGCTAATCAATTTGATAATGTGATTAATACAGACGCTCATATCAAAACTACCGCCGAAGAAATTTGGAGTCAGACAGCTGGCTCAATTGATGGTTTTACTTGTGCCGTTGGGACAGGTGGAACTTTAGCCGGAGTGTCTATAGGATTAAAAAATAAGAATAAAAATATTAAAATTGCATTATCCGATCCAATGGGTTCTTCCCTATTCTCCCATATTAAGAATAATAAATTAGAAAGCTCAGGTAACTCAATAACAGAAGGTATTGGTACTGCACGAATTACTAAAAATTTTGAAAAAGCATTAGTTGATGATGCTTTCCAAACCAATGATACAGAAGCTCTAAATATAGTGTATGATTTAATTGAAAAGCAAAAAATTGTGTTAGGTGGATCCTCTGGAATTAATATAGCTGGTGCAATTAAACTCGCAAAAAAAATGGGTCCTGGAAAAACTATAGTTACTATTCTTTGTGATCAT
Source organism: uncultured Pelagibacteraceae bacterium (assembly GCA_902583585.1). GTDB lineage: Bacteria > Pseudomonadota > Alphaproteobacteria > Pelagibacterales > Pelagibacteraceae > Pelagilacustribacter. Next base: position 6,618 of record CACHWN010000012.1, read on the forward strand.
GGAAAAAGATATGCAAGTAAAATTTTTAATAAAGAATTTTTAAAAAGTAAAAATTTGCCAATTCCAAAATGGCTATAATATTTGACTTAAAAATAGTTTAGTTCGATCAGATTTTGGATTTTCAAAAAACTCTTTTGTTTTTGCTCTTTCAACTATTTTTCCCTCATCCATAAAAATCATATAATCTGCAACCTCTTTGGCAAATCCCATTTCATGAGTAACTACTATCATAGTCATTCCACCTTTAGCTAAATCAACCATAACATCTAAAACTTCTTTTATCATTTCAGGATCTAGTGCGGAAGTTGGCTCGTCAAACAACATAATTTTAGGTTCCATACAAAGGGCTCTTGCAATTGCAGCTCTTTGTTGTTGACCACCAGAAAGTTGTCCAGGAAACTTAAGGGCTTGATCATCTATTTGAACTCTAGTTAAATTTTTCATTGCAACTTCTTCGGCTTCTTTTTTAGGTAATTTTTTTACCCAAATTGGTGCCAAAGTACAGTTGTCTAAAATAGAAAGGTGAGGAAATAAATTAAACTGCTGAAAAACCATTCCAACTTCGGCTCTTATCTTTTCAATATTTTTAGTGTTCTCAGCTAGTTCTGTACCATCAACAATAATATTTCCTTCTTGATGCTCTTCTAATCTATTTATACATCTAATCAAAGTTGATTTTCCTGAACCTGATGGGCCGCATATAACTATTTTTTCTTGAGGAGCAACTTCAAGATCAATATCTTTTAACACCTGAAATTTATCAAACCATTTATTTACTTTTTTTAATTCTATTATTTTTCCCATAATTATCTCTCAGTACTTAATTTTTTCTCTAAATTTTGACTATATCTGCTCATTGCATAACATATTATCCAAAAAACTAAACCTGCAAAAACATATCCCTCCATTGCCATTCCAAGCCATTTTGGATTAGTTTTTGCTAAACCTATCATACCTGCTAATTCCATCAACCCTACAACAAAAATTAATGGAGTGTCTTTTACAAGTGCTAAAAGAGTGTTTGCTATTCCAGGTATCACTAATTTAAGTGCTTGGGGTAATATAATGAGCGCATTCATTCTCCAATAACCCATACCTAAAGACTTAGCAGCTTCATATTGACCTTTAGGTAATGCTTGAAGTCCTCCTCTTACAACTTCCGCCATGTATGCGGCTTCAAACAATGTAATCGCTATTAAAACTCTAATTAATTTATCAATGAAAGTTCCATCTGGTAGAAACATAGGAAACATTACGGCTGACATAAATAATACTGTAATTAATGGAACCCCTCTCCAAAGTTCTATAAATCCGATAGAAATATACTTTATTGCTGGCAAAGAAGATCTTCTACCTAAAGCTAAAATTACTCCAATCGGAAAACAGAAAAGTATTGCAAAAGCAGAAATAATGAAAGTTAATGAAAGACCTCCCCAAGCTGCACTTTCAACGTACTCAAGTCCAAAACTTCCACCAGAAATAAGTTTAATTCCTAAGAATGGAAAAACAAAAACTAAGAATAAAATAAAGTATTTTTTAAGTTTTTCGGATACGAAAAATGAAACTGCCACAACAGCAAATAAGATTAAAAAAGCTGTATTTATTCTCCATTGTTCTGTATCAGGATAAAGACCATACATAAACCTATTAAACCAAACTTTTATAAAAACCCAACAAGCCCCATCGCCTGTGCAATCACTTTTGAATTACCTACAAAATTAGCCTCTAAAATAAACCAATCCAACATTGGAGGAATTGATTTTATAATAATAAATATTGTGAAAAGTGTTAATAAAGCATTAAAATTATTGGAATTTATATTTTTATTTAAAATATCTAAAGAACGTACACCACTAAATTCAATTCTGATAAGGTAGAAACCAAT
>CACHWN010000013.1 GCA_902583585.1 uncultured Pelagibacteraceae bacterium
TGTTAATTTTCTTTTTTGATTTTTTTTGAATAACATTAAAATATTCTCTAGGATGTATTTTCTTACCTTTTTTATTTGTTCTTTTAAGTGAAATATTATCTTTATTTATTTTTTGATTTTTTAAGATTGTTTTATTTGCTACGATTGTTCTATGGTAAAATTTTTTCATTTTAGCTTCAATGTGAGTAGGAAACACATTGTTATCTCCCAAAGATTTCTCAATTAGTCTAATCTTTTTAACCATTAACTTAAATTCTGGAGGAGTCATTGATAACCTATGATCTGCACCTGATTGTTTTTTGTTTAAAGTAAAATGTTTTTCTATAATCTTAGAGCCTAAGCTTACAGCAGTTAAACACGCTAGATCCCCTAATGAGTGATCTGAATAACCAATAATATGTTTAAAATTATTTTTAAGAGTATTTATCGAAGACAAATTTAAATTTTCATTTTTAGCTGGATAAAGTGAAGTGCACCTTAATATTCCTAATTTATTATGATATTTTTTTATATTTTTAACAGCTTCATTAATTTCATCTATAGTAGCAAAACCAGTAGATATTATTATAGGTTTTTTTAATTTTGCGGCCTCAGTTATTAATGGAATATTAGTTATTAAACCAGATGAAATTTTGATTAAAGGAAACTTTAGTTTTTTAATTATTTTTAGACTAGAAAAATCTCCAGGAGTTGCAAATAATAAAAGGCCCTTTTTTTTCGAATATTTACTCAACTCTTTTAATTCATTAAAAGTAAGTAAATTTTTCTTAAAAATTTTATATGATTTAGTACTTTTATCATAACTATCTTCTGGGTTAATTATTTGTATTTTAGCTGCATCAGCTCCAGATTTTTTAGCTGCGTTTATAAGTTTTTTGGCAACACTTAATTTACCATTGTGATTAATACCGATTTCAGCAATTATAAAAGTTTTATTTTTTCCTATTATACAATTTCTTATTTTAATAATATTCATAATAATTTTTTTTAATATTAATTAATTTTATTAAGGAAATTTCATTAAAAAATTTTTTAGTTTTTAAATGTGCGATTATTTCTATTTTCATGATAGTCATTTTTTTATACTCTTAAAATAATTTTCCCAGTGATCTGACCAATTTATTTCACTACGAAAATATTTGTTCAAGTAGAGATTTCTTATTTTTTGGGTTTTTTTACTAAACCACCACATTTTAGGATTTTCCCAAATTTTTTCTATGTGTGTTTTTGCTTTAAATGGGCAATCAAAAGCTAAATTATTTTTTTTCATTAATTTAAAAAAAAATTTACTTTCTTTGTTTAAATTAAAATCAATAGGATTGCATAAAAGTATAAGTGGTAAATTTAAGAACATTACCTCACTTAAAACTGTTTGAGGATAACATATAACAGAAATTCTTGATTTTGAGATTAATTCTAAATAACTTTGGGAAACTTTTTTGTTACAATTAAATTTTTCTTCAAATCTTAAGTGTGTATAGGATCCTACATTTATTTTATTATTGAAAATTAAATTTTTTTTTATTTGAGGGTTTATTTTTGAAAAAACTTTGCATATTAATTCAAAATTATAATTGCAGTTTTGAAATGTTGGAAAATTGGTAATATCAAAAATATGTTTATAAGACTCTACAAAGAATATTGTTAAATTTTCATTTTTATTATTATAATGAATTTTTTTTTTTACGATTTTTTTAGTAACCGGTAAAATTTTTGTATATCTCTTAAAATTATTTTCTTTATTCCATAATATGATATCATTATAGATATTCTTATTTAAATAAAAATTCACTGGAATCATTTTTGACTCAAGTCCACCTCCATGATCAGTATTAATTAAATAATTTTTTTTTAATTTTGAAAAAACTAAAAATGTTCTAAATATCTCATTATATTCAGAAAATGAACAATCTATAATATATTTGTTTCTAATAGATTTATTTAGAGCTTTTATTTTGTTTGTTATGAAGCTGTAGTTTTCCAAAAAATTTAAAGGTAAATAATCAACAATAAGTTCCAAAAAAATTTCAATTTTTTTATTTTCATTTTCTTTTAGAAGATATTTTTTTAGTTCGTTTCTAAGGTTATTACTTTTTTTGTTTTTAAAATTAAAATAGTTTCTAAAAAAATTTATGAAATGGATAGGAAAGATGCCAAGTTTGAAACAAAGTTTTAGATATTCTAACTTAGGAAAATGAAAATAATTAAAGATAAAAGAATTTATTTTAAAAAAAAAATGATAAAAACTAGTTGAAAATAAAAAATGTTTTTTAACTTTATTTGGTTTTGATTTTTTTTCAAAGTCATTTTTTTTTCTTTTTCCGCACTTTTTTATTAATACCTTGTTATTGAATGGGTTTATCTTAAGAATCTTAATAAAAAGCTCATGATTAAAATAATCATTATTTGCTTCTCGTATAAAATCCAAGTGTGAGTTGAAAAATTTAGTACTATCAAATTTATATTCATTAACTGTATAAGTTGTGTTTTTTTTTAAAAGTTTTAAGTAATTTAATTTATCAAATATAATTGTAACATACGACCTCACCCACGGTTCTATAATGAATCTCCAATAATTATTCGGTAAATTATCATTATCTAATTTTTTTTTAAGTAAAAGTGAGACTTTAGACGATATTTTGATTATTTCTTTTACATCAGACTCCTTTTTTTTAATATCATTCCATCTATTTTTAAGAAATTTGTTATATAAATTTTTTTTTAAAAAAAAATCACAACAACTATAGTTTATACTTAATACGTTTTTACCCTGAATATTATCATGAGAACTTAATAATAGTTTAATCTTTGACATAAACGTCTATTAGACTTTTTATTTGTTTAATGCTTAAAAAAGGTTTCATTGAGGAACTGTAAAGAAAATTTTTATTAATTTTTTTGAAATCTTTAATCTTATTTAATATTTTGCTTTTAAATTGAGAATTGGTTGGGTGCAAAATATAATAGTCTTTTAATTCATAGGTTTGATTTGACTCGTCGTTTGAAATTAAAACTTCGTCAATTTTTTCTCCTGGCCTTATTCCAATCAATTTATATTCCGCGGCAGGGTATATAGCTTTTATAATGTCAACAATTTTAGCTCTTGACATTTTAGGGATAAATATCTCGCCTTTGTCCATTATGTTTAACGAATTTATTACAAATCTGACAGCATCTTCAATTTTTACAAAAAATCTTGTCATGTTATAATTTGTTAAAGGGACTATTTTTTGATTTTTTTTCTTTAAACTTAGTATTAAAGGGATGATTGATCCCCTAGAGTTTATTACATTTCCATATCTAACAATGCTAAAATTAGTTCCATGACCCGACATAGCATTAGCATTTAGAAACAATTTTTCAGCACATAATTTAGTAGCGCCATATAAATTTATAGGATTTACAGCTTTATCTGTTGAAAGGGCTAAAACTTTTTTAACGTCACAATCAATAGCTGCCGTAATAATATTATTTGAACCATTAATATTTGTTTTAATAAACTCATCAGGGTTGTATTCTGCTGCAGGGACTTGCTTCAAAGCTGCTGCGTGAATTACGTAATCAACGTTTTTAAAAGCAAATTTTAATCTTTCAAGATCTCTAATATCACCTAAGAGGTATCTAATAATATTAGAATCTAATCTTTTTCTCATTTCATCTTGCTTGAGTTCATCTCTTGAAAGAACGATAATTTTCTTTAATTTTTGTTTAAGTAAATATTTAACACAGGCTTTTCCAAATGACCCTGTTCCACCAGTGATCAAAACTATTTTTCCTTTTAGGTTCATAATATCTCCTCCAGAAGTTTACCGTTTTTCATTTCATAAAGTTTATTAAAATTCTTAAAAATTTCTTTTCTATGCGATACCCAAATTATAGTAGTACTTTTTAAATTCTTTAAAATATTGCTTACAATTAAGTTTTCATTATAAGTATCTAAGGAGTTTGTTGACTCATCAAATATTAATACTTCAGGTTTATAGTACAACCCTCTTGCAATTGATATTCTTTGTTTTTGTCCTCCCGATAACTTAAGACCCCCATCGCCAATTACTGTATCTATTTTATTTTTCAAACCATTTACTATTTGATCCAAATTTACTATTTCCAAGATTTTGTAAATCTTGTCTACATCAATTTTTTCATTTTCTTCAAATAAAGCTATATTCTTTTTTATGGTATCATTTTTTATAAAAATATCCTGGGGAACGGAAAAGATCTTTTGTTGCCAATTTTCACTACATTCATTTAATTTTATTTCATCAATGAAAATGTTACCTGAGTGACTCGACAAAAAACCCATTAATAAGTCCAAAAAAGTGCTTTTGCCTTCTCCACTTCGTCCAAAGATACCGATGGAAGAACCTTTTAAAATTTTAAGATTTAAATCTCTAATAATAAAATCTTTTTCGTTAATTGGTTTTTTTTTATAACTGAATCTTATATTTTCAAATTTTATTTCATTTTTAAAATCTATTTCTTTTTCAGATTTTTTAATTTTATTTTTTTTAAATGCTAATTTTTCGTTAATCAAATTAGGTATTGACTGCGAATTTAATTGAATGCTTTGTAGAGCTGAAAAAATTCTACTTAAAGAAGGTATTAACCTATAGCTAGCTACTAAAAAGATTCCAATTGTCGGAATAAATTCTACTATATTACTTTTAGATATATTTAATAAAATTACCATAATGAATAAAACTAAAACCAAAAATAATTCAAAAACAGGTTTGCTTAAAGAGTTTCTAAAATTTGCGACATAATTTATTTTACTAATTTGATTATTGTTTAAATTAAATTCTAGTTTTGCTCTATCTAACTTGCCAGCTAATTCCAACTCTTTAAAACTAGAAAAGGTCTCTAAAATATTTTTTAAACGGTTTTTAAGGTATTGGCTTCTTCGACTACCTAATTTTATAATTTTTGTTTTATTGATATAATTAAATAAAAGACCAAAAAGAATAAACAACACAATTGCAATTAAAGATAGTGTGAAATTATGCTTTAACAATACGAACATCACGCCAAAAATAATTAAAATCTCCATTGTGAAAATAGAAATTGAAAAAATCGTAGTGACTAAGAAATCTACTTCATTAGTAATATTTCTAATTATTTCAGAAGAATTTTTTTTTAATTTATAAATTAATGGCATATCTAAATAATTTTTGTAAAAATTAAAACTTAAATCTGCTCTTAAATTGGTTAAAAACTTATTTTCTTTCTTAGAAACATATATAGAAATAAAATTCTTTAAAAAAAAAATTAATATAAAAGAAGTTATTAACAAACTTTCGTTGCTATAATTTGATAGAAAAGATTTTAAAAAGTCTAGGTAATTTTCAAAATTTATGCTAGAGGCTCCCGAAAAATAACCTAGTATCAACAATATAAGTTGTAAAACAGCTATTTCAAAAATCATAGCTAAAAGCATTAAAAAAAATAAAATTATTGTTTGATTAATTTGTTTGTAACTAAGTAATATTTTAGCGTTTTCAAAAGATAAATTATTAAATACATTCATAATGATGTTATTTTTTCTGGTAAATCTTTGCAGCTTCCTTTTTTATTTCGTCATATTCCTTTGCTTTAATTTTAAGGAATTTGATTGTTAATTGGCTTCTATAAATTAAACCTTTTTTTGTTAAAATATATCTTGCGTATTTTGCTTTATTTTTTTTTTGTCTAAAATTATTAAGTTTAATTAATCCCTTTTTTTTTAGTTCAGTAAGGCAATAGTTTAATTTTCCCAGACTATAGCCAAGGTCAAAAGCTAATTTTCTTTGATTGCCAATTTCATCTTTATGAATTTTCTGTAGGATATTATATTGGTCAGAATTATTTAATTTTTTTTTGTTCATTTATTGAACTATAATGTACAATTTTTGAACATAAAAGCTTTTTTTAACCTTATTTTTCAATATTTTTTGAAAAAATTTTTTATTAAACCGACAATCTTTTTTTGGCTCTCAAATTTGAGGTTTGGATATATAGGTATTGATAAGGAAGACTTTGCATGTAACTCTGCGTTGGGAAAATCATTTATTTTAAAGCCTTGTTTTTTATAATAAGGATGTAAATGAACAGGTAGATAATGTAAATTTGTTAAAATTCCAAAAGATCTTAGATAATCATGCATCCTTTTTTGTATTTTTTCTGGATTTGACAGCGTTATTGAAATTGAGAATAAATGAAATGTTGAGAAAGAAGTTTTCTCAACGATTGGTAATAGTAAGGGTAGTCCTTTTAAGTTCTTGCTATAAAATTTAGCAATTTTATTTCTTTTTTTTAATATTTTTCCAATTTTCTTCATCTGATTTAAGCCAAGAGAAGCTGCTATATCTGTTAGTCTATAATTAAAACCTAAAAATTGCTGTTCGTAATACCAATTTTTTTTACTTTCTTTTTTATTAATGAGTTTATTTTTCTCTCTTGTTATTCCGTGTGTTCGAAACATTTTTAGGTTTTCATAAATATTTTTAGAATTAGTTGTAGCAACTCCACCTTCACCAGTAGTAATTGTTTTTACAGGATGAAAACTAAAAATTGTAACATCGCACCATCTACAAGATCCCACTTTTTCTTTTTTATATAAAGCTCCCAAAGCATGAGAGGCGTCTTCGATTATTTTAAATTTATATTTTTTAGATAGTTTAAATATTTTATCTTGACTTACTGGATTACCAGCAAAGTCAACTGTTACTAAAACTTTTGGTAATTTTTTTTTTGATGTATTATTGAGTTTTTTCTCTAAAAGTTCAATATCAATATTTTTGGTTGTATAATTAATGTCTACAAAATCTACTTTACCACCAAGATATTTTGCGCAATTAGCTGAGCCCACAAAAGTGTTAGGCACAGTCCATAAAATATCATTTTTTCTAAATCCTAAGGAAAAACAAGCTGCATGCAAAGCACTGGTAGCACTATTCAAACCAACTGCAAATTTTGAATTAACAAAGTCGCTAATTTTTTTTTCAAATAAAGGTATTTGAGGTCCTTGTGTTAAAAAATTTGATTTAAAAACTTTATTAAGACAACTTAAATCTGATGCATCAAGTGTTGGTTGTGAATAATAAATATATTTTTTTACCATAATTTTAACTTAAAAATTTTTTGATAAACATATTCCTTTTTTTAAAATTTATCAATTTACTCAAATTATTTATTTGTTTTTGAGATTTTTTATAATTTTCTGTAAGTTCTTTTATCTTTTTAATTGCTTCTAAGTAATCTCCACATACATTGAATCTTAAATCGATTAGCTTTTTAACCAAATGCATGTCTTCAGTTTTATTTTTATGGAAAAAAAGAACATGTGGAATTTTATTTTTTAGCACCTCAAAAAAAGTAACACCAAAAACAACAAAAGCAAAATCCATTTTGGAATAAATCTTTTTTAAATCAAATTTATTTTCAATTATTTTGAAATTTTTAAAATCTTTTTTAATTGATGGTTTTTTTGCAAATGGACCTCGGACCCAATAAAAATTAAAATTTTTAACATTATTTTTTAATAACCTAGGTAATTTTTCCCCAATTTTATATCTGTCTGTTCCACCAATTAAAATTAAAAAATTTTTTTTCTTACTTTTTCTTATT
>CACHWN010000014.1 GCA_902583585.1 uncultured Pelagibacteraceae bacterium
AATTTTAGAACTTGATGGTGAGATAGTTGAAAAAGCAGATCCGCATATAGGTCTGCTTCATAGAGGAACTGAAAAACTTATTGAACAAAAAACCTATACCCAAGCGTTACCTTATTTTGATAGGTTGGATTATGTTGCACCGATGAATCAAGAGCACGCTTTTGCACTTGCAGCAGAAAAGTTATTGAAAATAGAAGTACCAATTAGAGCTAAATACATAAGAGTAATTTTTTGTGAAATTGGAAGAATTTTAAGCCACATTTTAAATGTAACTACTCAAGCACTAGATGTCGGAGCTTTGACACCTTCTTTATGGGGTTTTGAAGAAAGAGAGACTTTGATGACTTTTTATGAGCGAGCTTCAGGTTCAAGGTTACATGCAAATTATTTTAGAACTGGAGGAGTACATCAAGATATTCCATCAAAACTGGTAGCTGATATCGAAAAGTTTTGTAGATCATTTCCTAAAGTTATTGATGACCTAGAGGGTTTGCTAACAGATAATCGTATTTTCAAACAACGTAATGTTGAAATTGGTATTGTATCAAAACAAGACGCCTTAGATTACAGCTTTTCTGGAGTAATGCTTAGAGGCTCTGGTGTTCCTTGGGATTTAAGAAGATCTCAACCTTACGAAATATATAAAGATTTAGACTTTAAAATTCCTATAGGTAAAAACGGAGACTGCTACGATCGCTACCTTTGTAGAATAGAGGAAATGAGAGAGAGTGTAAAAATTATATTACAATGCATTGAAAAATTACCAAAAGGTCCTGTCAAATCTATAGATGGTAAAATATCTCCTCCTAACAGAGATGAATTAAAGGAGTCAATGGAAGCTTTGATACATCACTTTAAATTATTTACAGAGGGATACAGAGTTCCTAAAGGAAATGTTTACACATCAGTAGAGGCTCCTAAAGGCGAGTTTGGAGTTTATTTAATTTCTGATGGAAGCAATAAACCTTATAGGTGTAAGATTAGGGCACCCGGGTTTTCACATCTTCAGGCTATGGATTATTTAATTCGAGGTCACATGTTAGCTGATGTTCCAGCTGTTTTAGGTTCCCTAGATATAGTTTTTGGAGAGGTTGACAGATGAGTTTAAAAAAAGTTCATGACGATCAACCAAAAGTCTTCAAATTTTCAGATGAAAACTTGAAAAAAGTTGAGGAAATTTTGAAAAGATATCCAGAAAAAAATAAAAAAAGCGCTGTAATGCCTTTTTTATATTTAGCTCAAAGACAAAATGACAATTGGATACCATTAGCTGCAATGAAATATATAGCGAATCTTTTATCTATTCCTTATATTTCAGTTTACGAAGTGGCAACATTTTACACTATGTATAATTTAGCCCCTGTTGGAAAACATTTTATACAAGTCTGCACTACAACGCCTTGCTTAATTCGTGGAGCAGATAAAATTGTAAATCTTTGTAAAGAAAAAATCTCACCTAACGAAAATGAAATTTCTAAAAAGGGTAACTGTTCTTGGATGGAAGTAGAATGTTTAGGCGCATGTGTAAGCGCCCCAATGATACAAATAAATGATGATTATTATGAGGACCTTGATGAGAAAAGTACTAAAGAAATTTTAGACTCACTAATTCAAGATAAACCTTTAAAACCTGGCTCATACAGGGGACGTAATAATACTGCTCCTGAAAAAAAACAATCTGTAAATGGAGAAAATCATGCTTAAACCAGAAAATAAGATATTTAAAAATCTTTATAATGATCTTGGTTGGGAAATAGAGTCCGCTCTTAAGCGAGATGATTGGAAAGACACTAAAAATATAATTTCCAAAGGAAGAGAATGGATTATTAATGAGGTAAAAACTTCAGAATTAAGAGGAAGAGGAGGTGCCGGATTTTCCACAGGCCTTAAATGGTCTTTTGCGCCTAAAGAAGTTGGTTCAAGACCACATTATTTAGTAATTAATGCAGATGAGTCTGAACCTGGAACATGCAAAGATAGAGATATACTTAGATTTGAACCTCAAAAATTAATTGAAGGGTGTTTAATAGCTGGTTATTCAGTGAATGCTCATGTTTGTTACATTTACATTAGAGGAGAATATTTTAGAGAAGGGCAAAGACTTCAAAATGCGATTAATCAAGCGTATGAAAAAAAATACTTAGGAAAAAATGCTTGTGGTTCCGGGTGGGATTTTGACATTCATATTCATTACGGAGCTGGTGCTTATATATGTGGTGAAGAAACCGCTTTATTAGAAAGTATTGAGGGAAACAAAGGTCAACCTAGATTAAAACCACCTTTTCCAGCTCTAGTAGGTTTGTATGGATGCCCTACTATAGTAAACAATGTTGAGACTATAGCCGTAGTTCCAACAATTTTAAGAAGAGGTGGAAAATGGTTTGCATCACTAGGTAAGCCAAAAAATACTGGAACAAAAATATTTTGTATTTCTGGAAATGTAAATTCACCATGTAATGTAGAGGAAGAAATGGGAATCACTTTAAAAGAACTGATTGAAAAACATGCAGGAGGAGTAGTTGGAGGTTGGGAAAATCTACAAGCCGTGATACCTGGCGGTTCATCAATGCCTTTGTTGCCAAAAAAAATATGCGATACAATAACAATGGACTTTGATTCTTTAATTGAAAATAAGAGCGGCCTTGGAACTGCTGGAATTGTCGTAATTAATAAAGACCAAGATATTGTTGCATGTATGGCAAGGATAGCTAGGTTTTACAAGCATGAAAGTTGCGGTCAGTGTACGCCTTGTCGAGAAGGAGCAGGATGGATGTGGAGAATACTTGATAGGGTAGTCAAAAGAAAAGCTACGTTTAATGATATTGAATTATTATCTGACGTTACAAAACAGATCGAAGGTCATACTATTTGTGCATTTGGAGAGGGTTCTGCCTGGCCAGTTCAAGGTTTATTGAGACACTTTAGAAAAGAAATAGAGAGCCGATGCAGAGAAGAACCTCTTATTAAAAAAAAATCAAATAACCCATATCTGGTAGATCAACATCTTTTGGAGAAAAGGAATGCCTAAAATTACAATTAATGGAAAAGAAATAGAATTTGAAAAAGGCATGACAGTGCTTCAAGCATGTGAGCTTGCTAATGTTGAAATTCCTAGATTTTGTTATCATGAGAAATTATCTATTGCTGGAAATTGTAGAATGTGCCTGGTTGAACTAGAAAAGTCACCAAAACCTATTGCTTCATGCGCAATGCCAGCAGCCGAAGGCATGAATATTAAAACAAATACTGCTTTTGTTGAAAAAGCACGAAAAGGTGTGATGGAATTTTTACTTGCCAATCATCCTTTAGACTGTCCAGTTTGTGATCAAGGGGGCGAGTGCGATTTACAAGATCAGTCTATGTATTATGGGGTCGATAAATCAAGATTTGTTGAAAATAAAAGACAAGTTAAAGAAAAATACATGGGACCTTTAATAAAAACTCAAATGACAAGATGTATTCATTGCACACGGTGTGTGAGATTTGCTACTGAAGTTGCAGGTGTGCCAGAGATAGGAGCGATTGGTCGAGGAGAGAATATGGAGATAACAACTTATCTAGAAAAAGCAATGGAGTCTGAGCTTTCAGCGAATGTTATTGACTTGTGTCCAGTCGGAGCTCTTACGTCCAAACCATACGCATTTGAAGCCAGACCTTGGGAACTCAAAAAGACAGAAAGCATAGATGTCATGGACGCTGTAGGCTCAAACATAAGAGTCGACACCTATAATTGGGAAGTGAAGAGAATTTTACCGAGACTTAATAATGACATTAATGAAGAATGGATATCTGATAAAACTAGATATTCGTGCGATGGGTTGCTTAAGCAAAGGTTGGATGTACCTTACATAAAAAAAAATAATAAACTTCAAAAATCTTCTTGGGACGAAGTTATTACAGTTTTTGCTGAAAAACTTAAAACAATATCACCAAATGAAATCGGTGGGCATATTGGAGATATGGTAAACCTAGAAAATGCCCTAGGTTTTAAGAAATTATTTTCTCTTTTAAAAAGTGATAACTTGGAGTTTAGAGAGAAAAAATTTTATGTAAATTCTTCTGAAAAAACTAATTACATTTTTAATTCTACAATAAGAGGTATAGAAGAATCAGATTTGATTCTTTTAGTTGGAACAAATCCAAGACATGAGGCTACTATGGTGAATGCTAGAATTAGAAAAGCATTTGCTCAAAGACAAGTTCCAATTTACTCAATCGGTAATCCAGGTGACCTTACGTATAATTATAACATAATTGGTGATACGACAGATGATATAAAGAAAATACTTAGTCATGACTCAGAGTTTTCAAAAAAAATCATTTCATCAAAAAAACCGATAATTATAATTGGAGAGTCAGCTTTAGAGCTTAAAAGCGGAGAGTATATTATCGAAGGATTTAAAAATTTTCTAAAAAAAAATAATTTTATTAATAAAGAATGGAATGCATTAAATTTTTTACCACAAAATGCTTCAACAGTTGGCTTATTAGATTTGAATATATTGTCAAAAGAAAATGAGAAAAAAAATACTTTTTTTGAAAAATTGAATAATAGTAAATTCAAATTACTCTATCTTTTAGGTTCAGATAATCTAGATATTAAAAAAAATAACGAATTTGTTGTATATCAAGGTAGTCATGGTGATCGTGGTGCAGAAATCGCAGATTTAATTCTTCCAAGTGCTGCATTTACAGAGCAAAATGGACTTTATGAAAATCTCGAAGGAAGAGTTCAAGAATGTAAAAAAGCATCTTACCCTATTGGAGAGTCTTTAGAAGACTGGAAGATTTTCAATTTAATATTAAGAAAACTTGGAAAAAATGAAAATATATTAAATTTTGACTTATTAAGATCTGAAGTTTTAAATTTAATTCCAAATTTTACTGAATTAAATGAATTACCTAAATTTAAAAAAGAGTTTGCGATTAACAATTTATCATCAAATTTTATAAGCGAGAAAGTCAATATAAAAGAAATTGATTACTTTTTTTCAAATGCGATTTCAAGAGCTTCAAAAACAATGAGCGAATGTCGTCAGATCAAATATAGTTTAAAAAAAACCGGGACAAGTAATTAGTAATGGAATATTTACAAATCTTAGGACAAGAAATTTATAAAATTATTTTTATATTGATTCCAATTCTTGTTTCTGTGGCTATGATTGTTTGGCTGGATAGGAGAGTGTGGGGCTTGGTTCAAAAAAGAAGAGGACCTAATGTTGTTGGTCCCTTTGGTCTTTTTCAAACACTAGCCGATGCATTAAAATATATATTTAAAGAGATTATTATACCAGCGAGTGCCAACAAAGTTGTTTTCATTCTTGCCCCTATAGTAACTATGACATTAGCTTTAGTTGCATGGGCAGTGATCCCAATGAGTGAAGATTTAGTTCTAGCGAATATAAATGTTGGAGTTTTATATTTATTTGCAGTTTCCTCTCTTGGGGTTTATGGAATAATTATGGGAGGATGGGCATCTAATTCAAAATATCCATTTTTAGGAGCTATAAGGTCTGCCGCTCAAATGGTTTCATATGAAGTTTCAATAGGAATTATTATTATTAATGTGCTCTTATGTGTTGGATCACTAAATTTAAATGATATTGTTCTTGCTCAAAAGCAATTATGGTATGTGATACCTCTTTTTCCAATGTTTGTAATTTTTTTTATTTCCGCACTTGCAGAAACAAATAGACCACCTTTTGATCTACCTGAAGCTGAAGCTGAACTTGTAGCTGGTTACCAAACTGAATATTCAGGCATGATGTACGCAATGTTCTGGCTAGGAGAATATGCAAATATCCTTTTAATGTGTGCTATGGGCTCAATACTGTTTCTTGGCGGCTGGCTACCAATAATGGATATTTACCCATTTAATATCATTCCAGCCCCGATATGGATGATTTTAAAAATTTTATTTTTATTTTTATTGTTTGCTTTAATTAAAGCCATTGTTCCCAGATATAGATACGATCAACTTATGAGATTAGGTTGGAAAATATTTTTACCATTTTCGTTACTTTATCTTGTGTTGACAGCAAGTTTCTTGTTCTACTTTGACAAATTACCAAAGGTAAACTTTTAATGAACTTTAGCAGACTATTAAAAACTATTTTTCTTGTAGAATTTGTTTCTGGATTGTACATGGCGGTTAAAGAATTATTTAAAAAATCAAAAACTATTAATTATCCTTTCGAAAAAGGATCTATAAGCCCTCGAATGAGAGGCGAACACGCTTTAAGAAGATATCCTAACGGAGAGGAAAGATGTATAGCTTGTAAATTATGTGAAGCAGTTTGCCCGGCTCAAGCTATCACAATTGAGTCTTCAGAAAGGTCAGACGGAAGTAGAAAAACAACTCGTTATGATATTGATATGCTAAAATGTATATATTGTGGATTATGTCAAGAGTCTTGTCCTGTTGATGCCATAGTACAAGGACCAAACTTTGAATTTGCGACAGAAACTAGAGAGGAACTTTATTATAACAAAGAAAAACTTTTAGAAAATGGTGACAGATGGGAAACAGTTCTAGCTAAAAATATTAAGCTAGATAAACCTTATAGATAAATGATAGTTCACTCGATTTTTTTTTATTTTTTTTCGGTAATTGCAATATTTTCCTCTTTAATGGTAATAACTTCAAGAAGTACCATTAACTCGGTTTTCTTTTTAATTCTAGATTTCATTTCGGTTGGGTGTTTATTTATCATGGTTGGAGCTGAATTTTTAGGAATGATATTATTAATTGTTTACGTAGGAGCAGTTGCAGTATTGTTCTTATTTGTTGTTATGATGCTTAATGTTGCCGAACAAAAACAATCTTGGTTTATCGGAAAAAAATCAACCCATATTCCTACAGGATTAATTGTAAGCGTATTAATTTTATTAGAGTTATTGGTCGTAGTTGGGGGCTGGAAGTATAAAGAAGATGTAATGTCTAGTAGTACATTAATTTTATCAGATATTTCAAATACTCATCAACTAGGTTTAGTTATGTATACTGATTACATCTTATATTTTCAACTAGCGGGTATAGTGCTTCTTTTGGCAATGATTGGAGCAATTCTTTTAACTTTTAGAGAAAGGGTAGGTGTAAAAAAACAAAGTTATATCAATCAAATTTCTAGAACTCCATCAACGTCAGTAGAGCTTAAACAGGTAAAATCATATCAAGGAGTAAAAATAGATGATTGAAATTGGATTAGGACATTATTTATCATTAGGAGCTATAATTTTTTTCTTAGGGGTTATCGGTATT
>CACHWN010000015.1 GCA_902583585.1 uncultured Pelagibacteraceae bacterium
TGTTTTATTTCAGGATCTGCGCCTAAACGACCTATTAATTGTACTTTATTTAAACTTCCAGCCATAATATTTTGAATAAAATTGATTTTTTAAATTATTAACTAGTCTTATTTATATCATATTTGATAACATTATATAAGGTGATAATTATTAATTAAAAAAAAAATGTTGAAAAAAATCGTTGTAAAAGGCGCTAAAGAACACAACTTAAAAAACGTTTCTCTGGAAATTCCAAAAGAGAAATTAGTTGTGATAACGGGTTTATCAGGCTCCGGAAAATCCTCATTAGCTTTTGATACAATTTATGCTGAAGGACAAAGAAGATACGTTGAAAGCCTTTCTTCATATGCAAGACAATTTTTGGATAAAATGAAAAAACCCAATGTGGATTTTATTGAGGGATTAAGTCCAGCTATTTCAATTGAACAAAAAAATACTTCTAAAAATCCAAGATCTACTGTTGCAACGGTTACTGAGATTTATGATTACATGAGAGTTTTGTTTGCTAGAGTTGGTACTCCATTTTCACCATTTACAGGTAAGCCTATAAGGTCACAACCAATTTCTGAGATGGTTGATAAAATTAAAAAATTACCAAAAAATAACACTATTTATCTTCTCGCGCCGATAGTGAGAGGTAGAAAAGGAGAATATAAAAAAGAGATCCTAAATTATAAAAAAAGAGGTTTTTCAAAAATTAAAGTCGATGGAAAATATCTTAATATCAATGATTTTCCCAGCCTAAATAAAAAAATTAAACACGATATTTCTATTATAGTAGACCGGATAATATTAAACTCAAATTTAGGAAATAGACTGGCAGATAGCGTAGAAACAGCTGTAAATCTATCCGACGGTTTATTAGTTGTTGAATATGAAAACGAAACACTGCCAAAAAAGTTGAGAAAAAGGGAAATTATTACTTTTTCATCTAAATTTTCCTGTCCAGAGAGTGGTTTCACAATAGAGGAAATAGAGCCGCGATTATTCTCTTTTAATTCTCCTTATGGAGCTTGTGAGGAATGTGAAGGAATAGGACATAATCTTAATGTTGATCCTAATCTTGTAGTTTCAGATACAAAAAAAAGTTTACAAGATGGGGTAATCGAACCTTGGGCAAAATCAACTTCGCTATACTATGCTCAAACTTTGGCTTCAATAGCTAAACATTATAAAATTTCATTATCTGATCCATGGAAAAGACTTCCAAAGAAAATTCAAGATATAATTTTATACGGATCAGACGAAGAAGAAATAAAGTTTTCTTACGATGATGGTTACGATTCATATACTACAAAAAAAACCTTCGAGGGTGTAATAAATAATTTAGAAAGAAGATATTTAGAAACAGATAGTGAGTGGAAAAGAGAAGAGATTGCACAATATCAAAGCGAAACTGATTGTGAAAAATGCAAAGGAATGAGATTAAAAGATGAAGCGTTATGTGTAAAAATAAATAATTTAAATATTAGTGAGGTAACAGAAAAATCAATTGATGAGGCACAAAAATGGTTTTTAGCATTAGAAACTATCTTAAATGAACGAGAAAAGAAAATAGCTCAGCATATTTTGAAAGAAATAAATGAAAGATTAAACTTTCTTTTAAATGTAGGTTTAAATTATCTTACATTATCAAGAGAGTCAGGCACATTATCAGGTGGTGAAGCACAAAGAATAAGACTTGCATCACAAATTGGTTCGGGATTAACAGGTGTATTATATGTATTGGATGAACCATCTATTGGTTTGCACCAAAGAGATAATAAAAAATTAATTACAGCTCTTAAAAAGTTAAGAGACCTTGGGAATACTGTTATAGTGGTAGAACATGATATTGAAACTATGGAAAGCTCGGACCACATAATAGATATAGGACCAGAAGCTGGACTTAAAGGAGGTCAAATCGTAGCTGAAGGAGAAGTTAAAGAAATAATTAAAAATGATAATAGTATTACTGGTAATTACTTGTCCGGTAAAAAGTTTATTCCAATTCCTAAAAAAAGAAGAACTGCAAAAAATGGGAGATTTATCGAAATTAATGGAGCAAGCGGAAATAATTTAAAGAAAGTAAACTTAAAGATTCCTGTAGGAACCTTTACTTGTGTGACTGGAGTATCTGGTAGTGGTAAATCAACTCTTATACTCCATACATTATATAACGCATTTAATTTAATGCTGAATAAAAATAAGAGTCGTAAAGTTCCAAAAGCTTTTACGGGATTTAAGGGTACAGAATTGATTGATAAGATAATTGATATTGATCAATCACCAATTGGTAGAACCCCAAGGTCAAATCCCGCGACATATACTGGAGCATTTGGTCCTATAAGAGAATGGTTTGCTAATCTGCCAGAGTCGAAGGCAAGAGGTTACAAAGTTGGAAGATACTCTTTTAATGTCAAAGGAGGAAGATGTGAAACATGCGAGGGAGACGGAGTTTTAACTTATGAAATGCATTTTTTACCTGATGTTTTTATACCGTGTGATACTTGTAAAGGAGCAAGATATAACAGAGAAACTCTTGAAATAAGGTTTAAAAACAAGAATATTGCTGATGTTTTAGACATGACAGTAGATGAAGGTTGTGAATTTTTTACAAATATTCAGAGTATAAAATCAAAACTTATAACTTTAAAACATGTTGGACTTGGCTATATGAAAATTGGCCAGCAAGCTACGACTTTATCTGGAGGGGAAGCTCAAAGAATAAAATTAGCAAAAGAATTATCAAAAAGACCGACTGGTCGAACTTTATATATTCTAGATGAACCTACAACTGGATTGCATTCACATGATATAAAAAAATTGTTGGAAATTTTACAAGCTTTTGCAAATACTGGAAACACAGTAGTTGTCATAGAACATAATCTTGATGTAATAAAAACTGCAGATCATATAATTGACATGGGCCCTGAAGGTGGGGTAAATGGAGGAAAAATTATTGCTGAAGGAACCCCAGAAAAAGTTTCATTAGTTAAAGAAAGCTACACGGGTAAGTTTATTAGAGAAATTATCGGAAATGGCTCAATGAAAAAAACTGCCTAAAAATTAAATTTATGGTATATTAGAATCATGACAAATATATTGCAATCTCTGTCTAAAACAGTTCATTTATCATTAGGTTTAGCTATTCTTCTTCTTTTAGGCCTACACTTCTTTGGTGATGGTTTCGCTTTTGATAGGTATTTCTTTAGTTGGTTATTTAGATACTTACACGTTTTGACGGGTATAATGTGGATTGGTTTGTTATGGTATTTTAATTTTGTACAAATTCCCTCCATGCCAAACATACCAGACGAACAAAAACCTGCGATAGGTAAAGTGATAGCTCCTAAAGCGCTATTTTGGTTTAGATGGGCTGCCTTGGGAACAATAATATCAGGACTAATAGTTGCGTATCTACAAGGATATGTTCATCAAGCTATGATATTAGGAATTGGTGCCGGCGATCCTAAAACTACAGCAATAGGATTAGGAATGTGGTTAGGAATTATTATGGCATATAACGTTTGGTTTGTTATATGGCCAAATCAAAAAGTTGCTTTAGGAATTGTAGAAAGCACACCAGAAGCAAAAGCTAAATCAGCAAAAACAGCTATGCTTTTTTCAAGAACAAATACTTTACTATCTTTCCCTATGTTGCTTTCAATGGTAGCAGCGCAAAATCTTTACTAATTAAGGAACAATTTTTTCCTCTTCCTTTTCTAAAGTTTTATAACTAACCTTAAAAAATTTCAAAATAGGTGAAGCTACGAATATAGAAGAATAAGTCCCAATTATAACTCCTAATATCATTGCAAAAGAAAATCCTCTTAATATTTCACCTCCTAATAAATATATTGAAACTAATGCGAGTAAAGTAGTGACAGATGTAATAATAGTCCTTGCAAGTGTTTCATTGATGGAAAGATTTGAAACATCGCTAATACTTATTTTTGTGTATTTTAATAAATTTTCTCTTATCCGATCATAAATTACTACTGTATCATTCATTGAATATCCTACTATTGTTAAGACAGCGGCGATTATAGATAAATTAATTTCTAAGGATAAAACTGAAAATATTCCCAACGTAATTATAACATCATGAAACAAAGCAATAATTGAACCTACGCTGAACTGCCATTCAAATCTAACCCATATATAAAAAAGCATTGCAGCTAGAGCTAAAGATATAGCTATAATCGAAGACTCTAGTAATTCAGAACTTACTTTAGGACCAACATTTTCAACTCTTCTAAAATCAACATCTGCGTTTAAATTATTTATTAATGTTTCCTTAATCTCAGGAATTAAATTACTGTTATTTTCATTCTTTTGTTCTACTTTTATTAAATAATCACCTTCCTTGCCAAATCTTTTAACATTTACATCACCTAGACTCATTGAATTTAGTGTGTCTCTAATAGATGAAGCATCAATCGAAGTCTCGGTTCTTAATTCAATTAAAGTTCCACCTTTGAAATCAATTCCATAATTTAATCCTTTGAAAAAAATGAAAATAACGCTCAAAGTAAAGATTATAATTGAAGCAATATTTGCTTTCTTAAATTTTGATACGAAGTTAATATCTTTAATCATCAAATCTTAATTTCTTTATTGTTTTTTCTTAAAACTACCATCGAAGTTAAATGTCTTGCCAAAAAATAGGCTGTAAATAGAGTGGTCAAGATACCTATTCCAAGAGTAATGGCAAAACCTTTGACTGGACCAGATCCGAAAGCAAACAATATAATAGCTGCTATTAATGTTGTAATATTAGCATCTAGCACTGTAATTTTTGCTTTTGTGTATCCTGAGTCAAAAGCGTGAATAATTGATTTTTCTGTTTTTAATTCTTCTTTTATTCTCTCAAATATTAAAACATTTGCATCTACCGCCATACCAACGGTTAAAATAATCCCTGCTATACCGGGTAGTGTCAATGTTGCCTCTAAAATTGTTAAGACACCAACCAGCATTAATAAATTTGCGATTAAAGCTGTGTTGGCAATTAATCCAAATAATCTATATTTATAAAACATGAAGAAAATAACTAAAATAAAACCAATAATAAGAGATGTAACACCTGACTTAATTGAATCCTCGCCCAAATCTGGTCCAACAGTTCTCTCCTCGACTACTTCTAAAGGCGTAGGCAAAGCCCCAGATCTTAAAAGAAGCGCAAGATCTGTGGCTTCTTGAAAAGTAAAATTTCCTGATATTATACCATTTCCAGAAGTTATTGGTTCATTGATACTAGGTGCACTTATTATTTTACCGTCCAAGACTATTGCTAATCTTTTACCTACGTTGTCAGTTGTTGTTCTTCCAAATTTTTGAGCACCAAGTCTATCTAACTTAAATGAAACGGTTGGTTCGTTGTTTTGATTTTGAATGTTTGGTTGAGCATCAATTAAATTTTCTCCACTCATAATAATCCTTTTGCTAATTCTAATTAATTCACCATCTTCAGAAATTAATTCATCGGTACCAAAATCAGAACTCTCACTAACTAATCTAAAATTTAATTGAGCAGTTTTACCTAATAGTTTTTTAATTCTATCAGGATCTTTCAATCCTGGTAATTCAACTAAAATTCTTTTTTCTCCTCTTTGAAGTATTGTTGGTTCTTTTGTTCCAACATCATCAATTCTTCGTCTTACTATTTCGATAGATTGTTTCAAG
>CACHWN010000016.1 GCA_902583585.1 uncultured Pelagibacteraceae bacterium
ATTTCAAATGGAATGGGAAATTGATTCTTTTTCAAAAAAATATCTAAAAGAAATTACAAATGCTGCTGAAGACTCAGAAAAAATTATTTTAGCAACTGATCCAGATCGTGAAGGTGAGGCTATCGCCTGGCATGTTAAAGAAGTTCTTGAAAAAAAGAAATTACTCAAAGATAAGAATTTGGAAAGAGTTGTCTTTAATGAAATTACTAAAAAGGCAATACTTGATGCTATAAAGAATCCAAGGCAGATTCATTTGCCTTTAGTAGAAGCTTACTTGGCAAGAAGAGCATTAGATTATCTTGTTGGATTTAATATCTCTCCAATTCTTTGGACTAAACTTCCTGGATCAAAATCAGCGGGAAGAGTTCAATCTGTAGCCTTAAAGCTTATTACTGAAAGAGAAAAGGAAATAGAATTATTTAAACCAGATGAATATTGGACTCTTACATCGGACTTTACAAATAAAGATAATAAAAATATTTTCTCAAAATTAAGTTTGTTTAATGGAGAAAAAATAGAAAAATTTTCTTTCAAAAATAAAAATGAAACACAAAAAGCAATTGATGTAATCAATAAAACAAAATTTAAAATTACAGATGTAAACACAAAAGTATTTAGACGTAACCCCCTAGCCCCTTTTACTACTTCTACCTTACAGCAAACTGCTTCTGGACGATTTGGTTTTGGTGCTTCCAGAACAATGCAAATTGCACAACGACTGTATCAAGGAGTAGATATCGAAGGTGAAACTACCGGATTAATTACTTATATGAGAACTGATGGAACTAATATTTCAAAAGAAGCAATTGATGACTTTAGGAAATTCATAACTGATGACTATGGTGATAAATATTTACCAGAGGCACCAAATAGTTTTACAGGAAAAAAAGCAAAGAACGCTCAAGAAGCTCATGAAGCAATCAGACCAACTAATATAAGTAGAAAACCTTCTGATATCAAAAAATATGTGAATACAGATCAATTTAAACTCTATGAATTAATTTGGAGTAGAGCCTTATCATCTCAAATGACTCCAGCAGAGTTTGATAGAAATACTATAATTATTTCTTCAAATGATAATAAAATTAACTTTAGAGCTAGTGGCTCAATAGTAAAATTTGATGGATTTCTTAAAGTTTATCAAGTTCAAGAAACTGACGAAGATGCAAAAAATATTTTACCCGAAGTTAAAGTTGGAGAAGAAATGAGTATACTTAAACTTAATGATGAACAGCATTTTACAGATCCCCCACCACGATACTCTGAAGCAAGTTTAGTGAAAAAGATGGAGGAATTAGGTATAGGGAGACCATCCACTTACGCCAGTATTATCTCAGTCCTATCAACGAGAAATTATGTCGAATTAATTAATAAAAGGTTTAATCCAACTGATAGAGGTAAACTAATATCGGCTTTTTTAGAGAAATTATTCTCTAAATATGTTGATTATAATTTCACTGCAGACTTAGAAAATCAGCTAGATGAAATCACTAGTGGTAAAATTGAATGGGTGCAAGTATTAGACAATTTT
Organism: uncultured Pelagibacteraceae bacterium; assembly: GCA_902583585.1. Classification (GTDB taxonomy): domain Bacteria; phylum Pseudomonadota; class Alphaproteobacteria; order Pelagibacterales; family Pelagibacteraceae; genus Pelagilacustribacter. The sequence continues at coordinate 1,532 of CACHWN010000016.1, forward strand.
TGGAAAGATTTTTATCAAAATGTCGGAAAAGTTAAAGAAAAAAGGACTAGAGAAGTCCTCGATTTATTAAATGAAAGTTTAGGTGCTTTAATATTTGAAAGGGATGAAAAAGATGCCATAGATAGAAAATGTAAACTTTGCGCAGATGGAGAATTAAGCCTCAAAAACAGTTTCAGAGGTGGGGCCTTTATCGGTTGTTCAAATTATCCTGAATGTAAATTTACTCGACCTTTATCTAAAGCAAAAGCTGCCGCACAATATAATTTAGCTGAACCAAAATTACTAGGTCAAAATAGTTTCGGAAAAGATATATATTTGAAAAATGGAAGATTTGGTCCTTACCTACAATTTGAAAAAGAAAAAGATGAACTTGAATTAAAAAAGAAAAAAGGAAGAAAGAAAAAAAATGAAAACGAGCATCTCAAAAATGTTTCAATACCCAAAGGTATTGATGTAGAGAGTGTAGATTTAGAAAAAGCAAAATATTTATGCTCACTTCCAAAAATTTTAGGTCAACATCCAGAAAACGGTCAAGATATAACTTTAAATTCTGGAAGATTTGGACCATATCTTAAGTGTGAAAATAAATCCGCAAGACTTGAAAATATTGAGGATCTTTTTTCTATCGGTTTAAATAGAGCAATTACAATGATTGCAGAAGCTAAGCCCGGAAGAATATCTTCTTCGCTCATAAAAGATTTAGGTGAACATCCAGAAGATAAAAAGCCAGTAAGAATTATGAAAGGTCAGTATGGGCCGTATATAAAATATAAATCTTTAAATGCCACAATTCCCGAAGAGAAAGACCCAAATGAACTAACGATGGAAGAGGCATTAATTTTAATTGAAAAAAGGCGTGAATACGATAAATCAAAAAAGGGAGGTAAAAAAAAATGAAATTTATAATAATATTATTTTTCAATTTTTTATTATTCAACAACCTATTATCTGATGAAAAAATAAGTTGTAGAGACTTAGTTGATAAACCGATTAAATGGTCTAAATGTATTAAAGATAAAGGTATTGAGTTAGGAAAAAAAGGTGTTGAAATTGGAAAAGAGGGTTCAAAAAAACTTAATACAGACTCTAAGCTAACTGACTGGTTAAAAAATAGAAAAAAAAATTAATGGGTGACATAGAAAATAAAATCAAGTCACTTAATATAGTTTTACCAGAACCCAAAGCTCCAGTTGGAGCTTACGTAGCAACAAAAATTGTTGGAAAGCTGCTTTTTATATCTGGTCAAGTTTCTATTGATAATAACTCAAAATTAATTACTGGAAAAGTTGGGAAAGAATTGAGTAATGATGAGGGGTATAAAGCAGCTGAGAGATGTGGTTTAAGCATTGTTGCACATGTTAAAAATGCTTGTGGAGGAGATTTGAATAAAGTTAAATCTTGTGTCAAATTAACTGGCTATGTTAACTCAACAAATGATTTTAAAGATCAGCCTAAAATAATCAACGGTGCATCTGATATAATAGCTAAAATTTTTGAAGAAAAGGGAGAGCACACACGGGCTGCTGTGAGTGTGAATAGCTTACCTTTAGGTGTCGCAATAGAAGTTGATGCTATCTTTGAACTTAATTAATATTCGGTCTACCAATAGAGAAATAATTGATCTTATTTTTCTTCATTTCCTCAGCAGAGTAAAGATTTCTAAGGTCATACACTTTAAATTTCTTATTTTTGACAATTTTTTTGAAGTCGATTGATTTAAATTCGTCCCATTCAGTAAGTAAAATTACTAAATCTGCACCATTGCAATTTGATTTTATATTGTTTCTGTAATAGCAGTTTTTTATTTTTCTAAACTCATTCTTTTCTCCAGAAGGATCATAATAGTTAACTTTTGCTCCTTTTTTGCATAAATAAGGTATCATTTTAAGGCTTGTAGAGTCTCTCATGTCATCAGTGTTAGGTTTAAATGTAACGCCTAAGAAAGAAATTTTTTTATTCTTAATATTTGAACCTAAAATTTTATGAATTCTATGAGTAAGCAAATTTACTCTTTCTTTATTAGATTTAATAACCGATTTTACTACTGATAAATTTATTTTATATTTATCTGCAGCTGATACGAGGCCTTTAGTATCTTTTGGAAAACATGAACCGCCATAAGCTGGGCCAGCACGCAAAAACCTGCCTCCTATTCTACTGTCAGAACCAATACCTAATGAAATATCCTCAATATTTACACCAGATTTTTCACATAGGTTAGCAATTTCATTGATAAAAGTAATCTTAGTTGCAAGAAAAGCATTTGATGCATACTTTATTAGCTCAGCCCCTCTTCGTGAAGTAGTAAAAAATTTTGAACCTTTATTGATTATTGGCAAATAAAGTTTTCTCATAATATTTAAAGCTTTTTTATTGTTTGATCCTATTACAATTCTATCAGGATACCTAAAGTCTCGTATAGCTTCACCTTCTCTTAAAAATTCAGGATTTGAGATCACTGTAAAAAGTTTTTTCTTTTTTTTTAAGATTTTTTCAATCACGTCACCTGACCCTACTGGCACAGTAGACTTGGTCACAACAATTTTTTTTCTTTTTGAATATTTTAATATTTCTTTAGCGCATTTATAGACAAAAGATAAGTCAACTTTTATTGATC
>CACHWN010000017.1 GCA_902583585.1 uncultured Pelagibacteraceae bacterium
GAAAATAATTTTATTGATAAATTAAAAAAAAATGATCATTTTCATGCAAGTTTAAATATCAATTTACCTAAAGAAATAAAAATATTTAAATTTGAAAAATTTGATGACCTTTTTAAATCAAAAATTGATCTTATAGTTCTAGGAATAAGCTCAAAAGGAATAGAGTGGATAGCAGATCAATTAAGTAGATTTTTTAAAGGAAAAAATATGCCAGAATTATTAATGTTAACGAAAGGTTTGAGTATTTATAAAAACGAGTATGAATTATTGGTGGATAAGTTAGAGAGATTATTAGGAGATAAAGGAGTCTCAAACATAAATATTTCTGCAGTAGGTGGACCATGTTTGGCTGCTGGCTTAGCTAATAAAGTTCATAGTAGCGTAGTTATTGCAAATAAAGATATAAATGTCGCTAAGAAAATAGCTGATATGTTAAATACTAGTTACTATCACACCTCTTACTCGGACGATATAAACGGAGTGGAAGTATCAGCAGCAATTAAGAATATTTTTTCTATGGCCGTAGGTGCTGCAAGAGGTTTGTGTAGTAGAAATATTTCTGAAGAGGTAAGAGATAAAAACTACTTAAACACAGCCTCAGCATTAATAAAACAATCAATTTATGAAATGGAAATTTTTGTTGAACATTTAAAAGGAAAAAAAGAGACTGTAAAAGGGTTAGCAGGACTAGGTGACTTGTACGTAAGTTCAGGTGGAGGAAGAAATGCAAAAATGGGAGCCTTTATCGGGGAGGGACTAACATTTTCTGAAGCAAAAAAAACAAAAATGGACAAAGTTACTATTGAAGGAGCTGATTTGGCTAAAGAGATTGCGAAGAAAGTGAAGGAAGACTTTAATGAGAGACAATTACCTTTAATGCTAAGCATGATTAATGCTATTGTTGAAGATAAAAAACTTGAATTAAATTGGGAGGCTTTTAGATGAAAAAGTTTATAATTTCAATAGATGCGGGAACAACATCTAATAGATCAATTTTATTTGATTTAAAAGGGAAACCAATTTTTTCTTCACAAAAAGAATTTACACAATATTTCCCAAAAAGTGGATGGGTTGAGCACAATCCAGATGAAATTTGGAAAACAACAATAAAAACCTTAAAAGTTGTAATACAAAAAGCTAGACGCTTAAAAGGTAAAATTTTAAGCATTGGGATCACCAATCAAAGAGAGACTACTGTCTTATGGAATAAAAAAACTGGAGAACCTGTTTACAAAGCTATTGTTTGGCAAGACAGAAGGACCGAAGAATTTTGTAAAAAGCTGAGAAAGCAAAATAAGGACACAATGGTTTTTAATAAAACTGGCCTTTTGATCGACTCATATTTTTCTGGAACAAAAATTAAATGGATTTTAGACAATGTCCCTAAAGCACGGCAGCTAATGAATAAGAAACAGTTGTTATTTGGAACAATTGATAGCTTTTTAATTTGGAGACTTACAAAGGGAAAAGTTCATGCAACAGATGCAACAAATGCAAGCAGAACAATGATATATAATATTTCCTCAAATAAATGGGATGATACAATATTAGATCTCCTTAAAATTAAAAAACATATTTTACCAGAAGTGAAAGATTGTGCAGATGATTATGGTCAAACTCATCCTTCTGTAACTGGTAAACCAATTCCAATCAACGGAGTAGTAGGTGATCAACAATCAGCAACCATTGGCCAATGTTGTTTTGAACCTGGCTCATTAAAAAGTACTTACGGAACTGGAGCTTTTGTATTATTAAATACTGGACTTAAAAAGATTTACTCAAAAAATAGACTATTAACAACTATTGCTTACAGAATTAATGGAAAAACAACTTACGCAATGGAGGGGTCGATTTTTATAGCTGGCGCAGGTGTTCAATGGTTAAGAGACAGAATGAAATTTTTTAAGAAAGCACCTGAAACAGAAAGAATAGTTAAATCATTAAAAGACAACAATGATATTTATTTAGTTCCAGCATTCACTGGATTAGGAGCTCCATATTGGAACGCTAATGCCAGAGGAGTTTTAAGCGGCATAACAAGAGATACAAACCCTAAAGAAATAGTTCGAGCCACAATCGAGGCAGTTGCCTATCAAACTCACGATCTTTTTGAAGCTATGAAACATGACGGTTTGAGACCTAAAATTGTAAAAGTTGATGGTGGGATGGTAATGAATAATTGGTTTTCACAATTTTTATCTGACATAGTGAATGTAAAAGTATTAAGACCCAAGGTCCAAGAGACAACTGCTTTAGGGGCTGCTTTTATGGCAGGTCTAAAAATAGGGGTTTACAGATCTCTAAAAGATATTTCTAAAAACTGGCAATTAGATAAAAAGTTTTCCTCAAAAATGAAAATTTCTTCAAGAAAAAATCTAATTAATGGTTGGGAAAAAGCTGTTAAGCGCGCATTGATAAATTAATACTCACCTCAGAGTTGTAATTTTTTAAACTTTCTGCACTGTACTTTTAAGTTTTATTTTGGTTCAATATGCAAACTAAAAACAACAACAATGAGGGAAATAATCTATGTTTAAAACATTGAAGAGTATTTTAACTGTTGCTGTTTCAATTTCTCTATTAACTATTTCAAACGCAGTAGCTGATGGTCACATGGCTGCAATTAAGAAATGGTCAAATGGTGAGTTTAGTCTTTCAACAATTTCTGCAAAAGAAAGAGAGAAAGAGCTTAATTGGTTTCATGATGCTGCAAAGCCATTCAAAGGAATGGAAATAAATGTATTGTCAGAAACAATTCCGACTCACGTATATGAATCAAAAACTTTAACTAAAGCTTTTGAGGAGATAACTGGAATTAAAGTTAATCACCAGTTATTGGGAGAAGGAGAAGTAGTACAAGCAGTACAAACTCAGATGCAAACTGGAAGAAACTTGTATGATGCCTATATCAATGACTCAGATTTGATTGGTACGCATTCAAGACTTCAGTTAGCGGTAAACTTAACAAAGTGGATGAAAGGTGAAGGTAAAGATGTAACTTTACCAACATTAGATATCGATGATTTCATCGGTAAATCATTTACTACAGGTCCAGATGGTGATTTATACCAATTACCTGACCAACAATTTGCTAACCTTTACTGGTTTAGAAAAGATTGGTTTGACAGACCTGAAATCAAAAAAGGTTTCAAAGCCAAATACGGATACGATCTAGGTGTGCCAGTAAACTGGTCTGCTTACGAAGATATCGCTGAATACTTTACAAAAGACGTAAAGAATATTGACGGTGTTAGAGTATACGGTCATATGGACTACGGTAAGAGAGCTCCAGACTTAGGATGGAGAATGACTGACGCGTGGTTATCAATGGCTGGCGCAGGTTCAGTTGGTAAACCTAATGGTGTGCCAGTAGATGAGTGGGGAATAAGAATGGAAAAAGGTTCTTGTAATCCAGTTGGTGCTGACGTAGCAAGAGGTGGGGCTGCAAATGGTCCTGCTGCCGTATATGCAATCAGAAAATGGGACGAGTGGTTAAGAGCTTACGCACCTCCAGGTGCTGCAGCGATGGACTTCTATCAGTCTCTGCCAGCTTTATCATCAGGAAACGTTGCTCAGCAAATTTTCTGGTATACAGCGTTCACGGCATCAATGGTTGCTCCAAAGAGTTCTGGAAACAAAACAGTTGATGATAACGGTAATCCTTTATGGAGAATGGGACCATCACCAAAAGGCCCTTACTGGGATGAAGGTATGAAGCTTGGTTATCAAGATGCTGGATCATGGACTTTATTTAAGTCTACTCCAGTTGACAGAAGAAAAGCTGCATGGTTATACGCTCAGTTTGTA
>CACHWN010000018.1 GCA_902583585.1 uncultured Pelagibacteraceae bacterium
GCAACAAATTGGAGATGTAAACTCAGGTGCGTTTACTCCACAACAAGCTATGGATCGTCTCGCAGAAGAGATGAACTTAGTTATGTCTCGTATGGAAGCTGCTGATAAAGCAAACAATACATACGGTGGATGTGGTCCAAGATTAGCTAAACCGAAAGGTGCTGATTATTGGTTGAAACAACCAGGATCACCAAAAGCTAAACGAAATGAGAAACCTAAAGGTAAAACAGTTCCATTCGAAAGAGCTTGGAAGTAATTTAGGTTTAATCTAAATTTAAAGGGGGCTTAACGGCCCCCTTTTTTTAAAACAGATTTCAAAAAAAATATGAGCCTAGAATTAAAAAATGTAGAAAAAAAAATAGGGTTAGATACTCATATTTATCCAACAAATTTAAAATTAGAAAAAAATACAATTAATATTCTTTTAGGATCAACACTTTCTGGTAAGACAACACTTATGCAAATCATGGCCGGTTTAGACAAACCCACCAATGGAGAAATTTGGTTTAATGAAAAGAATGTAACAGGAATGAAAGTGCAAAAAAGAAACGTTTCAATGGTCTATCAACAATTCATAAATTATCCTAATTTTACTGTTTATGAAAATATTGCATCACCTTTAAAAATAACTGGTGTTAGTTCAGATGAAGTTAAACAAAGAGTAGGTAAAGTTGCCGAACTATTAAAATTATCTGCAATGTTAAATAAAAAACCCAATGAATTATCAGGAGGGCAACAACAAAGAACAGCTTTAGCTAGAGCTTTAGTTAAAGACTCCGATCTGATACTATTAGACGAACCACTTGCGAACCTAGATTTCAAATTGAGGGAAGAGTTAAGAGAAGAACTTCCTAAATTATTTGAGGATAGAGATTGCATAGTTGTTTATGCTACTACTGAGCCATCTGAAGCTCTTCTCCTAGGAGGAAATACAGCTACTTTATTGGAGGGAAAAGTAATTCAGTATGGAAAAACCTTGAATGTTTACAATAAACCAAATTCTTTAGTGTCAGCACAAGTATTCAGTGACCCTCCAATGAATATTACAAAAATTAAGAAGTCTGGTGAACGTTGCTCTTTTTTGGATAACTCAGTTAATTGGAAAACTAAGATAAATATTAAAGACGGCGAATATAAAGTAGGGATAAGACCCCACAATATTACAACTTACAAAGAAGGTAATAACTCTCTAGAAATTAAAGGGAAAGTTTTAATTTCCGAATTGAGTGGATCTGAGAGTTTAATCCACTTTACCAGAGGAAATTTGAATTGGGTTTCTCTATCTAATGGTGTTTTTCAAAAAAATGTTGGAGATGAAATGAATTTATATATGAACGCAGACGAATTCATTTATTTTGATGAGAATGAAAGGTTGGTAATTAGTGGCTAAAATCACTTTAAAAGATTTAAGTCATAGTTATTTAAAAACCCAATCATCTGATGCTGATTGGGCTGTAAGGGATGTAAACATTGATTGGGAAGACGGTGGAGCTTATGCTTTATTGGGCCCTTCAGGTTGTGGAAAGACAACTCTATTAAATATTATTTCAGGTCTAATTAACCCAACTAAAGGTGATATTTTATTTGATGATAAGATGGTATCAAATTTAAATCCTGTAGAACGAAATATAGCTCAAATATTTCAGTTTCCAGTTATTTATGACACGATGACTGTTTACGATAATTTAGCTTTTCCATTGAAAAATAGAAAAATAGAGGAAGATAAAATTAAAGCTAAAGTCTATGAAATTGCAGAGATGCTTGAACTATCTTCAACATTAAACAATAGAGCTTCAGGACTAACCGCTGATGGTAAACAAAAAATATCTTTGGGAAGAGGCTTAGTAAGATCAGATGTTAACGCTATTATGTTTGATGAACCACTTACCGTCATTGATCCACATTTAAAATGGATTCTAAGATCTAAGCTTAAAGAACTTCATCAAAAAATAAATAGAACAATGATTTATGTTACTCACGATCAGACAGAAGCTTTAACATTTGCAGATCAAGTGGTTGTAATGCATGAAGGTCAAATCGTTCAAACAGGAACACCAGTTGATCTTTTTGAAAAACCAAAACATACTTTTGTTGGATATTTTATAGGATCTCCAGGTATGAATTTACTCCCATGTGAATTTAAAGGAGGGGATGTTATGCTAAATGGAAAAAAAATTGAGACCCACACAAAAGTAAAATCAAATAACTTCAGCAAGACCGAAATTGGTGTAAGACCAGAATTCATAAATTTTAGTTCGGACGGCATTCCAGTAAAAGTACTTTCAGTAAGTAATACTGGTAGACACAAAATTGTAGACACTCAAAGTCAAAGTGGAAAAATTAAAATGATCGCAAAGGCAAGTGAAGATATTCCTTCTGGATCTGCTTTTTTGAGTTTTAAGAAAGAATTTACCTATGCTTATGGAGATGATTGGATTATAGAATGAATAAAACAATAAATCAAAAAGCTTGGTTCTTTGTAATCCCAGTTTTTGTTCTGGTAGCCTTTAATGCAATTATACCATTAATGACAGTAGTGAATTATGCTTTCCAAGAGACTTTTGGAAACAATGTTTTTATGTGGGAAGGAACAAGATGGTTTAAACAAATTATGCTTTCTGAAAGATTTCATGCCTCGCTAGGTAGACAGTTTTTATTTACGTTTATAATTTTATTTATTCAAATACCTTTAGGAATAGCTATAGCACTTACAATGCCAAAAGATGGAATAGGTGTTCCTATTTGTTTAGTATTAATGTCTATGCCATTATTAATTCCATGGAATGTAGTGGGGGCAATGTGGAATATATTTGCACTACCAGATATCGGTTTCTTAGGACACTCGTTAAATGCATTAGGATTTGATTATAATTTTACTCAACAAATTGGAGATGCATGGTTTACGACAATCTTAATGGATGTATGGCATTGGACTTCATTAGTAGTTTTATTATCTTATGCAGGCTTACAATCAATTCAGCCAGCGTATTATCAAGCTGCAGAAATTGATGGGGCAAGTCGGTGGGCTGTATTTACAAAAATAGAATTACCAAAAATGAAGAAAGTACTTACTATCGCAATACTTTTAAGATTTATGGATAGTTTTATGATTTACACTGAGCCTTTTGTTTTAACTGGTGGCGGACCAGGAAACGCGACAGCATTTTTATCTATTGATCTAGTAAAAATGGCTTTAGGCCAATTTGATTTAGGACCTGCAGCAGCAATGTCACTAATATATTTCTTTATTGTATTATTAGTATGTTGGGTTTTCTACACTTTGATGATGAGAAATGAGGGCAATCAATGAAAAAAGCTAAGTGGGTAGTTCCAACAATTTATATTATTTTTTTAATGCTTCCAATTTATTGGTTATTAAACATGTCATTTAAAACAACTACCGAAATCATAAATACTTACACTTTATGGCCGCAAGAATTCACTTTAGAAAATTATAAAACGATTTTTACTGATAGTACGTGGTATACTGGCTATCTTAACTCAATTTATTATGTAGTAATGAATACAGTTATATCTGTCGCTGCAGCATTGCCTGCTGCTTACGCTTTCTCAAGATATAAATTTTTAGGAGATAAACACTTATTTTTCTGGCTTTTGACAAATAGAATGGCACCTCCCGCGGTGTTTGCTTTACCGTTTTTTCAATTTTATTCTTCAGTAAATTTATTTGACACTCATGTAGCTGTGGCTCTATCAC
>CACHWN010000019.1 GCA_902583585.1 uncultured Pelagibacteraceae bacterium
TGATGCGATTTTGAAAATATCGATTACTTATAAAAAACCTATAGGCAACGGTATAATTACAGCTTTGAATTTAAGACAAGCTAAAGAAAGATGCGGGTTGATTAAAACTAAAAAGCCTAATAAAGGATTGGAAGCTTCTAAAGCAGTATTATCAATTTTAAGTAATGGACTCAAAAAAATTTAAAGTATCATCCCCTAGAATTAAAATTATTCAGAAAATTTACAATTCATTAATGAATCCTAATTCAAAGATTGAATTTCCAAAAAACCAATACAAGAAATTTATAAAAGACGTTGTCCTTGGTACTATTGAAAGATCAGAATTAATAGAAGAGACTATTAATAAATACTTAAATAACGATATTGACTTAAAAAAAACTGACAAATTGCTAAAGATAATTCTTTTTGCAGCCATTTTTGAGTTGTTGTTTAAACATAATAATCCAAAAAAAGTTGTAATAAGTGAGTATATTTTGGCTTCTGAGTTTTTTTTAGAAAAAGTTCAAATTGGTTATTTAAACGCTATTTTAGATAAAATATCAAAAGTCCTCAGAAAAGATGAGTAAAATGGTAAAAATCATTAACTTTAGCTTGCGTTTTTAATACTTTTTTGGCATTTATCCGTTTATTATAATGACAAATTATTTAGAACTTCTATATTTAATTTCATTTACTGGGATACTAGCTGTTGCCTATAGTTATCTTTTATCAGGTCAAATTATTAGCTCTAGCCCTGGTAATACTCGAATGCAAGAAATTGCAGAAGCTATTCAAATAGGTGCAAAAGCTTATTTAGATAGACAATATAAAACAATTGCTATTGTTGGGATAATTGTTTTAGCAATAGTTACATATTTTTTTAACTATTTAGTTGGATTAGGATATTTCATTGGAGCATTTCTTTCGGGAGTAGCGGGTTATGTAGGTATGTTAATTTCTGTTAAAGCAAATGTTAGAACGGCAGAAGCTTCTAGGAAAAGTCTACAATCAGGATTAACTATTGCATTTAAATCTGGTGCTATCACTGGCTTATTGGTTGCAGGTTTAGCTCTATTAGCAATAACTATTTATTATATAATTTTAATTAATTTAGAAGTAGATAAAAGAGAAATAATCAATGCTCTTGTTGCTTTAGGTTTCGGTGCATCTTTGATATCAATTTTTGCTAGGTTAGGTGGTGGAATATTTACTAAAGGTGCTGATGTAGGAGCAGATTTAGTTGGTAAAGTTGAGGCTGGAATTCCTGAAGACGACCCAAGAAATCCAGCAGTAATAGCTGATAATGTTGGTGACAACGTTGGAGATTGTGCTGGTATGGCAGCTGATTTATTTGAAACCTACGCTGTTACAATAGTTGCTACAATGGTTTTAGCGTCAATTTTTTCACCTCAAGATTATAATTTAATGATTTATCCACTAGCTATTGGAGGAGCTTGTATCATTACTTCAATAATTGGAACATGGTTTGTAAAACTTGGGCAAAATAAAAGCATTATGGGAGCGCTATACAAAGGATTTATAGTAACAGCAGTGACCTCTTTAATACTTATGTATCCAGTTACAGACACAATAATCGGAATTGAAAAAAATTATAATAATAATGCAGGAGCAATATTTACTGGGTTGGATTTATATATATGTGGTGTTGTAGGATTTGTTATCACTGGTCTGTTAATTTGGGTTACAGAATACTATACGGGTACTGATTATCGTCCTGTTAAAACCGTAGCTAAATCATCAACTACTGGACATGGTACAAATGTGATTCAAGGATTAGCCATTTCTATGGAAGCAACAGCAATACCTGCATTAATAATAGTTGCAGGAATATTATACACTAATAGTTTAGCGGGACTATACGGAATTGCGATAGCTGTTACTGCTATGCTTGCCTTGACTGGAATGGTTGTAGCTTTAGACGCCTACGGACCAGTTACTGATAATGCTGGTGGGATTGCTGAAATGTCCAAACTTCCTAAAAATGTTAGAAAAACTACAGATGCTTTGGATGCTGTCGGAAATACAACAAAAGCTGTAACAAAAGGATATGCAATAGGCTCAGCTGGTTTAGGTGCTCTAGTTTTATTCGCAGCTTATACGGAAGATATTAACTATTTTTCAACAGTGAAAGGATCAGCATTAGAAGGTGTTAATGTAACTTTTGATCTATCTAATCCATTTGTTGTTGCAGGTTTACTTATTGGAGGTATGCTTCCATATTTGTTTGGTTCAATGGGTATGCAAGCAGTTGGAAGAGCTGGTGGTGCTGTTGTAATTGAAGTTAGAAGACAATTTAAAAAGATACCAGGTATTATGAAGGGTAAAAGAAAACCTGATTATGGAAGATTAGTAGATTTACTAACAAAAGCAGCAATCAAAGAAATGATAATTCCATCTTTGCTTCCTGTGTTATCACCAATAGCACTTTATTTTATAATATTACAAATAGGTGGTATAGAAGCTGCTTTATCATCTTTAGGAGCGATGTTATTGGGTGTAATTATTACAGGTCTCTTTGTTGCCGTTTCAATGACTGCTGGTGGAGGAGCATGGGACAATGCAAAAAAATATATAGAAGATGGAAATTTTGGTGGAAAAGGCTCAGAAGCACACAAGTCTGCGGTTACTGGAGATACAGTTGGTGATCCATACAAAGATACTGCAGGCCCAGCAGTAAATCCAATGATTAAAATTACTAATATTGTAGCTCTTTTACTTTTAGCTGTGATTGCTCATTAATAAAATCTTTATCGATTACCGTACATTTTTTGTTTAATACTTGATAAAAACGATTGAACAAAACTTTTTTTAGCTAGATCATTTTCTGTTACCTTTTCAGAAAATTTTAATTTTTTCAAATCATCTTTATTTAAAAGATTTTTTTCTATCAATATTCCATATTTATCAAATGTAAGTACTAAGACATTATTAGTTTTAATGACATTTTGTCCAAATCTGAAATAAGCACCTTTAGTAAGAACTCTTTCAATATAAATCCAGTCATTCTTATCAATAGATTTAGTATGCGGATTACCTATTAATTTTAATACATCATTCTTGTTATTAGTTTTTATTTTAAGCTGATTTGAACGATTTTCTAAAAACAAAATGCCATGATTTTTGGTAGGCTCTTGTAATTTACATGCATTTAAAATAATAAAAAAGATAAGTAGTAAACAAAATTTATGATTTTTAAAATTAATAAGCATGAGAGAGATTTGTATAATA
>CACHWN010000020.1 GCA_902583585.1 uncultured Pelagibacteraceae bacterium
GATATTTTAGCAAGATGTTTGGTATTAATAGTAACAACTCTTGATCCAGATGCAATTGTTTTTGGTGGTGGAATTTCTAATGAAATAGATTTTTTAGATCAAATCAAAAAAAAAACATCATCATTTTTAAATGAACCTAATCTTAAAACAGTATTTTTAAAACCAAAGTACGGAGACGCAAGTGGAGTAAGGGGTGCTGCTATTTTGAGTAGGCAAAGTTCTATTTAAGTATTGAATTAATCTCTTTATTTGAAAATTGCTTTGGTTTTTCACATTTAACTGAAATTTTTTGTTTTTTATTATTTCTTGCAGATAAATGAATTGCCTCTATGATATTTAATACGTGTAGAGATAAATTTCCGTTACATCTATGTGTTTTCTTATTATGGATTGAATATATCATCTCCGATAATCCAACACCTCTATAATTTGCGTTAGTAGGAGACTCATTTGCTCTAGAACTTTGGGTTCTTATATTTATTTTTCCTAATGACATTTTGTTTGTTTGATGATCCTTCCATGTACTACCTAATTTTTTACTGATTAAAACCGATCCACCAAACATATTTGGATCTGGCACTATCATAGAACCATTTTCTCCGTAAAGCTCTATGTGGTTTCTTAGATGAGAAATAACATCAAAAGATAAAGTTAATCTGATTATTGTGCCATTATGAAATTTTATAGTTGAAAAATAAGTTGTGGGGCACTCCACTTTAAATTTTTTACCCTTTTTTGGTCCTATACCAATAGTTCTTTTGTTTACCCCTTTTGAGCTTATACTTGTTACTTCTTTAGCTGGACCTAATAAATTTACTAAAGCAGTTAAATAATACGGACCCATGTCTATAACTGGTCCTCCTCCTTTTTTAGCAAACCAAGGCTCTGGATTAGGATGATAGGATTGTATTCCTGGATAGGCAAATATTCCTGTGCCAAACTTCACTTTACCTATTACTTTTTTGTCTAAAAGTTCTCTTGCTTTTTGATTGCCTCCACCTAAGAAAGTATCAGGAGCATTTCCTATGAAAAGTTTTTTTCTTTTTGCTATTTTTATAAGTTCTTTCCCATCTTTGAATGAAACCGCTAATGGCTTTTCAGAATAAACGTGTTTACCATTAAGTAATGATTTTTTAGCAATTAAATAATGTGCATTAGGTATTGTTAAGTTTAGAATAACTTGAATTTCTTTATCTTTAAGTAATTCATTAACCGATGCTGAACTTATCTTATAAGTTTTTGCACACTTTTGAGCTGCAAATTTGTTAATATCAGCACATTTAATTATCTTAAAATTATTAAAATATTTATGCGCCCTAAAATAAGTTTCAGCTATATGACCGCAGCCAATTAGACCGACTTTATAAACTTTTACCATTAAAAATTTTATACACCTTTTCTCTGTTTTTTCTTCCCTTCTAGGTGTTCTTTTAGGGCTCTTTCATTTTCCTTAGTCGTTGGTATTGAAAGAGTAGGGCTTTCCCAGTAAGCAGAACCCTCAAGCCATTGATAGCCATCTGTGTGGATACTTATAACATATGTTTTCTTTGATTTTTTTGCTCTTTTAAAAGCCTCTTCTAGTTCAGATATTGAGTTCACTTGTTCTCCCTCTGCGCCCATACTTTTTGCATGCGATGCGAAGTCAACTGGAACAAGATTAGGAGTTTTAGAACTTTTTAGCAAACAATTAAATTCTTTACCTCCCTTATACAATTGCAGTCTATTAATAACTGCATGACCACCGTTATCGCAAACTATTATAATCAATTTATTATTAGTAATTACCGAGCTGTAAATATCTGAATTGTAAAGCAAATATGATCCATCTCCAACGAACGCTATAACATCTTTATCAGGGTTTGCCATTTTAATCCCCAGAGCTCCTGAAATTTCATAACTCATACAACTAAAACCCCATTCAGTTTCATGAGTATTTAATTCTCTAGGTCGCCAAACTTGTACAACTTCTCCTACCAAACCGCCTGCCGCAGTAACAGCTATATCTGATGGATCAGAATTTCTATAAATTGCACCAACTGCATGAGCATAACTAGGTAATTTTTGATTGGTAGGACCACTTTCTTTGTCTACATATTCATTCCAATTTTTTAATTCTGATTGTGCTTTTTTATTCCAGCTATCCTCTGCTTTCCAACTTCCTAGAACTAAAGATAATTCAGATAATGAAACCTTAGCATCACCAACTACAGCTTGTGCCATATGTTTATTTGCATCAAATCTAGCTGCATTAATAGATACAAGTTTGAAATTTGGATTTTCGAAGTTTGCCCAAGATCCTGTAGTAAAATCTGCTAGCTTAGTACCTATTGCTATAGCTAAATCTGTTTTCTTTGCCATATTATTTGCAGCTTTACCGCCGAGGCCACCTATTGGTCCTAAAAAGTGAGAATGATCTCTTTTCATAGTAGAATAACCCATGACGGTTTGTGTTACTGGTATATTATGTTTTTTTGCAAAATCAGATAATTCATTCATGGCATCAGAATAAAATACTCCTCCTCCTGAAATTATTATTGGATTTTTTGAGGATTTAATTGCCTCAGCTGCTTTTTTTATTTGATAATCATCTGGACGTGGACGTCTAATAGAATGAACTCTTTCTTTAAAAAATTCTTCAGGGTAATCGAATACTTCACCTTGGACATCTTGACTTAAAGAGATACATGCGGGGCCACAATCAGCAGGATCAAGCATAACTTCAATTGCCTGAGGTAAAGTAGAAATTATTTGCTCAGGACGAGTAATTCTATCAAAGTATCTAACTACCGGTTTAAATCCATCATTTTGCGTAAT
>CACHWN010000021.1 GCA_902583585.1 uncultured Pelagibacteraceae bacterium
ATAACTATTATTTTTCAATATTTATTTGTATTTTTTGATTAATATATAAATAGTACTTACATATTTATTAATATGTTACTTTAGTTATTTATTGTAAATAATTGTTTTTATTGAAAATATTTGAGACTTAAATATACAACAATCGGGATAGTAATAAATGACATTAGTGTAGATGTTACTATCACGCTAGCAATACTATCCACTACCCTTTTCTCTGAATACATGGAGCCCACTAGATAAGTTAAAATAGCACTTGGCATAGCAGATTGAATTAAAAGTACTCCAGCAGGTAATCCAGAAAGGTTTAAATATTTGATTAAACCAAATCCAATTATGGGACCAATTATAATTCTTACGCCGCTTAAAATAGATGCATTCAACCATGATACCACTTTTAATTTAGTCAATGCAATTCCTAAAGACATGAGAACCAGAAATATTGTAGCGTAGGTTAATAAAAACGTGGTATTAACTACAAAACCGGGGACATCCCAATCATAATACAAAACAATCACAGCTGCTATTATCCCGTACATTGGTATATTAGTAATTAATATTTTCAGTGAAAAATTTTTTTTTGCTAAGAGAACCCCTAATGTGAAGTGAAGTAAGATAATTACTGATGCTATAGCTGAGGCTACACCTAAGCCCTCTGTTCCATAGGCAAATAAGCAAATTGGTATACCCATATTACCAGTATTTGGTAATATTAATGGAGGAAGTTCACTTACAAAGTCCTTTTTCATTAAAGCAAGAACAATTAAGCCTACTACAGCAAACCCTCCAATTATAATTAAAGCATAAGTAAAATATTCTATAAATGTTTCTAAAGTTACGCCTGTTGATGTAATAGTGTAGAAAATCATTGCGGGTGTTCCAACATTACCAGCTAATGTGGTTATAAAGTCAGTATTAAAATTAGGATCTTTTTTTCCAAGGTAGTAGCCTATGCCAATTACAAAAAATACTGGGAGTATGACGTCTATCAGTTTGATATAGAGTTCCATTAAACTCTTACATCAGATTTTCTTGGTTTTCTCAACTTATTAGTATTGTAATTAATGGCTGTTTCAAACTCCATTAATCGCTTATGTATTGATCTAAGTTCTGTAATTCTTGTCCAATTGTACAAAAATACAGAAAAAGCATCTTTTACTTCACCAAATGCGTTTACAACTTGCATCATCACACCCAAAGTGAACGCTGCAGTGAACAAACCTGGTGCCATTATAAGAAATGGAACAATTACAAATAATTGTCTGTACCATATGGCCCATAAATCAAAATATCCATAATGTAAAAATAGTTTATGGTAATTAAATTTTATACCAGTGAACAATTGTAAAATCGTAGGAGCTTGAACATAATTTTTTCTATCATCTTCTCCGTATACTAGTTCTTTCCTAAATGCTGCTTCAACTTTTTGATTGTTATATTCAAGACCAGGTAATTTTATTCCAACCAACCAACTAATAAGTATCCCACCTAAACTGAGTGTAAGTGCTACCCACACTAGAGATCCAGATACATTGTTTAAAAATGGAACATTAACATTTGAAGAAAGAACCCATAAAATGGGAATAAACGCTATTAATGTCATAATAGCTTTAACAACCTGCAATCCAATTGATTCAACAATTTTTGCAAAATTCATACAATCTTCTTGAATTCTTTGAGATGAACCCTCTACTTTTGCTTCAGTAGCTCTCCAATATGGCATATACGAAAACGTCATTGCCTCTCTCCATCTAAATGCCCATAACCTTGTGAACCAATTAGTGAAGGCAAAAAGTGTGACGTATGGTAATGCAATATATAAAAACCTTTTTATTGACTCCCAAAACTCGGATATCTCACGTTTCTCAGCTGTTTGGAGAATATCATAGAAATCCTTGTACCAACTATTAAATAGAACATCTAAATAAGTTTGCATCACTAGCAAAGAAATAATAAAAAATCCTCCTCCATAGGACCAGTAAAACCATTTTTTATCTCTGAAAAAACTTCTCCACATATTTAATCTTTAAGAAAATTATCTGCGTATGATTTTATAACAAATTCTTTCTTATTAGGTTCAATTACATTGTAAGATATATTATTCTTTTTAGCATATTCTATAGCTTTTTCTTTTGATGGAAACTTAAGAACAACTTCTTCAAGGGTATCCGTCGATGTTTCCCATCCCATTAAAGGATTTATTGAGGGATCTTTGGTTATAAATTCTAATACCCAATTTTTAAGTTTGCCCCTGCCCGATTGCATCGCAGTTTTAGCAGGAATATAAATTTTAGCTTTTTTCATCTTAATAATGGTCGGGGCGGCAGGATTTGAAACTACATCCCAGACTTTATATTTCTAAACGATTTAATCACCTTTTTGAAATTAAAAGTTAAGTCAAATAAACGCATAATTAACAGAATAATATAACTCTAATTATTTTTTATAAGAGTTCTTTACCAAATCTTCTACAATTTCTTCAGAACTAAGGTCTTTACCTTTGATTTCACTCATTCTTTCACCTAAAGCTGGTTGTATAGAGATCAAATCATCTTTAAATTTATTTTTCTGGTAATAAAAAAGTTTTTCCCTATTATTTTCTAATTTTTCTTTAAACTCTTCCATAACCCAATAAACGTTTTTATCGAAAATTAAAAACATTTCTATTTGTTTAACAAATATAGGAAAAACTGTCTTGTCAGCATGATTGACAGAAAAATTATCTCTTAAA
>CACHWN010000022.1 GCA_902583585.1 uncultured Pelagibacteraceae bacterium
TGGCGAGGGGTCTATTACTGAAATTAATAGTGAAATTAGCGCATTAATTGAAGCTATCTAGGGTTGACTTTAGGTTATTTCACAATATAAATACGCATAAAATAATTAATTCATAGAAGATATGGCTCGGATAGCAGGAATTAACATTCCACAAAATAAAGTAGTTAGTGTTGCTCTCACATACATTCATGGTATCGGATTACACTCTTCAAAAATAATTTGTTCAAAGCTGAATATTCCTGCCACAAAGAGAGTTAACGAACTTTCTGAAGATCAAGTTTTAAAGATTAGAGAATTTATTGATGCAAACCATAAAGTAGAAGGTGATTTAAGAAGAGAAGTATCAGTTAATATTAAAAGATTAGTAGATTTAGCGTGTTATAGAGGCACAAGACATAAAAAGAAATTACCAGTAAGAGGACAAAGAACGCAATGTAATGCTAGAACCAGAAAAGGTAAAGCAATTGCAATTGCAGGTAAAAAATTAACTCCGCTTAAAAAATAATAATGAGTAAGAAAATAGAAAAAAGTGAAAAAAAAACTGAAATTCAAAAACCAGAAACTAAAAAAATAAGCAGCTTTAAGAAAAAGAAAAAAATCAAAAAGAATGTTACATCAGGCATAGCTTATGTTTATTCAACATTTAATAACACCATAGTATCGATCGCAGATGAGAGTGGTAATGTAATTTCTTGGTCTTCAGCAGGAGCGAAAGGTTTTAAAGGTTCAAGGAAATCTACTCCATATGCTGCTCAAGTCGCTGCAGATGATGCTGGCGCTAAAGCTTTTGAACAAGGTTTAAGAACTTTAACTGTTCAAGTCAAAGGACCAGGATCTGGAAGAGAAACAGCCTTAAGATCTCTTCAGTCAAAAGGATTTAAAATTTTATCAATTAAAGACACTACGCCAATGCCTCATAATGGAGCAAGACCACCAAAAAGAAGGAGAGTATAAATGCAAGCAACGACAAATGTAATAGATAAAAATTGGAAAGCACTTATTAAACCAAATAAACTAGACATTAAAAGCAATGAAGATAGATCAGTAGCAAAAGTTGTAGCTGAACCTTTGGAAAAAGGTTTTGGACAAACTATTGGTAATTCTCTTAGACGAATTCTATTATCATCCATTCAGGGTGCCGCTGTAACAGCAATTCAAATAGATGGAGTACTACATGAATTTTCATCAATTAAAGGTGTGAGAGAGGATGTTACAGATATCGTATTAAATGTAAAAAATTTAGCTATTAAATCTTCTTCTTCATCAACGAAAAAAATTATTTTAGATATTAAAGGACCTAAAGAGGTGAAAGCCAAAGATATTACTCTTGTACCAGAGATTGAAATTTTAAATCCAGATCAGACTATCTGCAATTTAGACGAAAAAACACACTTTCATATGGAATTAATGGTAAGCACTGGAAAAGGATACGTTCAGGCAAAAAAAAATAAGTCAGAAGATAGTCCACTAGGTTTAATCTCTATTGACTCTTTATTCAGCCCTGTAAAAAAAGTATCATTTTCAGTTGAAAACACAAGGGCCGGAAGTGCTTTAGACTATGACAAGTTAGTTATGACAGTTGAAACAAACGGGACAGTTGATGCAGAGGACGCGATTGCTTATTCGGCAAGAATATTTCAAGATCAGTTATCAATGTTTGTGAATTTTGAAGATCCGCAAGAAATAGTAAGAGAAACAAAATCATCTGAACCTGAATTTAACAGAAATCTTTTAAAAAGAGTGGAAGAATTAGAGCTTTCAGTAAGATCTATGAATTGCTTAAAGAATGACAATATTATTTATATTGGAGATTTGGTTCAAAAAACAGAACCTGAAATGCTTAGAACTCCAAATTTTGGAAGAAAATCTTTAAATGAAATTAAAGAGGTCTTGAACACTATGTCGTTATATCTGGGTATGGAGATACCTAATTGGCCACCAGATAATATAGCCGAACTTTCAAAGAAATTAGAGGAAAATAACTACTAATGAGACACGGTCTTGGATATAGAAAACTTAACAAAACTGGTGAGCATAGGAAAGCTCTGTTCAAAAACATGCTTAACTCTCTTATAAAATATGAACAAATAATTACTACTCTACCAAAAGCGAAAGAATTAAAGCCTCAAATTGATAAGGTGATAACAATTGGAAAAGATAATAGTTTAAGCAACAAGAAAAGACTTTTCTCAAAATTACAAGATAAAAAATCGGTTACAAAAGTATTCGATGAATTGTCAAAGAGATACAGCTCTAGGAAAGGTGGTTATTCCAGAGTTTTAAAAGCTGGTTTTAGAACAGGGGATGATGCGCCTATGGCTGTTATAGAATTGGTCGATAGAAATCCAGAGGCTAAAAAAATCGATAAACCAAAAAAAACTGCGTCGAAAGACAAAACTAAAGAGCCAGAAGTAACACAAAAAATAGCAAGTAAATAATTTAAGCTGTAATGCGAAAATCCTTTATTGTAGAAGATGATTACAATAACTCACGGCTTGATAAATGGTTTAAAAATAAAATAATTAACTTACCGCACTCTTTATTAGAAAAAATACTTAGACAAAATAAAGTTAAAGTTAATAAAAAAAAAACTAAATCATCGTATAGGCTTCAA
>CACHWN010000023.1 GCA_902583585.1 uncultured Pelagibacteraceae bacterium
AATTTTATTTCTAAATGTTCTATTTTTCTTTATATAATATTCTCTAGAAATTGCCTCTTTTTTTGAGTTGAATTTCTCCTTATAAATTAGTTTCCATTTACGACCCCTAGTAAATTTAGCTCCTTTGTTACTATTATGAAGATCAATTCTTTTTTTTAAATCATTTGTATATCCAACATAAGTTACTGATTCTTTGCCCAGAGATTTGAGCATATAGACGAAATAATGCATCTAATACTAATAACCCTTGCCGGAGTCCTTAATTTGATCTTTTTTAAGTTTGCTTAAAGCCGTCTTGGATGCTGCTGTCATGTATCTTTGATCTGAACCGATAGTGACTAACTGAAATCCCTTATTTATCATTTTTTCTGCATATTCTGGTTGACCATTTTGTATACCAGCAATTAAATCATTCTTTTTTGCATGCTCTAAAATTTTCATTATTACTTTATAAACCGGATCACCTTCAGGTTTGTCAAAACTAGGTTTCTCTCCAATCGCTAAACTTAAATCAGCAGGACCTATGTAAATTCCATCTAATCCAGGAGTTTCCATTATATCATCCAGATTTTCTAATGACTCTTTTGTTTCGATCATTGCAAATTTTAATATTTCATTATTCGCCTCATCTGCATAATCTGAACCACCATATACTAAACCTCTAATAGGCCCATAACTTCTATAACCTTCAGGTGGATACATACATGCTTTAACAAAATTTTCCGCTTCTTTTTTATTACTGACCATTGGACAAATAATTCCATAGGCGCCAGCATCAAGAATTTTCATTATTTGTCCTGGCTCATTCCAATTTACTCTAGCCATTGGAACGACATTAGTACTTGATATAGCTTGCAACATTCCTATTGCATTTGGATAGTCAATTACTCCATGTTGCATATCTAAAGTTAAAGAGTCCCAACCTTGATTTGCCATTAATTCAGCGGTAAAAGAGTTCGGAATTTGTAACCAACCATTAACTGCGGATTTTCCTGCTTTAAAAATTTCTTTTAATTTATTTTTCCTCATTCGTATGAAATACCAAAGTGAGTATATTTAATATTTAAATAATCTTTTATTGCCATAGACCCACCTTCTCTACCGTAACCTGTTTGTTTAATTCCTCCAAACGGAGCCTCTGCAAGTGCTACAACAGCTGTGTTTACCGCAACACAACCAGTTTCTAATTTTTCAGATGCTTGATTTGCTTTTTTTAAGTCCGTTGTATAGACGTAACTTGCTAAACCTAAGTCATTATTATTAGCCCTTTCCATTACTTCCTCAAAATCTTTAAAACTTAGAATTGGAACTATAGGACCGAAAGGTTCTTCCTTCATTACGGTAAAATTATCTTTAATATTATCAAAGATTGTTGGCTCGTAATAATAACCTTTATTAAAATTTGCAGCTCTCTTACCGCCTAAAAGAATTTTTCCGCCTTCCTTTTTTGTAGTTTCAACTAATTTTTCAACTCCTTCTAAACGGTCTTTTGTGCATAAAGGACCAAGTATGGTATCGTTGTCCATACCATTACCCATTTTCAATTTTTTAGTTTTCTCAACCATTAAATTAGCAAACTCATCTTTTTTCCTTTCATGAATGTAAAACCTATTAGGAGAAATACAAACCTGTCCATTATTTCTGAATTTTGCAGTAATAGCCATATCTGTTACTTTATTTAAATCTACATCATCAAAGACAATAAATGGTGAATGTCCGCTTAATTCCATAGTTACTCTTTGAACTTTTTCAGCAGCTTGTTTTAAAATAAGTTTACCAACTCTAGTTGATCCTGTGATTGAAATTTTTTTTATTATATCAGATTGTATTAACTCAGAGGAAATAGCTGCAGGATCACCTGATAATAAATTAACTACCCCTGGTGGAACTCCGGCCTCTTTACAAATATCAACTATTTCCATCACGCTTCCAGGTGTAATAACGTCTGGTTTTACAATAACAGAACATCCTGCCGCTAATGCAGTAGAGATTTTTCTTGATGCTAGGATAACTGGAAAATTCCATGGCACTAAAGCGGCCACCACACCTACTGGTTGGTATATGACGTGTATTTTCGTGTTGGGAAAACGACTTTGATTTATTTCACCGAAAATTCTTTTTGTTTCTTCAGAGTTCCATTCAAATATATCAGCTGCGCCTCCTACTTCTCCAGCGCCTTCAGTAAGAGGTTTACCAACTTCCAATGTAAGCCATTTTGATAATGTATCTACTTTTTTTCTCATTAACTCTGAAATTTTTCTAATAACTTTTGATCTTTCCCACGGAGAAGTATTTTTCCAAATTTCTAAACCTTTTTCAGCCGACTTCAACGCCCGTTGAATATCTTTACTATTTGCCTTAGATGCTTTACCTATAACTTCTTCA
>CACHWN010000024.1 GCA_902583585.1 uncultured Pelagibacteraceae bacterium
GCTACGGAAGTTGCCAAACGTAATCTGATTAAAATCCCTCTTAAAGAGGGTAGAACCTTGCATCATGACGTTAAAGGAAAAAATGGATCAGGTAAGGTTTTTTTAAGGGCAGCCCCAGCAGGTACTGGCATAATCGCAGGTGGTGCCATTCGATCAGTTTGTGAGGTTTTAGGCATACAAGATGTCGTTGCAAAATCACTAGGTTCTGCAAATCCCCATAATGTTTTGAAAGCTTGTTTGAATGGGCTAAAATCACAGAATTCACCAAAAATTTTATCAGCTATAAGAGGAAAAAAAATTTCTGATATTATTCTTAAAAGAGAGGTAAAATAATGCAGCTTAATGCCTTAGTAAAAATTAATAAAAGCAAAACCAGAGTTGGAAGGGGAATTGGTTCGGGTAAAGGTAAAACTTCTTCCAGAGGACACAAAGGTCAAAAGTCCAGATCAGGTGTTGCAATTAAAAGTTTTGAGGGAGGTCAAATGCCTCTCTACAGAAGATTACCTAAGAGAGGCTTTAAGCCACTTAAAAATAATTCAACGGCAATTTTAAATCTATCAAAAATTCAAACTATGATAGAAAAAAAGGAGAATAAACTTGAAAACAATTTAGATTTAAAAATTTTAAAATCCAAAAGATTGATTAATAAGAAATACATGAAGCTTAAAATACTTGGATCTGGTGAAATCAAAAATAAACTTGAGATAAAAGCGAACTTTGCTTCCAAGCAAGCTTTAGAAAAAGTTGAAAAAGCTGGTGGAAAAATCAACATCATAAAAAAGTAGAAAAATGTCTAGTGAAACATTAAACACAGCAGGTGCATTTAGTCAGGCTAAAGATTTAAAAAATAGAATCTTCTTTACGATATTGATATTGATAATTTACCGTCTAGGTACATACGTCCCACTTGCAGGAATTGATCCTATAGCTTTAAAAGAGATTATGGCCTCAAGTCAAAAAGGGCTTTTGGGGATGTTCAATATGTTCTCAGGTGGTGCAGTTACTAGAATGGCAATTTTTGCGTTAGGTATTATGCCTTACATTTCTTCTGCAATTATTGTACAACTTTTAACTGGAGTATCTGATTACTTTAAAAACTTAAAAGAACAAGGTGAGATAGGAAGAAAAAAAATTACCCAAATAACAAGGTATGGGACAGTTTTGATTGCTTGCTTGCAAGGCTATGGAGTTTCAGTTGGTTTAGAAAATTCCGGGAATTTAGTTGTAGATCCAGGCATGTCATTTAGAATTATAACAACAATATCATTAGTTGCTGGAACAACTTTTTTAATGTGGCTTGGTGAACAAATTACTTTAAGAGGAGTTGGTAACGGAATATCTCTTATAATTTTTTCAGGTATTGTTGCTGAAATTCCAAGAGCTTTAGCCTCAACTTTTGAACTTGGTAGAACAGGAGCATTATCAGCGTTAATGATCGTTGCTATTTTTGTTTTAGTGATTTTTACAGTTTTATTCATTGTATTTTTTGAGAGAGCAATGAGAAAAATTTTAGTCAATTATCCCAAAAGACAGGTAGGTAACAAAATGTATGGGGGAGAGTCTTCACATTTACCATTAAAGATTAATACCGCTGGCGTTATTCCAGCAATATTTGCATCCGCCTTGTTGTTATTGCCAATAACTATTTCAAATTTTGGATTCGCTGACTCTGATGCATTTCTAAAAATTTCATCAATGTTCACTCAGGGTCAGCCTTTATATATGATGCTCTATGCTGCAGGAATTATTTTTTTCTCTTTCTTTTATACATCTATTGTTTTTAATCCGAAAGAGACATCAGAGAATTTGAGAAAATACGGTGGTTATATTCCTGGTATAAGACCTGGTGAAAGAACTGCAGAATATATTGAGAGTATTCTTATAAGACTAACGACAGTAGGTTCATTATATCTTACTTTTGTCTGCTTGATGCCAGAATTTTTAATTGCAAAATATCCAATTCCATTTTATTTAGGCGGAACATCTATTTTGATTGTAGTAGTTGTCGCTATGGATACTGTTACCCAAGTACAAACGAGACTAATGAGTTCACAATACGAGTCATTAATTAAAAAAGCCAAATTTGGGAAATAATTCAAATGAATTTAGTAATATTTGGACCACCTGGAGCAGGTAAAGGCACACAATCTAACTTTATTGTCGAAAAATTTAAACTTTATCAACTTTCTACAGG
>CACHWN010000025.1 GCA_902583585.1 uncultured Pelagibacteraceae bacterium
CGTATGTAGAGCTGTTGCAGCGGCTGTTTTAGGCGATGCTGATAAAGTTAAATATACTCCTTTAAGTGCAAAAGAAAGATTCACAGCTTTAACATCTGGTGAAATTGACGTTCTTGCACGTAACACAACTTGGACATTATCAAGAGATGCTGACATTGGTTTAACATTTGTTGGTGTAAACTTTTATGATGGTCAAGGATTCATGGTAAGAAAAAATTCTGGAATTAATTCTGTGAATGATTTCAAAAACGGTATTTCTGCTTGTACAAATACAGGTACGACAACCGAGCTTAACATGAGAGACTTCTTTAATTCTAAAAACATAAGTTACGAACCAATCGCATTTGAAAAAGCGGATGAAGTAGTACAAGCTTATGATGCTGGAAGATGTGATACTTACACTACAGATAAATCTGGTTTAGCGGCACAAAGAACTAAAATGTCAAATCCAGATGAGCACAAAGTATTACCTGAAACGATTTCTAAAGAACCATTAGGCCCTGTTGTAAGACAAGGGGATGCAGTATGGGAAGATATCGTAAGATGGTCTCTTAATACTATGATCGAAGCAGAAGAGTACGGTGTTAATTCATCAAACGCTTCTAGCCTAAAAGACTCTGAGAACCCAGCTATCAAAAGATTAGTAGGTTCTGAAGGTGAATTAGGTGCAGCATTCGGTTTAGATAACGAGTGGAGCTTAAGAATTATCGAGCAAGTTGGTAATTACGGTGAAAGCTATAAAAAACACATAGCTGATACTGGAATTTTACCTAATAGAGGTCCTAATCAATTATGGACTAAAGGTGGAATTCTTTACGTACCACCAGCAAGATAATTGCTAATAAAATTAAAAAGGGCTGGATTTATCTGGCCCTTTTTTTTACTCTCAAAATAATGATTTTTAAAAAATTCAATATTGAAAACAAAAAAGCAAGAGATTTAATCCCTCAGGCAATAACTGTTTTAGCTTTACTCTCTGTAATTATTTATTTTGCTACCAATGCTCAAGTTAACATGGGCAACAGAGGAATATCATTTGGTTTTGGTTTTTTAAATCAAGAAGCATCATTTGATATTACATTTTCAATGATCGAGTATGATGGTTCACACTCGTATGGGAGAGCGTTTTTAGTAGGTTTATTAAATACAATTTTAGTCTCAGTAATAGGAATATTTTTTGCAACAATTATTGGAGTAGTAGTAGGAGTATCAAGATTATCAGATAACTATTTAATAGCTAAAGTAGCTGAGTGGTATGTAGAAATCTTTAGAAATATACCTTTGATTTTACAAATTTTTTTCTGGTATTTCGCTGCTTTACGAGCACTTCCTTTACCTGAAAACGGTATAAGTTTTAATGATATATCATTTTTAACGATTAAAGGCTTGTATGTACCAAAATTTATATGGACTAATTTTAATATTTTTCTTTTATCAATTATTGCTGCGTTTATTGCAATTTATTTTATTAATTCTTACGCAACTAAACAAAGAGAACAATTTGGAAAACAGCTGCCAGCCACATCTATCTCTTTAGCAACATTTATATTGATACCTTTAATTACATTTCTTTTTCTAGGAGTCTCTCTCACTTTTGAATATCCAGTTTTAAAACAATTATCATCAACAGTTTATACTTATGAAGGTGGAGTAAGTATTATTCCAGAATTAATTGCTTTAGCTTTAGCTTTATCAATGTACACAGCAACGTTTATTGCTGAAAATGTAAGAGCTGGAATTTTGGGAGTTGGCAAAGGTCAAAAAGAAGCTGCAGCAAGTATAGGATTAAATAAAAATCAAATTTTAAAACTCGTAGTGATGCCTCAAGCATTAAGAATAATTATTCCACCAACTACAAATCAGTATTTAAATCTTACAAAAAATTCTTCATTGGCAGCCGCTATTGCCTATCCAGATATAGTGTTAGTTTTTGCGGGGACTGCTTTAATGCAAACAGGAAGAGCTATTGAAATAATTTCAATCACTATGCTTACTTATTTGACTTTAAGTATCTCAATTTCAATGT